>QMOV01000011.1 GCA_003650305.1 Bacteroidota bacterium | reverse complement strand
TCTTCATTTAAATCTACCCCAAACAAGTTGTTTTCTAATATGCTTTTTTCAACATCGCTTAATACCATAGCATCACCAAAAAGCTTGGCTTGTAATTCATCAATGTATCTGTGTTCGTTAATTAAAAAGTCTAAAGTTTGATTTAAAAATGCTCCAGAGCCACAAGCTGGATCGCAAATGGTAAGTTGCAATAACCAGTTTCTATAATTGGTTAGTTTATCCAGTAAGTCTTTTCTGGTTTTTTTCTGTCTTTTTTTATCTGTTATATAGTGGTCTTCATTAATTTTAAGTTCTTGTTTCTTTTCATCACAAAGCTTTCCAACAGTATTTTCAACTATATATTTTGTAATGTATTTGGGCGTATAAAACACGCCATCTTTTTTACGTTTAGATTTAGTTTTGTCTATTTCTTGTCCTTCGAGTTGTGCTTGTATTTCTTCTAATTCGTTTAAAGAGTTTTCAAAAATATGTCCTAAAATATTTACATCTACTTCGCTATTAAAATCATATTCTGAAAGTTTAAGTGTGTGCTTATACAACAAGTCATCATCAATAGTTATGTTACTCAAAACTTCATCAACTTTAAACAAGCCTCCATTATAAGCATAAACATTATATTGCTTTCCTTTAAATCCTGTGTTTAAATAGCCGAAATATTTTTTAAACCTGTTATATAAAGGCACATCTTCATCTAAATCTTTTAGCTGTTTCCATTGCTTTAAAACCAATCTAACAGAATTTGGAGGCAGTAACTGTCTGTCTTCTGCAAAGAATAAAAACAAAAACCTGTCTAATAACTTTTGAGATTTTTTAAATAATGTTAAAGCATCAAATTGAGGGTTTAGAGTCACCAAACTTTGATGTAATTCTCTTTTAAACAAAGAGTAATCGTTATATAGTTTTTTGGTAATGGCATCCTCCTGACTTACAGATTCTTCTTTTATTTTTTTAGGAATATCTTTTTCTATGTTTTCATAAGCTAAGCACAAATACAAAAGTTTAAACTCTTTTTCGGTAAGTGTAAAAAGATTAAACTCTATATGTTCTATGGCATTGTCTATATAGAATCGTAACTTCTCAAAATTAGATGTGATGATATAAGTACATTGTGGTTGATTATTTTTATAACCAAACGCTTGGGTTTCAACCTTGCCCAAATCGGTAGTATTAGTACCTTTTAATTCGATTACAGCCTTAACTACATTATTAATAATGATAGCTCCATCAGCCTTTTTAGAATCCTTTATATTTTTATACTCGGTTGTAATATTGAAATGTGGCGTTGGGTTTTTTGTGTAACCCAGAACATTTACAAATAAGTCTATAATAAATCCGCCTTGATATTGCTCTTCTTTGCTGTTTCTTATATTTTCCTGAATTGTTGGATTTAGAAAGTGGTTTTTATAAATATTCCATTTAGCAGTAATTATTTCGCTGTTTTGACCTTTAAGATGTTTGGTAACAACAGTACTTTGGAATATTGACATATAAATAATTTGATTGTTAAAGTTAAGCAAATAGTTTTATTAGCCACTTTAAACTAAAGGAATAAAAAAGGCCCACTTTCGTGAGCCTTTTAGTTTTATCTCAAAAATCAAATAACTAACTAACTAATAAAATTTAGAGATAAAGGGTATTTTGGTGTTTCTCCATTACTCGCTTTTATAGCATTAATAATGGGGAAAATTATTGATATTATTCCTAAAACGATTAAGCCTAATATTCCTAATCCTAATAAGAAGATTAGTGGAATACATATTAAAGCATAAATTATTAGGCTTATTTGAAAATTAAGGATGTTTTTTCCATGTACATCCATTTGGTAAACTTTCTCCTTATTAGTCATCCAAAGAATTAAAGGCAAAATAAGACTACCAAAACCTATAACTAAAGTCACTAACTGACTTAAATGCGTAATAACTATTAATTGTCTGTCTTGCCTCATGGTTAACTAATTTTGATTGATGTTAATACAAAAACCAAATAGGTTTTCAGTTTATATGACGCTTACAAGATAAAAACGTTACAAATACTTAACAAAAAAAATAGCGTGTTATTCTTTTTTAGATGTATTAATTTTGCAAACTGTCCACAATGGGCAAAAATTTGCTAAAGCAGTAACAATCATTATGGCAGCAACAGCGTATAATACATAATTCCAGGGGCTAGTAACTTGTTCTGTATAAGCTGCCCAAATTGCAACAACTGCAACGATATAACGAATTACTTTGTCGATACTTCCAATGTTTTTTTTCATAATAAAAGAATTAAACGGTTAATATAAATTTTTTAATGTGGTACATTTTTCAAGGGGTTTAAACCCTTTAGCAATTAATGTGTTATATTTTTCAAGGGGTTTAAACCCCTTGACGATTAATGTGGCAATTTATTTTGCAATAAGCCATAAACAAATGTACCCAATAAAGCTGAAACAATAACTACAAGAATAGGTATATATCCTGCGCCAACTAAAGTAAACATTGGTCCAGGACAAGCTCCAGCTAATGCCCAACCTAAACCAAAGATAATGCCTCCTATAAGATAACGACTAATACTTTTGTCTTTAGGATTAATAATAATTTGCTCGCCATAAAATGATTTTATTTTAAAGCGTTTTATAGATTGTACTATAATAATTCCTAATCCTACTGCCGAACCAATGATACCATACATGTGGAACGCTTTAAATTGAAACATTTCGTAAATACGAAACCAAGATGCAGCTTCAGATTTAAACATTACAATCCCAAATAAAATTCCGATTACTAAATAAATAATACTTTTCATGTGTTTATATTTATTGTTTTTTAACGGTCACATGCTGTTCGCTATTAATCATTCCTTGTATGATAAGCTTTTTAGCATGCTCGTTTCATAGCTTAAAAAATTAGTGGGAATAAAACATGAATCATAAATAAACCACCTGCAAAAAATCCAATTACTGTAATTAACGAAGGGAATTGTAAATCGCTTAAACCAGAAATTGCATGTCCAGATGTACAACCACCAGCATAACGCGCTCCAAATCCAACAAGGAAACCTCCTATTATTAATATAGATAAGCTTTTAATGTCTGTTAAAGCACTCATATCATACAATTCTGTTGGTAAATATGTTTTTCCTGCACTATTAAAACCCATAGATTGAAGATTCTCAATAACTTCTGGGTTTATGGCAACAGCAGTTTCATTAGATAAATAATGTGAACCAATAAAACCTCCAATTATAGCACCAAGAACAACTATAAGATTCCAACGTTGTGCTTTCCAATCGAATTTAAAAAAATCTGAAGTTTTATCTGCTCCACACATAGTACATAAGGTGCGTAAGTTTGCAGACATACCAAAGTCTTTACCTACCATAAGCAGTAAAAACATTATAAAGGCAATAAGTGGACCTGAAATATACCACGACCAAGGTTCTAAAATCCAATTCATATATATAATTTTATTTTAAATATTTTTTTTGAAAAACGTTTAAACATTTTCACCTTTCATCATCTTGTTCCAATATAAATATGGAAGCATATATTTTTTTAATATCCAAAGTCTCCAATGTTCTTTTGAAGAATCTTTAATAAGCATTTGTTTTAATTTAGGATCTGGAGTAAAATTATTATCGTAATCGAACTCTGCTAAAACCATTTTGCCATAGTTGGTTACGAAAGGACAAGATGAATAACCGTTATAAGACATATTGCCAATACTATTGTTTTTCATTAACAAAGTAATATTATCTACAACTATTGGTGCTTGTTTTCTAATTGCTGCACCAGTTTTAGCCGTTGGCAATGCTGCAACATCTCCCAAACCAAATATATTGCTGTATTTGTTATGTTGTAAAGTATTGATATCTACATCCAGCCATTTTTCTTCGTTAACTAAAGTTGAATTTTGTATAAACTTTGGTGCAGTTTGTGGTGGTGCTAAATGTAGCATATCGAAATGAATGCCTATTAAATCGCCATCTTTAGAAACTTCAACATCTTTATGGTTGTATTCCGACTGGTTATCTGCTAGAGCATACCAAGCAATTTGTTTTTCTCCATCTACTTTTTTAAGTAAATGTCCGAAACGTAAATTAATATCTTTTTTATCAACAATATTCATCAATGTTTCTGCAATAGGTTTTACTCCAAAAATAACACCTCCATTAGTTGCAAAAACGATTTTCGTTTTATTTTTTACTCCACTTCTTCGGAAATAATGTTCGGCTAAATACAAGATTTTTTGTGGTGCTCCACCACATTTAATTGGAGTTGTTGGTTGTGTAAATAAAGCTGTTCCGCCTTTAAAATTCTTTAGCACTTCCCAAGTATGTTTAGGGTCTGTATAATTGCTACAAACTACACCTTTATTTATAGCTTCGGTAAGTCCTTCAACTAAAGAAAAGTCGTAAACAAGTCCTGGAGCTACGACAAGATAATCGTAAGTTATGTCTCCACTTGATTTTGTAGAAACTGTATTCTTTTCAGGGTTAAAACCAGTAGCGTAATCTTTTATCCATGTAATACCTTTTGGCATTACAGACGCCATTGATTTTGCAGTTTTTTCAAAATTAAAGTTTCCTGCACCAACAAGTGTCCAAGCTGGCTGATAATAATGCGTATCTGCTGGTTCTATTAACCCTATTTTTAAACTTTTATCTTTTTTTAATAGTTGTGCAGCTACCATTATACCAGCTGTACCTCCACCTATAATTAAAACTTGTTGATGTGAACTCATAATTAGTAAATTTTTAAAATATAATAGTGTAAAGATATTAACAACAGATTTAATAAAAGGTAACATAAGTTACATTAAAAAAATAAAAATAGTGACCTAAATGAATGGTGTTTTGTTAACTAGATATTTAAGGTTCTGTACATCTATAGTTGTTAATATTTTTTTTGAATTTATTGTTCGCTCCATGCTTCGTAACCACCTTCTAAATCTACTATTTCTGTAAATCCGAAATCTAATAATAATATAGATGCTTTACCACTTCTGTTTCCGCTTCTACAATAGAGATATACAGGTTTTTCTTTATCTAATTCTTGAATTTTAGTATTGAAATCTTCTGAAAAATAATCTATGAGAATAGCATTTTCTATGTAGCCTTCTTGGTATTCTTCTGGTGTTCTCACATCAACCAACTGAATGTTTTTTTTATGAGCTAATTCTTCTTTAAAAGTAACTACATCTACCTTTCTTAAAATTTCTTTAGGTTGTGATTTACATGCTACAATAGAACTTATTAGAAATAAAATTATTAAGATCTTTTTCATAAATCGTGCTTTAGTTTAGAAAAATAATTTAATAAAAAGGGAGTCACAAAACAAATATATGCTACTCCCTTTTATTGCTATTAATCAATATTTATTTTACATACACTTTTTAAAGTATTCTTTGTTATTTATACTATGGTATTACTGTTTTACCATTCCATATCAAAATTCCGCCTAAAAGGTTATAAGTGGTTTTAATACCAACACTTTCGAGAACTTGACACGCTTGAATGCTTCTTATTCCGCTTCGGCAGTACACATAATAATTCTTTTCTTTATCCAATTTATTAACGTCGTCCATAAAAGATTGTGGGTCGTTAATATTCATTAAAAGAGAATTTTCAAAAACACCAGCTCGCCATTCATTTGGAGTTCTTGAATCTATAATAACTGCATCATCATCATTAGACAGTAGTTCTCTCCATTCTTCTTGTGTGATGTTTTTCATAAATAGTTTTATATTAACGTTGTAGGGCAAACATAATCTGTTACAGGAGTTCCAACTTCTTTAATCGCATCAAAGCCTCCTGCAACATCAATAATATTATGGATGCCTCTGGCTTTTAAAATAGATGAAGCAATCATAGAACGATATCCTCCTTGACAATGAATATAAAACGTTTTGTCTGTTGGGTATTCTGCAATATCATTATTAATAGTACTTAAACACATATGATTTGCATTCTCTATATGTTCTGAAAGATATTCAGACTCTTTTCTTACATCATAAACTGGTACGTGTTTTTCTTCAATTGCTTTTTTAAATTCCATAGCATATATGGCAGTAACAGTATCGTACTCCATTGCATTTTTTTTCCATGCTTCGAAACCACCTTCTAAATAACCAATTGTATTATCAAAACCAATTCTGGAAAGTCTTGTAAGTGCCTCTTCTTCACGACCTTTTGGAGAAATTAGTAAAATAGGTTGTTTAACATCTGCAATTAAAGCTCCTACCCAAGGTGCAAATTCGCCATCTAAACCAATAAAGATTGAACGAGGAATATGTCCTTTTGCAAAATCATCTTGATCACGAACATCTAGCATAACTGCTCCAGTTTCGTTAGCAGCAGTTTCAAATTCTAATGGAGATAACGGTTTTTGAGCTTTTTCCATTACATCATCAAGGCTTTCATAACCCTGAATATTCATTAGTACATTTTGTGGAAAATATCCTGGAGGTGCTGTTAAACCTGTTAATAATTCTTTTATAAACTCTTCTTTAGTCATGTCTGCTCGTAAAGCATAATTAGTTCTTTTTTGATTGCCTAAAGTATCTGTAGTTTCGCTACTCATATTCTTTCCACAAGCAGAACCTGCACCATGATTTGGATAGACAATTAAATCGTCGCTTAATGGCATTATTTTATTCCGAAGAGAATCGAATAAATATCCTGCAAGTTTATCTTCGGTAAGGTCTGAAACAATATGTTGTGCAAGATCAGGTCTTCCAACATCGCCAATAAACAAGGTGTCTCCTGTAACTATACCGTGTTCTTTGCCATTTTCGTCTATAAGTAAATATGTAGTACTCTCCATAGTATGACCAGGTGTATGGATTACTTTAATTTTATAATCGCCTACCACGAAGATTTGATTATCTTCAGCAATTATGGCATCATAACTAGGTTTAGCTGTTGGTCCAAACACAATTTTAGCTCCTGTCTTTTTTTGTAAATCTAAATGTCCACTCACAAAATCGGCATGGAAATGCGTTTCAAAAATGTACTTTATTTTTGCATCGTCTGTTTTTGCACGATCAATGTAGGGTTGTACTTCTCTTAAAGGATCAATAATGGCTACTTCACCATTACTCTCGATGTAATAAGCAGCGTGTGCTAAACATCCTGTATATATTTGTTCTACTTTCATGTTATTAGTTTAAATTATTTAAGGTTCAAATGTAATATTGCTTTATCATTGATACAGTAACAATAGTTACAAATAATTGCTTCACAATGATGCTTATAATACTACACATTCACAAAAAATTCCATATAAAAAATAAATATTGCCATGACTATAATAAAATAGCCAAATCCTTTTTTTAGTTTTTCTCCATTTAAAAAGTTACTTAAATAACTGCCAATAAAAATTCCGATAAATGATAGCAATGTAAAAATAATTAAAAATTGCCAATCAATATCCATTGTAAAAGCATCTCCTAAAAAGAAACCTATTAGAGACTTTACAGCAATAATGATTAATGATGTAGCAACGGCAACTTTCATCTCTAAATTTGCTAAAATTACTAAAGCTGGAATAATTAAAAATCCTCCTCCAGCGCCAATTAATCCAGTAATTACGCCAACTATAAAGCCTTCAGAGAGTATTAGTATAAGATAATTATATTTAACTTTTTTGGGCTTATCTAGCTTTTCTTGCTTTGTAACTTTTAACATAGAGAATGCCGCAGGTATCATTAAGACTGCAAATAAACCAAACATTCCCATCCGACGTGTAAACTCAAAATCTTCAATAGTGAAAAGCACATCCGGTAAAACTGGAACAAGAAATTTTCTTACTACTGAAACTCCAACAATAGCAGGAAATCCAAAAACAATAGCTGTTTTCCAATTCACATAGCCTTTATAATGTTGTCTTATTCCACCAAATAAAGCACTTGAACCTACTATAAATAGTGAGTATGCAGTTGCCGCTTTTTCTTCAATAGAAAATAAATATGCTAAAACTGGAACTGCTAGAATAGAGCCTCCTCCACCTATTAAACCTAAAGACATGCCAATTAATAAGGCACTTATATATCCGAAAATTTCTATGAAATCCATTTAATACCTAGTGTTTTTTGTTGAGCAAAAGTAATATCTAATAACAACAAATCAAGTAACATTAGTTACAGAGAGTGCATTTAAATTGAAATGATTTTGATGCTATTTCTATGAAGTTTTATTTTGCCATCGTTTTCTAGTGTCTTTAAAAGTCTGGAAACTACTACTCTAGAGGTGTGCAAATCATACGCGATATCTTGATGTGTTATATTGAGGATATTATTACTATTTATCATTGCTTTATCTTTCAGGTATTTAAATATGCGCTCATCCATTTTTAAAAAGGCAATAGTATCTATGGCTTCAAGCAATTCCATCATTCTTTCATGGTAACTTTGGAGTATAAAATTCTGCCAACTTTTATATTTACCCATCCATTCGCTCATTTTTTCGACAGGAATCATAATTAATTTCGCATCTGTTTCTGCAATGGCACGAATTTCACTTTTTGATTGTCCTACGCAACAAGACAATGTCATAGCACAAGTATCTCCTCGTTCTAAAAAATATAAGATAAGATCATCTCCTATGCTGTCTTCTCGAAGTATTTTAATTGCTCCACTAACCAAAAGCGGCATAGACTTAATATAGCTTCCTATTTCTATTAACTTGAAACCTTCAGGCACTTCTTTAAAAACGCCAACATTGTTTATCTCTTGCAATAACTCGTCTTCGAACAAGTGACCATAATTTAGTTTTAATTCATCAATCATAAATGCTGTATTAATCTGCTGTAAAGTAAATAAAAATTAAAGGTTTATGGAATACTTAATTAATTAACTGTGGTTTACTACAATTCTTTAAGTGCATCATATAAAATTTCGATTGGATGTAAAGCTGTTTTTTTTGTCCCATCTTTAATTTGATGACGACAACTTGTTCCAGATGCAGCTATTATTACATTGTTTTTTGTTTGCCTAATTGCTGGGAATAAAACCATTTCCCCAATTTTATTACTCAATTTAAAATGTTCTTTTTCGTAACCGAAAGATCCAGCCATACCACAACATCCTGACGGAATGGTTTTAACATTGTAATTTATAGGTAAGGTTAGTAATTTTTCAGTATAATCAATAGATGATAATGCTTTTTGATGACAATGACCATGAAGCATAATTTCTTTTTCTACGGAAGTAAAAAGTGAAGAAGAAATATTTCCCTTGTCAATTTCTTGAGAAATAAATTCGTCTATTAACAACACATTTTTGCTTAATTTTAAAGCTATAGGTTTATTTTCTGAAGTAATCAAATTAGGGTATTCATCTCTAAATCCGAGAATTGTTGAAGGCTCTATTCCTATTAATGGTGTTTCGCTTGAAATGATATCTTTAAGCGTATCTACGTTTTTTTCGGCAATCTTTTTTGCTTGATGTAAAAATCCTTTGGAAATATATGCTCTTCCACTTTCAGCATGCTTTATTATGTTTACTTCGTAACCTAATTTATTAAGAAGCTTAATCGTTTTTATACCAAGTTCTACATCATAATAGTTAGTGTATTCATCACAGAACAGATAGACTTTTCTTTTATACTCATTTTGTTTTAAGGTTGTAAACCATTGCCTTAAACTTGTAGAATGCAATTTTGGAAGCGACCTTTGTTTTGCTATACCTAAAACCGATTTTAACCAATCTTGTTTAATCAAAAAATTATGAATACTAGAAAATTTACTAGCAAACCCATTTATCTTATTAATATTTGCAATTGCTTTGGAACGCAGTGGCACTGGATTGCTTTTGTAATACTGATGTAAAAATTCGGCTTTTAAAGTAGCCATATCTATATTTGATGGACACTCCGATTTACATCCTTTACAAGACAAGCACAAATCCATGGCTGTTTTAATTTCAGGATGATTAAACGGATTGTCTTTTACGTTTTGAGTTAAAAATTCTCGTAAAATATTTGCTCTTCCTCTAGTTGTATCTTTTTCGTCTAAAGTCGCTCTATAACTTGGACACATAGTGCCTCCTGCAAAATTGAGTTTTCTACAATCGCCAGAACCATTACATTTTTCGGCAGTTCGTAATATGCCTCCTGTTTCTTCAAAATTAAAGACTGTTTCTATCTCTTTTGTTTCAACAACAGCTTCATATCTCAAACTTTTATCCATTGGTTCTGCATCAACAATCTTACCTGGGTTAAAAATGGAATTTTTATCCCAAGTATGTTTTATACGTTTTAACAACTTATAATTTTCTCTGCCTAATACTAATGGAATAAACTCTGAACGTACTCTTCCATCGCCATGTTCTCCACTTAAAGAACCCTTATATTTTTTAACCAATTTTGCAGAGGCTTCGCTAATGCCTCTAAATAATTTTACATCTTCAGATTGCTTTAAATCTAAAATTGGACGCAAATGCAATTCTCCTGCTCCAGCATGTGCATAATATACTGCGTCTTGATTAAAGCCTTTCATTAAGGCAGAAAACTCATTGATATATTCTGGTAATTCTTCAACATTTATAGCTGTATCTTCAATACAAGCCACTGCCTTTTTATCTCCTGAAATATTTGCCAAAAGCCCTAAACCAGCTTTGCGTAAATTCCAAACTTTTTCTGTTTCAATGCCAGAAATTATAGGAAATGCAAAGCCAAGATTATGTTCTTTTAAATCATTTATAAGGTTATTGGCTAATGTTTTCGATTCTTGCAAAGTGTCTGAACGAAACTCAATCATTAAAATAGCTTCAGGATCACCTTCCACAAAAAAGCGATTTTTTTGTTGCTCAATGTTACCTTTTGTACAATCTAAAATGGTTTTGTCCATAAGTTCACAAGCTGTAGGCTTGTGTTGCATCGCAATTACAGTTGCTTTTAAACTATCGTTAATACTTTTAAAATGTGCAGCAATAACGACATCTTTTGGCTTTGGCAAAGGCACAAGATTCAGTTTTATTTCTGTTGTGAATGCTAATGTTCCTTCTGATCCACACAGGATTTTGCAAAAGTTAAATGATTCTGTTGCTTTTGAAAAAACACTTGTTTTAAGTAATGCATCTACTGCATAACCTGTATTTCTTCGACTTACAGAGGCTTTTGGGAACTCATCTATAATTTGTTTTTGAGTTTCAGAATCAGAGAGTTCTGTAAAAATCTGATTGTATAATTGAGCTTCTAAAGAATTTCCTTTTTGCTTGTATTCAAATTGACTTTTATTAAGCGAATTAAAAACCACTTCGCTTCCATCGCTTAAAATGGTTTTTAGTTCCAGTACATGTTCCCTTGTAGAACTATAAACTATTGAAGTAGATCCACAAGAATTATTGCCTACCATTCCTCCTATCATGCATCGATTTGCAGTAGATGTGTTTGGTCCAAAAAATAAGCCATATGGCTTTACGAATACATTTAGCTCATCTCTTACGACTCCAGGTTGTACACGAACCCAATTTTCGGAAACATTAATTTCTAAAATCTGGTTCATATATTTAGATATGTCCACAACAATACCATTACCAACACATTGTCCAGCTAAAGAGGTTCCTGCTGCACGAGGAATAAGACTTATCTTATTAGTTTTTGCAAACATAATAAGCGTTTGAATGTCTTTAGAATGTTTAGGTAAAGCTACTGCTAAAGGGAGTTCTCTATATACAGAAGCATCAGTCGCATAAAGACTTTTCATCATGGAGTCATAGTGCAATTCGCCTTCTAATTGTAATGCTAATTCTTGTAGTAAAGTATTCAATGCTATTGCTATAAATTCAAATTAACCGTTTCAAATTTATAGTATTATTATAAGATATCTTTAAAAAATGTTGCTAATGGAATAATTTTTGTTAACAGAGATATAAATAAGTTTAAAGTATCGTTAATGTATTAGTAATACTAAACCAATTATATATCTTTAGCTCAAAATTGCAATATTTCAGATCACATTCTAAAAACCTATGAAACTAGCATATTAAAATTTTTCTTGCCCTAGGGAATTATTAATAGCGAACTGCATGTGACCATTGAAAAACAATAAATATTAACACATGAAAATTAAGCTCTTTATATTTTTTTCTCTTTGTTTAAGTGTGTCTTTAAATGCACAAATAGATGGATCTAAAAAAATTATAAATTTTAAGGATATAGATACTAGCTCTAATTCAAAAACTATATTGTCGGTCAAACTAACTCCTTTTCGGGGAATTACAAGTATAAACAATAGACCTTCTTTATATAATATACCATTAACCGATTTTTTTAAAAAGAAATCTGGAGTTGATATAACTGCAAAAAGTAATCTTATAAAACCTACTTGGTATATTAATCAACAATTTGGTGAAGGACAAAAAGATGTATCTAAATTTAGTAGAGATCATTATTTAGGAGATATAAAAACAACATCGAAATATATTAGGATTAAATGTAGAGATCATGAATATGTAGATGGTGATCGCATAAGATTATTTTTAAATAAAGCCATTGTACATCCAAATATTACTTTAACTGGGTCGTATTATACAATTGATATTGAAATTGGCGAAGGTTTTAACACTATTGAGTTTGAGGCTTTAAACGAAGGGTTATCAAGCCCAAATACAGCTGAACTTAAAATTTATGATGAAAACGATGTGCTCCTTTCATCTAACCGTTGGCTTATTACAACTGGCTATAAAGCGCGATTGATTATTTTGAAGCAATAGAAAATTACTCCTCATACACAAAAAGTAATTTATCATGTAGAAGTTGATGCGAATATAGTTTGTGAAGTAATTAGCTAAAAAAGAGCCTTTATCTTAAACAATTATTTGCTTTTCTACAAATTTAAGAACATTAAATTAATATAAAGCCATAGGTTTTATTAAAGATTATTGTGTTTTTGTTAAACTTTTACGCATTACATCGAATATTTTTATTTCTAACTGTTGTTTTGCATAATATAGCTGTCAATAATTAACCCCAAATCAATTATTATGGAATTTTTAAATAAAATAAACAACAAAAGCATAGAGCTAAAAGCTCTATTTTTCTTTCTAATGGGAACTTTATTTACTGGATTATCGTTCTGGCTACTTTATAATCTCATATTTTAATAAATTGGGAGTATTTATTTAAATTAAGATCTGTTTTAATACTCCTAACTTCTGTAGTAACATTCTGTTCTGCATCATAAACTACCTCAAAACGGATTGAATATTATTTTGGTTTATTTTCGTTACTTGTTATTAAGTGAAGTTGCTTTCCGATACAAAAAGTATTATATCAATGTTTATAAGTGTTTAAATTAGTTAAGGTACAAATTAGGATACAAATTTATATAGAAGGTTTAATGTAAAACAAGATATTAATTTAAATTGCAGAAACACAAAATTAAAGCCCATTTATTTAGTAACCAGTACTATTCATTTCAAAAATTTCTACTTCAGCATTATTAGTAGCAATAATTGCTAAAATCTTGTTAAAAAAAGTTTGTTCAATTACTTTGATAGATTTAGCATTACCATTAATGTATAAACCTGTTTTATCTGGACCAAGAACAGTATAACCATCTTTTTTATTTGAAATTAACACTAAACCATATGCATTGTCCAAACGAGGTGTTTCGGCTTCAGTATTATAAATATTTCCAACAACAATAATATCTTCGAAACCATCTTTATTTAAATCATACGTTTCACCATCTAAAATTGGTATGGTTTGAGCCATATTTTGAAGTGGAATTTTTCTAAATTTTCCGTTACCATCATTTAAAAGAAGAATTGATTTAAATTGATTGGCTTCTCGTTGGTAAGAGGTATAGATTTTTTCTCCGTAGAGATCTTCTATTGTAGAATTTGCAAATTGATGGTATGTTGGTATTTTTTTAGACAGGAAAGGCATTTGTTGAGTTGAACATTCTTTTCCTCTAGCAGGAACAAAATTGCCATTATATTTATAGCTCAAAACAACATCGAGCGTTCCATTTAAATCGAAATCGTCTGCATAAACACGTAAAGGTTTTTCTGGACTTACTTTAAACTTGATATTAAGTCCAATATTTCCAATTAAATAATCTTTGTTTCCATCATTATTAACATCAGTTTCAGTAATACTATACCACCACCCTTTTTCAGAATCTAATTTACTATTATTTGAAATATCTCTAAAAACACCATTTTCGTTAATAAATAGACCAATATGAGTCCATTCTCCAACAGCAATAAAGTCTTCCCATCCATCATTATTAAAATCGGTAGCAATAACTTTATTAACGATACCAAAATCTTCAAAATCTGGAGCGACATTACCAGTAACATTAGTGAAAGTACCATTAACATTCTCATAAATAAGAGAAGGTTCGTGTAACGGATATTTTTGTGGTTTAATTCGGTTTCCTACAATGAGATCATAGTCTCCATCTTTATCAAAATCTATTTTAGTGACGGTTTTACCACTAATTGTGTATAAGTCAATTTCTGTTCCAGTTACTCTAGAAAAATTACCATTTCCATCATTTAAATAAATTCTATCCTTTAAACTTCCTGAACGATCAATAAATTCACTACCACCGCTAACGACATATAGATCATTGTCATTGTCATTGTCAATGTCAATAAATAAAGCTTCCATGTCTTCATAGTGTGCATCTTCATTAAAAACGGTATTGTCAACTTTCAAAAACCCTTTATTGGTTTGAATAAACAATTGCCCGGCTTGTTTATGAGCGCCACCAATATAAACATCATCTTTACCATCACCATTTGCATCACCTTTAGTAATATAGGGTCCTAATGTAGATTGTTTATATGGTAAGAGGATTTCTTTTTTAAAGTCATTAAACTCATTTTCCTTATGTGTGAAATTAATTGAACTATTTATTTTTTTAAATAAAAAACTTTTATTTGAAATATCAATTGGTTTATTTTCCTTTGCATATTTTTCGTAAAAGGTTATTGTAGCATTTGCTGTAATACTATACTGTTCTTGATATTTTCCAGATGGCCATATGACCTTAACAGTATCAATAATAGTTGTGTTTCCCAAACCAAAATGAATTGTTTTATCAACTGAAGATAAGTAACCTCTAACCCTTTTCGATTCTTTAGTTCTTGTTTTTCCATTATATGATATAACTACTTTTGCAAAATCCTCAGATAGATTTCCTTTTGTAATTATTTTGATATAATTTCCCAATCCATTTTCAATGGAATTATTTTTGAATAAAAAAGCCTCGTCATCTATATTATTTACTACAATGTCTAAATCTCCATCATTATCTAAATCAGAATAGGCAGCTCCATTTGAGAAAGAGGGTTCACCTAAACCCGAAAAAGATGTCATATTTTCAAAAATTAAATTACCATTATTTTTAAATAATATATTGGCTAATTTTTCAGAAGGTAAGTTATTGTATATATCTTCTTTTACCGATAAAGGAACTTTTCCTTTATACAGTTGTTTGGCATCAAAAACGCGTTTTCTGACATCATGGTCTGAAGAATATTTTCTATAGCCATTAGTAACATAAATATCTTCGTTCCCATCATTATCTGTATCAAATATAAGCCCAGCCCAACTCCAATCACTTTTTGATAAGCCTGCCAATTGTGATATATTGTGTAATTTATTATTACCAACATTCAATTGTAGAGTATTATACATATATTGAGCTTGAAAGTCTAATGTATTTATTAATAAATTGAATTGTGGAGCATTCATGGAAGCCATTAATGTTTGAGATTGTACATGATTGGTTGGAGCCATATCCAGAACAAAAATATCCATTAAATTATCGTTGTTTATATCAGCAATATCAATTCCCATTCCAGAAAATGAAATTTGATTAGTAGTGTTTTTTATTTGGTCAGAAAACGTACTGTTTTTGTTGTTAATGTACATAACATCAGGTAGGTAATAGTCATTCACAAGATAAATATCTAACCAATTATCATTATTAATATCACTAATACAAAGACCCAAGCCAAAGGTTGGTCTTAATAATCCAGCTTCTTCAGTTATATCCTTAAATTTGCCATTATCATTTCTATAAAGATGACTTGAATTTTCTCTTAACTTTTGTTTATCACTTAGAATTTTATAGAATAAGGAAGGATATACACCGTAATAATCATTTTCATTCATTACTATACAGTCAAGATCACCATCTTTATCGAAGTCAAAGAAGGCAGAATGAGTACTAATACCATGATCATCCAGACCATATATTGAAGCTTGCTCTATAAACGTATTGTCCTTTTGGTTTATTAAGAGAAGATTTTTTCTTTCAGTCTTATTATAAGGACCTCCTTGTGAAACATAGATATCCATCCATCCATCATTATTTACATCGGCAAAAGTTACACCACTCGACCATTTTTTATTAGTATTAATATTAGCTGAAGCTGTTATGTCTTCAAAAACTAAATTACCCTTATTTAAAAATAGTTTATTAGGTACTTGGTTACCAGTAAAGAAAATATCTTTTAATCCATCATTATTTATATCCTCTATACCAACTCCAGAACCATTATAAAAATAATCATGATCAAATACATTAGATTTTGTATTTAAATTATGAACTATGGTATTGCTAAACTTCAAACCACTTAATTCGGAAGGTATTTTTTGATAGTTATATGAATCTATTTTTGAATATCCTTCATTATTTAGATTAGCATTATTAGGGCTATCCTTATCTTTTTTGTTATCGCAGCTTATAAAAAAAATAGTAACTATAAATAGTATGAATTTTAATTTCATAAATGTATTTTGAGAATATTAAAAATAAAAATACAGCTGTTAAAATACGACTTTATTTTTGAATTGTCAATCATAGTTTAATAACCTGAGTTTGACGAAATAAATATTATAATTACTTAAATAATATAATAAAGTACGTTATCTTTTCAACTTAAAACATGTTTCAATTCTCTGATTTCTCAAGATGGCATGGACATATTACCTTATTAACAATTCTCTGATTAAGGTTCATAGTAGTTAATCGATTAATCCTATGTTTGATACATTTTTTACAACTAGAAAACAAGTCTAAATCCCAAACATCAGCAAATACACGACCAGAATTTAGTCCGATACCATATTCCAAAACCATTTCTAAAGAATGGATTTTCGGCAAACTAAAATCGCCGTTTTCCATTAATTGATCCATAGCACCATTACCAGCCCTAACCGGAATTACAGTACAACATTCAACGCCAACTTTGAAAGCAAAATCAATGGATCGTTTTGCCCAATACACGCCTTCTGATTCGGATAAATAAGGGGGTCTGAGCAAAATAAAAGCCCTTGATCTTATTCCATTTTGTTTAAGATAACTGACCGAATTGTTGAAATCCTCTACGGTCATTTGTTTATTCAATTTTAGAAGAATCTCAGGATGAACAGTTTCCAGACCTATTGCCACTTGTAATTCAGGTATAAGCATATCCCTGAAACTCAGGCATTTTTCATTGATAAATTTTGGATGGCTTTCAACGATAACCGTTTCAAAACTACTTATTAGGGATGCAATTCGTTCATAGTCTTCCTCTGGAATAGCTCGTTCATCAAAAAAACTCCCACTATTATACAATTTCAGATGTTTGACCTCAGGCATCTGATCCAGGACCCATTCAATCTGGTCGGGAATAGCTCCAACAGGAACTGATGTATCTGTTGTATTTTTCCACAAATCGCAAAACAGGCAATGAAATGGGCATTCCCGGTTCGTAAGAAAAATGGTTGCAGTATCTTCAACTTTTCCCGAAGGCTTAGGTTCTTTTTCTACAAGCCAGGCATATGGTTTTAGTGGATTAACAAGATTTTTCTTTCCGCGGTTAGACACGATCCACCTGCCATTACCAATTGCCCCATGATTCTTACTCATACTTTGAAAGAAACTCTTTCCTGTAAGTTATTTCTTTATCGGGAAAATGTCTATTGAAGTCAGTCGTAGAAGCTACACCGTGCTGAAAGCGTCTTTTCTCGAAAACTGGCATTTCCATTCCTGTAATAGCTTTGACCCCCTCATATACTATTTGCCCTTTCAGGTCATAAAGTTTTTGATGGTCCCAATTGGTCATATCAATATATGGAATTCCTTCAGAAATTTCAATTACATTAGGCAATGTATATGGGCTGAATCCTTCAAATTTCAGCAAATCAGTTGGAGAATATGTCCGCATATATCCTCTACTCAATCCTCCTGAATACGTCAAAGAATGTTTAATTGAGTCTACACCCCAGCCTTCATGATATAACATTAGGTTATTGAGCACACTTCGTATCGTTAGTTCAGGATTCTCTTCAATCGGATAATCCTTTAGGTTTTCATCACCTCCGTCACCATCGATTATATATTTCCATTCAGGATATCGCGACCTGATTCCTTTTAGCAATGACAAATTCATTGTAGCAGACTGAATATCAAGAGGTTTATAATCTTCAACAACATTAATAGCTTCTTTCCAATCCAATGCTGAATAATTCAATTCGATTGGTTCCAGAAATAATTCAAGATTCAGGGCTTTCAGAAATTTTCTGGCCTGTAATAAATCTGCACCGTCTCCATCAATAGAAAGTGTAAATGCTTTCAACCTTGACGGACTCTCACCAAGTTCTTTCAGTGCATGATACATAAGTAGGAAAACCGAACCACTATCAATTCCGGCAGAAAAAGTAACCCCAATAGGTCCCTTTTTAGCTCGGAACTGAAGCCATTTTTTAATTTCATTATATACTGCGCCAATATAATCTTTCCCTATTTGTTGCAGGCTGTCTGGTCTATATTTATTGCGTTCAGGCGTGAAGAATCTTTCATAAACGGGATTTGGATCGGGACAGCCCAGCAATTCAATTTTGGTTATATAGTGAGCCGGAGCCATCCGCGTATATGATGGGTGAAACTGGTCATCCATACCTTCTTTTTTAAGATAATTAAAAATTACATCAATACGTTCGGCAATTACTAACTGGGGGCCAACTGCTTTTTTGGCAATAAAATAACGTATGGGTCGGCCAATTGATCTTGCCATACGTATTGTTTTACCCTCAACAGAAATAAGAGAAAATTGACCGTCAATTTTGCGAACAGCTTCAACATCTCCTGACTTTACAATGTTAACAGCTTCTTCATGAGTCATATTATAAATGACATTCTTTTCAGGATTTGTGAGATCCACCACTTTACTTACATACTGACTGTTCATGTTTTTTAATTTTATATAATTAATAAATATTATTCATTTTTTAATGTTGGTGCCTAAGTAAAACATTGGATTACTAAAACGCACATATTCACTTTACTTTGTAACAATTCCTTTATCCTTAACTATGGTAAGATACCGATCAGATTCAACATCTTTATAAACCTCAACCTTACCATCGGGCCATTTAATCTGAATTTCACTAATCAATTTTTGCTGACCCAACCCAATATGAACTCGGGGTTCGCTATTAGAGAGATAACCTGTTGTCCACTGATTCACAAGAACCTGTTTCTTTCCACTCGTTGTTACTGTTATTTTTGCTCCTATTGCAGAAGCCAAACCATTTTCACCTTTAAGTGTTAATCCAAACCAATGATTTGTATTTCCACCGTCATTTCTAAGTAAAGTTGCATTTGCTTGTAAATCAACGTGTGAAATAATGATATCCAGATCACCATCATTATCAAAATCCCAAACAGCTAAACCTCTACCTGAGCGTTTCGTTGAGAAATAGGAACCGTGTTCCTGTCCGACATTCTTAAAATGCCCTTTCCCATCATTTTCCAGCAATAATGGGTATTGCAGAATAAGTTCTTCTGCAGTTCCGTTAGCAGCAATAATATCCAGATCACCATCATTGTCAAAATCAAAAAGTGAAGCTCCCCAACTGCCTTTGCCAGCTAGTGGTATTGCAATGCCACTTGATTCAGTGATATCTTCAAACAAACCATTTCCTAGATTACGGTATAGGGCTCCATATTTTAGATCGGCAACAAGTATGTCGATCAAGCCATCTCCATCAACATCACCAACTGTACCATGCATTGAACCTGTTGGATTTCCTTGACTATTAGCAGCCACACCACTTGCAACCCCAACTTCTTTATACACCCCATCGTCATTTCTGAACAGGAAATTCATTTGATGGTCATTGGCTTGAAAGATATCCAGGTCTCCATCATCATCATAATCGAACACTGTTAAGCCCATACATTTTGAATCAGGAAAAAAGAGGCCATCATCCTTAGTAACATCTACAAATTTACCATCATGTTGCTGTTCATATAGCATTGATGCCTGTCCATTATATTCCGAAGGATGTGGCATCATCCCAGGTGTTTGCGTTGAAACATAATCTGGGTCAAATGCAAGAAAGTTGCCAACCATTATATCAAGTCTTCCGTCCAGATTATAGTCCCAGAAAGAGACCCCTATACTCCATTTGGTAAAACCATTCAATTTATCCGGCCCACTTAAGCCTAAAGATGATGTAATATCACTGAATGTGCCGTTGCCATTATTATGATAGAAAACATTAGCTCCATAATTTAAGACATAAAGATCCTGATAACCATCGTTGTCAAGATCAATTGCACCAGCAGCCATGCTCCAGCTATCATCATTTACCCCGGCAACTTCTGAAACATCAGAAAAAGTTCCATTACCGTTATTTTTATATAACCTGTTGCGTGTACCTTTAAATACTTTTCCTTCAGGATCGGAGATCCCTTCTAGATATGTTCCGTTCATCAGGTAAAGATCCATTAGTCCATCATTGTTATAGTCAAACACAGTAATCCCCGATCCACTGCTTTCAAGAATATTCACATAGGAATAGTCGCCAAAAGTATATTTGAAATCAATTCCAGCTTTATTGGTTATATCTGTAAACATTACATTCTTATTTTGAGCTGATAGTAAAATTGGGATGCTCATCAAAAAAAGGAAATAAAAAAGAATTCTAAATTTCACTATCATTATTTGTTTCTATTTTTAATTGAATTGCGATAATCATCAGGAGTTATGACTCTTGTATTATATTCCAGAAGATATTTTTGAAGTTCAGGATCTTTTGGATATACATCCTTCTCTGAAGGAGGGTAGCTCGTCATACCATGAAAAGGAAGTGGTAAGACGGTACTGCCTAGTGCTGTGTTTATATCACCATCTTTTACCCAGCCAACGCTATGGATAAGAAAATCTCTTTTCCATCCTTCTTTTAATTCAGGTAATTCTCTGGCATTAAATTTAATAGATGTTTCATCTCCAGCATTTGAGATAATGTATTTGTTATCTGATTCCATCAGAAGTGGAAGAACATCCCCATAACGGGTATAGTTACCTGTCAAATCACGCCATTTATTATTTTTATCAACTTTGGAATAATCAAACCAATGAGGCCCGTAACGACCTCCTTTTCTATAACTACGTGAAAATCCCCTGTAATGAAGGTCAGCAGAAATAGGATTTAAAACCGTAAAAACAACAGGAGCATTTGGTTTACTATCAGAAAAGAAAATTTGATCCCAATATATCTCCATGTTAGTTTGGATACGAATTCTATGATCATTTGAAAGGAATTTTCCAGAAAGATCTACAATTACAGTCTTATCCTTTCCCATCGGAAAACCAAGATTATCAATTACGGTTTCCCATTCTCCTTTTTTATTGATGACCTGTATAAAAGGAGGGATGACATTCAGCCTATCGGATTGTGAAAGGGCAACATTAATACTGGCATCAGTTGGGTATATCCAGCCATTCAGGAAGAGAAATAAATTTTCTGTATTACCCGATTCTCCCGGGTCAAGAATCAAATCGTGCATCTCTGTTATTCCCTGATACTTTTCAGGTTTGAAATAAGATATGTATTTGTCATCTTTTTCAACAATAAAAGAAAGCAAATCATTTCCGCGTGAATCTTTTGCAGATATGGGAACATGTTTTTCACTAACCTGTCGTACATCCATACCTGGGAAAGGAGGTGGAGAAAACTGTTCCGGAACAAAAATATCAACAGAATCAGGATGATCAACTGCAACCAATTGTATTTTATCCATATATATTGTTTCCCAAAGCTCTGATGTCACCTTAATTGAATAATTTCCGTTTTTGGGTTTTAACATTTCGCCTGGTATTTTAATATAATCATCTGATGCATCCGCAAAAGCATATTTAGTAGTGCCTCCCATAATACCAAGGGGCATGCCTAAAGCACTTCTCCATGTGATGTCCTTTACAAATATATATTCATCACCATCCCATGTGTAAAGAAACGGACAAGAACCTTTTAATATTTGTGCTTCAATCAATGCTTGATCGGCATCCGGTAGAAATATATTCTGTGGTACACCATTTGTCCATGTAATTCTGATAACATCAACTTTTGTGAGGTTTCCTAACCCGAAATAGATATTTGGTTTTGTCACTACCATAGACTGGTAAAGCTCCCCTGCACTTATTTCAACTTTTGCCCCAATCCCAAAATAATTATTCTTGGCACTTCCAGTCCTTAAACCTACAAGTTTCATATTCACATAATGGTTAATACTCCCACCATCATTTCGCAACAGGAAGACTCCACCATTCAAACCGGCAATAATTACATCAAGATCGCCATCATCATTGTAATCGAATAGAGTTATTTGCCGTCCTGATTTTGGTGTTTCAGGCAACAGGTTAGAAACATCCGTGAATTTCCCACTCCCTTCATTATGATAAAGAAGAACACCACGATCTCCAATTTGTTTTGATTCTCCTGCGATAATAATATCAAGAAATCCGTCATTGTCAAAATCAAAAAATTTAGCATCATAAGCTTTGATATGCTGAAGTGCAGCAAACATTTCTTTTGTTTTATTTACTGGTTCAAAACTTCCATTGCCCAGATTGCGATACAATTCACAGTTTTCTCCGTTAAGTGAGGTAATGAACAAGTCTAAAAACCCATCGTTATTGTAATCTCCAACCGATACAGAACTTGAGCCACTGTTACTTTTTAGCCTACTCTTTTCGGTTACATTCTTAAAAACTCCTTGTCTTTGATTCGCATATAATATGTTGCTTCCATTATCATTTATTACAAATAGGTCAATATCACCATCATCATCAAAATCTCCAAAAACTGCATCGCGACTATTAATCTCACTTCCTGACAGACCCATTTTCGCGGCCTGTTCCAGGAAAGTGCCATCTCCATTATTTCGAAACACCAGATTTGAATTCGGCCTTGCTTCAAACAAGTCGAGATCTCCGTCATGATCCATGTCGAAAAATAAAACCTTGTTTCCGCCAGTTTTACTACCAATTTCTGCATTGTCTGTGACATCTTTAAAAATAGCTTTCTCTGCATTTCGATATAATATATCGCCATCTTCTTTAACAATATACAGGTCAAGAAAACCATCGTTGTCGTAATCGGCAAATTTGGCTGATGATTCTTTACCAGAATGACTGATACCAACTTTTTCTGAAACATCATTAAACCGTCCCATATAATTATTGAAAAGGTAATGCTTATAAGATGAGGTTGCCGGATCATAACTGCCAACATAAATATCTAAATCTCCATCACCGTCATAATCAGCTGCCTCGACATGTGTGGAATTACGGAATTCAATATTTTCACCTTCAATGAATTGTGGAACAATATCCAAACCCGCAGATGTTGTAACTTCAGTGAATTTAATTACATCAAGTAGTGATTTATTTTCAACGCCCTTTAAAGAGAGTTGCAAGTCATAAGTAATCAGCGGAAAACCGATAAATGATCCTCCGGGACCATTTAACTCCATAATACCTGCTTGATATGGAAAGCTAACCTTCATGTAATTATGAAAAATTATAAATTGTATAATAGCTTTTTCCTTATCCTGTTTTTTCAGTAAAGAGATTGTTTTATCATAGTAATAAATGGCTTCATTTGGGAACTCGGGAAATTGTTTTTGAATTATTTCCAATAGTTCTATCGCTTTTTCACTGTCTCCATTTTGGATATGTATTTCGGTCAATTTAAGTTGGGGAACTATATTTCCAGGTGCTTTTTCAACAAGTTGAAGCAAATAATTTTTACGTTTCTTTTGAGATTTCTTATCCGATCCTACCGAATATAATTCAGATAGGTCATTAAGTATTTTAATATGTCTAGGAGAAATTATCAGAGCTTTTGTCAATACAGAAATAGCCTTTTCACGTTCACCATTCATCTGATAAACCGTTGCCAACAACAATCTTACATCTCCATCTTTTGAATCAATTTTAATGGCTTTTAAAAGCTGTTTTTCAGCATCAACATACTTTCCCATCCTCAAATAGACCAATCCCAGATTTGCATACCCAAGTTTTTCGTCAGGTGCTAATTTGATAAACTTAAGAAACTCTTTTTTTGCTTCGCTAAGTTTAAATTCTTCCAGATATGCAAGACCTAACGTTTGAGTGGTCATCAATTCAATAGTTTTTTGTCTTTTATCTTCTTCAGTTTCCTTACAACTGAACAGAGTAGAGGAGAAAAGTACTATTAAGAATAAAATATAGATTTTTTTCATAGGACCAAAGTTAAGTAATTAGTTGAATTTATTTTTCGACGGTAACCGGAATTCCGTTTTTTATTTCAATCAGTCCAAAGGGGCCCATGCGATTTCCTTTTTCATCAAATTGAATAGAACCTGTTACACCTTTGTAATGCATTTTTGACATAGCTTCCTGAATTTTTTCACGATTAACACCGGAATTCCTAACCGCTTCAATGATTAAATTCATGCCATCAAATGCATAAGCTGCTACAGCATCAGGTATTTTCCCATATTTTTCCTGAAACTCATTTTTGAATGATAGCTTCTTCGACTCAAACCAATTTCCAGAAGTTACTAATGTAATATTATCAAAATATACAAGTTCCAGATCATCAAATTCACTTTCTCCTAACAAAGATAATGCCCCATAAACAGGTAGATTCAATTTTTTTTGTCGCAGTTGTTGAATAAAACTGAAAGAAGCTGAAGGTTTTCCAAACAGAATAATACTATTGACACCTGCTTTATTTATCTCATCAAACAAAATTTTAAAATCCGTATTAGAACTATCATAAAATAGCTGCTTTGGTTCAGCCTTACCAGCAATCTTTATTTCTTTTAAAAGGGTTTGTAAGGCCAATTTCGAATCATAATCCTCATCCGAAACAGTTGCTATTTCAATGATTTTTCTTTTGTTATATATTTCTTCGATCAAAGCACCAGCTTGTTGAATATCATTCGGAACACAACTAAAATACCATGGGATAAATGCCTGGGAGAGTGTTGGATCAGTTGCCCATGCCGATAAAAAAACAACACCAGTCTTGGATATCACCTGTTCCACCAAATGAGCATTTCTCGCATCGTGAGAACCCATAATCGCCCATACCTTTTCTTTAAAAACCAAATTAACAGCTTCATTCGAACCCGTACCCCAAGGTCCTTCCATTGACCTTACAATCAATTGAAAATATAAGCCATCAGAACCTTCCTTTTTATTTGCAATGCCGATTGCCATTTCAGCTCCATTTCGTGCTGCTATAGATTTATTATTACTGATTAATAGGCCAATTTTTACTATTTTGCCAGTTGTTGAATTATTTTGCTGGGCATAAATGTCCTGTACGAATAGAACACAGATGGCGATTATTATGAATAAAGTTTTGGTCATAATATTTTTCTACCTACAGCCTTGGCAACTTTACGTATTTCACTCATAAGGTTAGTAAATTTATCAAGATGAAGTGATTGTTCACCATCACATAACGCTGCGTCAGGTCTATAATGTACTTCCATAATGAGACCATCGGCACCTGCAGCTACTGCCGCTTTAGCCATCACGGGTACCATCCACCTGAGGCCTGTTCCATGACTGGGATCGACTATTACAGGAAGATGACTGAGATGTTTTAACATTGGTATCGCACTCAAATCGAGCGTATTTCTCATAGAAGTTTCAAAAGTACGTATCCCTCGTTCGCAAAGTACTACCTGATCATTACCCTCGTTAAGGATATATTCAGCTGAATTTAAAAACTCTTCAATAGTTGCCATCATGCCCCGCTTTAGCAAGACTGGCTTTCTACACTTACCAACTTCTTTTAAAAGAGGATAGTTTTGCATATTACGCGACCCTACCTGGATCATGTCAGCATACTCTGCAACTAATTCAACCTGCCTTGTATCCATCGCTTCTGTGACAACAGGTAAACCTGTTTCCTTTCTTATTTGACTGAGTAGTTTCAATCCTTCTTCTCCAAGTCCCTGAAAGCTGTAAGGTGATGAGCGTGGTTTAAAAGCTCCTCCTCTTAATATTTTAGCTCCAGCCGTCTTTACAGACCTGGCTGTTTCAAAAAGTTGTTCCATGCTCTCGACAGCACAAGGGCCTGCAATAATAATAACTTCAGAGCCCCCAACCTCAATTCCATTGACTTTGACAATAGTTGCTTCTTGTTTTTTCTGTAGACTCACTAGTGAAGGAACCGTAATTTTAACATCAGCCGGATTATTACATAAAATGGTTTCCATATTGTTTTTCCTTTTAATATTAATATTTAGTATTAGTATTTGAGTGTCTCTTAGTTCCTATAGTTGGGCTAGCTGAATATTTAAACTTGCCATTTTGGACTTTTGCCATCCATATCTCTCCTATATCATTCCAACTTCTGTCCAAAATAATCTTACCTGTAATCCCCTGATAATTCTGAAAAGTCTTTAAATCAGTGAGTACATCGCGAATAAGAACCCGATTAAGACCTGCTTTACTAATGGCTTTAATAATCATGTTCATTCCATCATAGGCATGAGAAGCAAATACATCAGGTTCCAGTCCAAATCTCTTGAAATAATTAGCTTGAAATGCCTTTAGACCAGGAATATCTGCATCGGGATTATATTGACAAGTGGTTACAATTCCTTCAGCGTCCTGCCCTGCAATCCTAAGAAATTCAGGAGAAACCATCCTGTCAGAACCATAGACAGGCTGTTTCATGCCCAACTTTCGGATTTGCTTTAAAATAAGTGCGGACTCTTTTGCATTTCCCCAAATAAGAATAGCATCAGGAGATACTTTCTTTATACTCTCCAGTTGCATTTTAAAGTCTATCTCTCCAGTATCAAATCTCTCTTCAATCATCATTGGATGGCCTAAGCGTACTGCAACACCCGAGTACTCCATAATGCCTACCCTTCCATATCGGGTGTTGGTCCGGATAACTGCCACACGCTCATGTTTCATCTTTTCAAATATATAGGAGGCCAGTGCATAACCACTTTGGCGGTCGTCACTGATAACACGAATTGTCCATGGTATATTTGTTTCGGTAAACGTAGGATCAGGATCCCCTGTATTGACCATCATTATTTCCATTTTCAAGGTTGCTCTTAATGCTACATGTGACACAATACCATCAATGGAACCCAGCCAGGCCCAAACCTTTTCATCATTCATTTTAACCACCTCATTAGCTGCAGCACCCCATAAACCAACATCATTGTGTACCATCAACTTGAAAGGAATGCCAGCGTATCCGCCTTTATTATTAGCCTCTTCTATTGCCAGAATGGTTCCATTTAACATCTGTTCACCAAGTGATACAATTGCAGAACCTTCTAATGGTCCAAGAAATCCTAAACGTACTTCTTTCAGGTCTTTGGGAGGTAATTTCTCCCGTCCTGCTCCGTAGAATTGAACAGGTTCAAGGAAATGGTACTTATAGGCTTTTCGAAAATTGTTATACGGAGCAAATTTGTCCGGCGTTTTGCCATATTTCAGATCTTTTTCCTGCCCTATTAATTCATTACCCTGAAACATTACGATCAGGGTAAAAATTACCAATACCCAAAAGTTACGCTTTATCATATTCAATTTTATTTAGATTTACAGATTGCATACACCTCAACCTCAACAAGGAGCGTTTCCCAACATAGCCTAGCCTGTATCCCTGTAGCGGCAGGTAAAGGGTCAAGATTTAACCACTGATAAAAAGAAGTACGAATTTTATTAAATTCACCATAATCCCTTTCAATATCCCTAAGATAATTGGTTGTCCTCACCACATCATGCCAAGACATCCCCTCGGCTTCAAGAAGATTAGTAATATTTACATAAGTCCTCCAAAGCTGGGCTTTAAAATCGCCAATATGTTCTGGTTTGCCTTCTTCATTTACACTGGCAGTTCCTGAAATTAACAATACCTTGTAACCACCAAGGTCGAGGCGTAGGGCTCTTGAAAATGAAGATGGTTTCTCATAGTTATAAGCCTCGTTAATAGTATGAGATGCATGAACCACATGTTTTTCAATTGGAGGCCGCTCATCATGCAGGGAAGGATAAACTGATTCAATAACTTTATTGTCATCAGATAAAAATCCCAGTTTTTTCATCTCTACCTTCTCTCCATCTGTAAGCTTTGTCAAATCTATTAACAATCGTTTATCATTCATAATTTCTATTGTATTATCCATAATTCTTATTATTTTTATTGTTTATATTGTAACTATTTATTTTATTATTTATAATCCATTTTACTCAAAATCTCTAAACACATTAAACATTTATTTCAGCAATTCTCCGCGACTTATACCTTTAGAAGTAGCAACCCAGATAACATTATCCTTAACATCGACACCAAGGACATAATTATGTGAAATTGATGGCGACATTACCAATTCAGTTTCTTCGGTACCTTCAATTATGACGGCTTTTCCATTCTTATCCATATCATTTTTAGTATATGTTACCCAGTTTTTACCATTGGTAGTACTTAATCCTTTATCAGTGCAAATAAATGCTATTGGTCCTTGAGCTATTATATAGTTTATAAAATTACTGGCTAAACCACTATCGTGGTCAAAATACCCTTTCCAGTGTACACCATCATAGCGGCTTAATCCGAAGTAGGTGGCAACCCATAAATAACCATCTGCCCAGGAAGTCCCTGTTGTTATATCATGAACTACCCCATCATCTGGGAAAAGGTCAATCTCCATATTACCATCAGGATCAACATAATCTCTGAATTTTTTGGTTTTCTTGTTATATTCAACCACACCACCTCCCCATGCAGCAATAAATATTTTCCCATCACCTTCACATACACCATAGGTCCATGGTTCATGCATGGGAGCATTCTGTTCTGTGAATATTTCCCACCGTTTTGTATAAGTATCATACTGGCCAGCACCACCACCCGTAGCAACCCAAACATCTTTTCCATCACATATAACGGAATAAATTAAATCATTAGGCAATCCGCTGTTAAGCTGTGTGAAGTTTTCAAATTTACCGGCAGACCACCTTGTTAATCCTCCCATTGTTCCAAGCCAAACATCTCCTGTTAGTTCACTTACATCAATGGCTAAAACACCATTATGTGCAAGCCCCTCTTTTGTTGTATAGGTTCGCCACTTCCCTTTTTCAAAAACTGCAAGACCTTCATGTGTCCCAACCAAAACACGTTCTCCATCAATCTTCACACAATAGGTTTTATCGTCGGGTAACCCTTCTTTTGAAGTAAAATTACGCCAGTTCCCATAAATAGGCATAGCGTTTATATTGTTATTTAAATCAGCTCCATCTGAATTTCTTGCAGGTAATCCTTCAGTGTTATCCTGAGTTGACAATGTGTCTGCGAAAAATGAATTCAAGTCTGAAGAATGCTGCCCTTTCAGGTTAAACCCCAAAGAAACTGCCACAAAGATAACACCTGCAATTGTAGCAAATTTTGAATATTTTATCAGTACATTTTTTAACATAACTGTCTGTTTTAGTTAGATTTATAAGTTGAGGCTTGTTGAATACTTGAATCACTATTTTCGTATTCTGGACCTCTGAAAGATTTTAAATATTCAACCAAATCGTTTAGTTGAATTTTAGTCATATCATTAACGAATCCATGTTTATCATCCTGACCATAAACTGTCCATATCTCTTCCAATGTTTCGGCACGCCCATCGTGCAAATAAGGTGCTGACGAGTATATATTATTTAGGTGAGGTATATCAAACAATATTGGATCGTCGGTTGTAGCAAGCGTACTAACATCAGCCAATTCTAAATTTGTATATAGAGGAGGTGGATGGCATGTAATACAGCGATTATTTTCCGGGATATTATTCCCAAAATTATCCATACTCCTATCAAATAATACTTTGCCACGAAGTTGAGATTCAGTCAATTCTCCGTTGGGATTATATAATAGATTGGGTGGGTATTTTATGCCTGTCATTATATAAGATACAATAGCATCAAGATCTTTATAACTGAACTGTTCTGTTCTTGTAAGTACGGTAGAAAATCGCATTCCATCCTGTTTATAAACTGTCTGATTCTTTCCATTCCATTTGAAAGGTGCCGTTTCTCCTATTTCACGTAAAGACTGGGTATTGGTCATGTTTCGTCCCATATCTTTTCCTGCCATATTATATACAAGGCCGTCTTCATGTTCGTCGGGATGGCAAGTATAACAGGCATATTGGTTTTGAAATGTGTGCCCGGCGTTATTAAAAAGCCTGCGACCCTTTCTGGCAACTGTTATCCTTATAGGACCTCCAAGATTAATAGAACCAATAGTTTCAAGGCTTTCTGTATTAATTATTGCAATTTTGTCCTCAAGCTGTTCAGCCACATATAATCGTTTGCCATTAGGTGAAAGCGCAAGTCCCTTAGGATTGGCTCCGGTGGCAATACGTTTTATTACAAACCTACTACTGATTCCAAGATTATTGGAAAAATTTTTTAACTTTTCAGGTGAAGATTCAGCAAGTATTGTCCTGATTGAGTCTATTGAAATAACAGATATACGATCTACTCCTGAACTTGATACGAAAGCTTTCTTCCCGTCGGGAGTAATAACAATATCGAAGGGATCAGGATAATAGGCATTTGGTTCATCAAGTAATAACTGTACTACCTTACCTTCATTCTTCTGTTCGATAATACCAACTCCATGATTCATCATCCAACCACCTTCAACCTGTAAGGTAGGTATCAAATTCTTAGGACGTACTAAAGTCATCATTGCCAGATCTCCTGAAGGCGTAAAGGCAATATTTTCCATTATATGAGCAGATTCAATGGGCGTATATTTAATAACTTTTTGAGTATTGGCATTCACCAAGGTCATATCGCAAATTAAAGGTTCTCCATAATGTGTAAAATTGGCACGTCTGCTGGTCACATATAATACATTTCCATCTGGAGACAATTCAGTTCCTGTAGGATCTTTTCCAGTAGTCAATCTTTTCTTTTCTTCTTTGGTAGCAAGATCAATAACAGACAAATCTGAACCGAATGTGTTGACAACATATAGAAACTTTCCGTTTGTACTAATAGAAAGTCCTGAAGGGCCATTACCCGTTTTTAGAGTATCTACTACAATTGAGGCAGCCAAGTCAATTACAGACACATTATCCGACCATTGGTTGCTGACATAAGCAATGCTTCCATCTTCATTAAGAATAACACTATGCGGGTGCACTCCTACTTTGATTTTGTTCAAGACTTCGCTTTTCTCAACATCAACAACAATCAACTCATTTATATCCTGTGCAACAACATACAACTTGCTGCCATCGTTAGAAACAGCCATATTTAACGGTGATAAATAATCAGCATTGACCATTTTTGAAATCAGCTTATTCTGAGAAATGTAAACATGACATGAAGTACATGAAAGAGGGTGATCTGTAACAGCTGTTATTTCATTTACATGTGCCCTAGCTAATTTGCGTCCGGGGAAATACACAAGCAATCCCAACACAACAATCACTCCGAAAATCACTATTAATTTAGATGTCTTCATATCTATTTTAATGAACCCTATTTTTATGTATTTCTTTCATTTGTGTTGGTAATATTATTGGGTCTTTCATAGTTGAAAGCGCTTGTCTGTTCTTCGGAACCTGTTCTTTATCTTCATGACAACCCACACACCCACGTCGTTCATTAGGGCGCAAATAGATCCAGCTACCCGGACCATACACAACCTGTCCGTTCTCATCCATTGTCTGTATTCGAAAAGGGGTATCGGCCAAAACCTTTAAATAAAAAGAACCATCCTTCTCAACCTCTACAATTCCAAGAGAAGAATCGATTCCCATCACCTCTATACTTATTGCTTTAGAAGTTGAGGAGGTAATTTCTTCAGATTGTTCATCTGTAAAATTAATATCCTGACAAAGAAGAATTCCAGTATTCACACTCATATTCACTTCACTTGGCAAATTTTTAGGTCGCTCTTGTTTTTTAACTACAACAGCTTCCAGCACATTGTAGTTCTTGTCTTTATAAATAGCCTGACCTAGCGTTTTATTTTCAGCATCAAATTCATACAGTGCGTATCGGTCATCATCAGGCGAACGATAAGAAACCAGTAACTTGTCTTCCTGCAGTGAGTTAATAGCATAAAAATCTCCTTTAATGCCAGAAGATAGATCAACCCTACTATGCAATGGTCGATTATAATCAATAGAAATAATATTTCCACCTTTCCTATCATTATTATTGGATTCTATAAAAATAATTTTACCATTATTTGTCTCCCATCCACGGCTATGTAAATCACTTCCTTTTAAGCCTTGATAAAACAATTCTTCTTTACTACCGTCAGGGCGTAAAACCATAAACATCCCATCTCTTTGATCAGGATATAGCTGTCTGCTAATTGACAATATCCGTCCATCCTGCAGGATTGTTGATGCAAAATATGCATGTGGATTATAGGTGATTTGCCTGATATTAGATCCATCAATATTGCAGGTAAAGAGCGTATGCCCCGATTTTACTGTTTTATTCGTTGTGAATTTGCTATACACCAAACGGCCACCTGGAAGGTAAGCAGGGTCAATACAATTTTCCGTTGAAAACGTGATTTGCCTGGCTTTTAAATTCTCCAAATTCATTTCCCATATTTGCCAGATATCATTTGTTCTTTTTTGGGCTGCAAAGATCATGTTTTGCCCATCATATGAAATCACTGGTGAGCATGCTGAATAGAAACCTTCAGTAAGCACTTTTATCGTTTCTTCGGATTTATTAGAGTTCAATGCCACAATGCGTGAATCCGGGATATATCGCCAGGAATCACCTGTTGTATAATTAATATCCTGCAGGTCTCCTGTTACTTGTGTAAATACAATCATTCCTTCCATGGATCTTTCCTTGCAGGATGAAAAAAAGATGCTGCACCAACTGATGACCATTAGGGTTAGGAAAACTATATTTGATCTTTTTCTATTCATTAAAAACTTATTCGGGTTCATTGATAGTAAGGAACTGATTAGCTTTAATATTTTCCAACACCTGTAATTTTCCTGAAGGCCATTTTATCTCTATTCTTTCAACAATACCATTCTTCATTAAGCCAAAATGTATCCTGGAGTCATTTTGTGAAAGGTATCCGGTCGTACTTTTTTTCTGAGCAGTCTGCACTTTACCGCCTGCAAATAGTCTGATCCTGGAACCTATTCCATCCCTGTTACTCGACTGACCAACCAGATTTAGAATAAGCCAGTTGTTTTGGTTCCCTTTATTGTTTCTTAAAAACATGCCTTGGCTGTCTAAATTCGCAATATAGATGTCAATATCTCCATCATTGTCATAATCACCCAGACATGCTCCACGACCAACATACTCTTCCTTAAAGTATTGGCTCCGTTCTACTGATACATCCTTGAATTTTCCGTTCTCAATATTTTCAAACAATTGATCTTCTTGTCCATACAAGTGCTTTAACTCACCATTCGCTTTAAAAATGTCAGGATCCCCATCATTGTCATAATCAAGAAACGAGGAGGACCATCCAACAAACTGTCCGGATGCTACAGAGATTCCCGAAGCATATGATTTATCACTAAAAAGTCCATTTCCTAAGTTTTCATAAAGAGAGCAATAATTATCATCTGAAATAAACATATCAAGCAATTCATCTCCATTATAATCGGCAAAATCTACCGACATGCTTACGGTTGCTTCTCCTGCCTGGCTGAATCCTGTTCCGGACATAGTGCCCCTGTCAGTGAATCCTTTTCCTTCGTTATTATGCCAGAGATAATTTACAGTATGATCATTGGCCACATAAATATCCACAAAACCGTCATCATCATAATCTGCTGCTCCAACACCCATTGCTCTCCCGTCAATGTCAACAATTCCCATTTTTTTTGTTACGTCCTCAAAAGTGCCACCACCTTTATTATGGTACAAAACATCTGCCTGGCTGTCATAGGACAATGGGCCAGGAAATCCGTCAGGAGCATAATAATATTTATATTCAGGATCAAAATTCAGGTAATTCCCTACATAAAGATCAAGCAGGCCATCATTATCAAAATCTAGCCATACTGCACCTACACTGCATTCTTTCCCTCCTCCCACCTTGGCTCGTTTAGTAACGTCTGTGAAAGTGCCATTTCCGTTATTTTTATAGAGGGTATTGGGCCCATAATTACTTACATATATATCCGGATATCCATCATTATTGAAATCGCCAACAGTAACTCCCATGCTATACCATGGACCGCCAACTTTAGCTTTCTTAGTAACATCTTCAAAAGTGCCATCCTGCAGGTTGTGATAAAGACGGTTACCAGACAATTTTTCAGGTTTTTCGCTTTTACTGAAACCTTCAATCCATGTTCCACTGCACATGTAAATATCAATATAACCATCCTGATCATAATCGAGGAACGCAGCACCACCTCCAACTGATTCCACAATATTTTTCATATCATCAGCTCCAATGGAGTGAACAAAATCCAATCCAATCTCCTGCCCAATCTCCTGAAAGAAATCATCATTTACCGCAGGAAGTATATTAACAGATTGATTCTGTGATTTAGAGGAAGATTTGTTATCCAAATTACATCCGGAAAAGATTAGCGAAAAGACAAAAAGAAAAGTAAAATACCATTGTTTATTTGAGTATTTCATTATATGTTATGAATTTATGTTAAAAATAAATCAAATAAACCAACTGAAGCTAGCTGCTTTATCTTTTTTACTAGGCTTTAACCTTTGATTAATCTTTCATTTATCTTTGAATAATACCGTTAATTTTTCATTAACTTTTTATTTTAAAAAAAGTGCATACACCACATCTTAGTAGTGGAATTCTTCCATAACCTATTTTCTTTGAGTATCTTTGAAACTTATCTTTATTAACAATTCCAAATTTTGAAAAAGAGAAATATTTATATCATCATTTTTATAATATCAGTCATTGGGTTGGTAATAATTCAATATCAATACTTGAGGATTGGATTAAATTTAGCTAATGTGCGCTTTAATCAAAATATTGGGAAGTCTGTTAAAGCAATCCAGTCTGATTTAAGTCACGAAGATAAACTTACTTTTTTGCTGGGTAAGGCAATTACAAATGATGACACTTATTTTAAAATTGAGTTAGATAGTGTAAGAGACGCTTCAAGTTATTTTCTCAACGATTTTTTGGAATTTAAGCTGTTGGAAAATGGAATAAAAACGGATTTTTCGTATAAACTTTTTGTAGAGAATTCTTCACTTCATATAAACTCTCCCAACTTTAATGATCAAGAAATTAAATTAAAAAGATATCCAATTCCGCTAAATGGATATTTACCAGATTTGGTGCAAAATAAAGTCACTTTAGAATTACAGTTTAATAGAATAAACGAATATTTTTTATTTCAACTCAATGGGCTTACCATTCCGAGTTTAATTTTTTTAACAGCTATTATCTTTGTGGTTATTTGGGTTTTGAGATCCTTTTATTGGCAACAGAATATTATTTCTATGACCAATGATTTTATCAATAATCTTACACACGAACTTAAAACACCTATTTTTTCAATTGGATTAGCCTCAAAAATACTACAACAAAAGGAAAATGAAGAAAGTAAGACTTATTTAGAAATTATTAGAAATCAAAATGACAGGCTAAAGGAGCATATTGATAAAGTACTGCAATTAGCAAGTTTAGATAAGAATAACATCAACTTAAATCTTATAAAAACAGATTTTTTACCGCATCTAAAACGGTTATGTGAAGAATTTAAATTTATTTCAAAGATGGAGGAAGTTGATTTTAATTATGAGATTAAGGGAGAAATATTTATGATGAAATGTGAACCAATGCATTTATCCAACGCGATTAATAATTTGCTGGATAATGCTAAAAAATATAGTATGGAAACTCCTAAAATTATCCTAACGGCCGAAATAAAAAATAAAGAGTTACAAATAACAGTAAAAGATAATGGAATAGGCATAGAAAAGAAGGATCAACAGAAAATTTTTAAAAAGCATTATAGGGTTTCTCAAGGGGATTTATATACTGTAAAAGGTTATGGGATAGGTTTAAACTATGTGAAAAAGATTATTAACTTGCATAAAGGAAAAATTATATTAGAAAGTAAGATGAAAGAAGGGACGAGAATTACAATTAAATTGCCAATAGCTAGTTAAAATATGGCCAAATATAGATTACTTTTGGTTGAAGATGATACTTCATTAGGGTATGTGCTTACTGAATACCTTAAAATGAAGAATTTTTCAGTTTTATGGGTTAAAAATGGTAAAGATGCCTTAACTGTACTTTTGGAACAGCCATTTGATTTATGTATATTTGATATAATGATGCCAGATATGGATGGTTTTCAATTAGCTGAAAATATCAACCAAAAAAACATAACTATTCCGTTTCTTTTCCTAACAGCAAGGTCATTAAAAATTGATCTGTTAAAGGGGTTTTCTTTAGGAGCTATAGACTACATTAGAAAACCAATTGATGAAGAAGAATTAGTTGTTAGATTAAATAGTTTACTGAGTATTTTAAAAAAAACAGATCAAAAAGAAGAAGAATTATATAAGATTGGAAAATATAGCTTTTCACCTTCAAATTATGAATTGAAAATTTATGATGAAAAAAGGCACTTAACAGCAAGAGAAAGTGAATTACTTTTGTATTTACTTAAAAATAAAAATAATATCAGTCGACATAGTGATATTTTGAATACTCTTTGGGGTAAGAATGATTATTTTAACCGAAAAAGCCTGAATGTTTTTATTACGCATTTAAGAAAATACCTATCAAAAGACGATTCGATTAAAATTGATAATATCCATAATCAAGGATTTATATTGATCACCTCTAGTGAGTAAAAATTTCATTAGCTATTTAAGCCTGAATTATTATGTTATCTCAGAAAAAATAACCGTGTCAATTATTTCAACGTTTGAATATTATTAACTACAAATTTACCAACTCTTTCTCCTTGGGTAACTCCTTCATCAATAGCCATTTTGTAGTGAATACCACCATATAATCTAGAAATAGCAGCTTCTTCTGAGGCTTGTTTAAATGCTTTAAAATCGCGAATCCGTAAGCCATATTCTACTTCAGAGTTGTCAGAAAAGCTAAAATTTTCACCAAATAATTTAGTCAAAGTAACCGCTGCAGCTCTAGAAATTACGGAATGCCCACTTGTATATTCAGGAAAAGGTGGGGACTGTAACAATGGTACCCATTCCCCATCTAAATACTGGTTTATTAATGTTTCTGGGCGAACTACTAATATCTTGAGACGGTCGATATTCAATATGCAGATGAATATGATCCTTACTAACAACTCCTTTTAAAATATTAACATCTTCTGCATCACATATTTGAATCAGTATCGATCTACACTTCTTTTGAATATCCCCCTCCAAAACTAAATACCTATACTTTGTACTCCAAACTATATGAGCTGTCAATCTTGATACAGTATGTCCATTTACTCTTTGTTCTGACATAAAACAAAGGTAAGTCTTTTTAGAAGCTAAAGCGAAATGCACTAAAGTGCATAGTTTTAACTACTTTTGAGACCAATAAATACACATAAAGTGCTATTTAATGCACTAATTAATGCTTTTATAAATAATATTAATTTTAAATAGCGAAATAGTGCCGTTTGTTGCACTATTTATTAAACATATGCTTAAATATATTAACTCTACTAATAACCAAACCGTCCTTCTATTTGTTCTATAATTTCTATAAGTTCGCTTTGAACATGAATAAAAATATTATTTCTATTATCTGAAAGAGGGTAAATAATATAAAAATTTATCCTCGTTTTTGTTTTAGTGTGAAATTTACTTTTGTTAAAAGTTACAAGCATTAAATTTCATTATATTAAAACTTAATATCTGATTTCAGATAAGATGACAAAAACATATTATATGAATAATTGTTAGCGACTCAAGATAAGATGTTTAAATTGTATATAATTAGTTTAAGATTAATCCTTTTGTATCTTAGCAAATTAGTTTGGTGTTAATTGTCTAAATATCAAGTAATGGTAAGAATAATTAGCTTTTCAAGGATTAAAATAACAATTTTTCAAAGGCTATTAATAGGGATAATAGCTGTGTTAATGCTAATTTCAATAATAGCTTACGTTGGAATAAACAGCGTTAACTATCTTGAAAAATCGTCCAAAATCATGTTGAAGGAATCTAAGGATCAATTTGCTCTTCAAAAGCTTAAATTAAATTTTCAGCAACTTCTCATGCCATCTAATGATTATCTTATCCATGGGGATAAGGTTGAGTTTGTAAATTTTGTACTATTAGATTCAATAGCTAAAGCACAATTTATTGAATGTAAAGAATATAGTGAAACGCATTTTGGAGAAAAGTTTTTTAATGATTTGGAGCGTGATTTTAAAAAAATTGAATCTCTTAGTTTAGAAATTTTTAAATTAGAAAATCCTATAGGTAATCCTGATGGATCATTTATGATGGAGGAGATGGACGCCATTTC
>QMOV01000010.1 GCA_003650305.1 Bacteroidota bacterium | reverse complement strand
TAGGTATTGAATTCAATGGTGAAAGAAACATTGGTCGTTTACCTTGGGGAGATTTTGACCAAACGCTGGTTGGTTCACGTGTGCGGTTTAATGTAAATTCAGATTTTCAATTAAATAGCTATTTTCAATACGATACTGATAGCAGAAATTTGGGTGTGAACGTAAGAGTTCATTGGATATTTTCACCTCTTGGCGATGTTATTTTTGTGTTTAATCATAATACGTTGAATGATATTACCGAAAATTGGGTTTTACAAAGTCAACAAATTTTATTGAAGGTGAGGTACAATTTTAGATTGTAGCAGATGCTATCATAAAAGCTTTCACAGAGTCGTCATTGAGAAATTATAAAGAGATTTAACTAAAATTTAGTGATATTAAGTATCTTTAAATTCAATTAAAAAATTTGAAATTTGAATTCTCAAAAACTAAAAGGAAGACTTCTAAATATTAAAAAAATTAGAAACTAATGGGAAAACTTATTTTGTTTCTATTGGCAATGCTCTATACATCTATAACTTTAGGACAAAACACATTAAAAGTCATTATTAAAGATAGCGAAAGTAAAGAAGTATTATTTGGTGCAAGTGCAATTATACAAGGCACAACTATAGGTGCAAGTTCTGACGAAAACGGCTTTTTAGAAATTAATAACATTCCTAATGGGAAACAAATCATAACTTTTAGTTATATCGGCTATCTGGGAAAAACCGATACATTTAATTTTCCCTTAACACAAACCGAACCCTTGGAAATTTTACTGTCTCCCAGTGAAGGAGACGAGTTGGATGAAATAATTATTTCTTCCATGCGTTCCAGTAGAACTATTTACAATACACCAACACGGATCGAAGCTATTTCGGGAGAAGAACTCGAAGAAAAAGGGAATATGAAACCTGGTGATATTCGCATGATGTTGAACGAAAGTACAGGTATTCAAACACAACAAACATCAGCTACAAGTTATAATTCCAGTATACGAATTCAAGGACTTGATGGAAAATACACGCAAATTTTAAGAGATGGTTATTCGTTATATTCGGGATTTTCTGGTGGTTTAAGTTTACTGCAAATTGCTCCATTAGATTTGAAACAAGTAGAAGTAATTAAAGGCGCTTCTTCAACACTTTATGGTGGTGGTGCTATTGCTGGTTTGGTTAATCTAATTTCAAAAAAACCTGTAGAAGAAAGAGAAATTAATCTTATGCTAAACGGAACATCTGCATTAGGCTTGGATGTAAGCGGATTTTATTCTCAAAAATTCAAGAAAGTTGGAACCACCATTTTTGCGTCTTATAATTTAGGAGCGCCTTACGATCCTTCAGATGTAGGATTTACAGCAATTCCAAAATTTACAAGATATACAATTAATCCAAAATTATTTGTTTACATAAATGATAAAACAACACTTAATGCTGGCTTTAATATTACTATTGAAGAACGTATTGGAGGCGATATTATATATATTGAAGATGGAGGCAGTAGCGAACATTCTTATTTTGAAAAAAATAAAACAAATCGCTTAAGCACTCAAATTGGGTTGGATCATATAATTAACGACAAATCTAAATTATCTTTTAAAAATAGTATAAGTTATTACGATAGAAGTATTGAAATTCCAACATTCAAATTTTCTGGAGATCAATTATCTTCTTTTACCGAAGCAACCTATAATTATAACAGCGGAAAAAGTGAATGGATCGTTGGATTAAATCTTTGGACTGATAAATTTGACCAAGACAAATTTAACGAAGCTGAAGTCGTGGACTATAATTATACAACCTTTGGTGTGTTTATTCAAAATACTTGGAACCTAACAGATAAATTTATACTTGAAACTGGTTTACGTACCGATTATCAAAACGAATATGGTTTTTTTGCTTTACCAAGAATTTCTGCACTTTTAAAGGTTAATCCAAAACTAGCTCTGCGACTTGGTAGTGGTTTGGGTTATAAAACTCCAACTGTATTTACAGAAGACGCAGAGCGCATTCAGTTTAAAGATGTACTTCCTATTGATATTTCAAAAACCAAAGCAGAGCAATCCATAGGCGGAAATTTCGATGTTAATTATAAGACACAATTTTCTAACGAAATGTCTTTCAGTTTAAACGCTTTAATATTTTACACCCAAATAAAAGATCCTTTGATTTTAACACCAACTAGTAATAACACGTTTGAATTTCTTCAACCTGATGGATATATCGATACCAAAGGAATTGAAACTAATATAAAGTTAACCTATAAAGACTTTAAACTTTTTGTAGGCTACACATTGGCCGACGTAATAGAACATTATAATGGTGAAACAACAACTTTTCCATTGGTTGCAAAACACCGATTAAATAATGTTTTGATGTATGAAATTGAAGAAAAATTAAAAATGGGATTAGAAGCTTATTATTTTTCTCCTCAAGAATTAAACGATGGAGCAACTGGAAAACAATATTGGTTGTTCGGGTTTATGGTTGAAAAGTTATGGGAGAATTTTTCAGTTTTTATAAATTTTGAAAATTTTGGAAATACAAGACAAACAAAGTTTGATACTATTTATACTGGACCAATTACCGACCCAACTTTTAGAGATATTTATGCTCCTGTTGATGGTTTTGTATTAAATGGTGGATTAAAAATTAAACTGTAAACACCAGTAAGAATGAGTAAGACATACCTTTATACGATTTACTATAAACTGGTTTTTCTGCCATAGAATGTCATGTGCTTTTAATGAGGAAAACTCAAATAAAATTTTTATTCAGGTTTTACATCCCAATTCAAAATAGCATTCCACAACATTGGTGCATCATGATGATTTAAATAGCGATGCAGCGGATTAAATGTAAAAGCAATCACTCGTCCTTTACCAACAGGAATGTCAAAAATAGCGCCTTGTCCAACAATCTTGTCTTCGTTTTTTACCATCCCTGATAGCACATATTTTTGTTTAGATTTCTCTTTTGATTTAGCAACAGCTAACGAATCTGGCTTATAATCTTGCATTCCCATAATCTCACCATCATATACTTTCTCGTCTTTAAGTTGACTCGTTCCGTATTGCATTACCATATGATGCCGTTGATATTTCCCAACTTGATATAGTTGTAAATTACCTCTAAACACATGTGTTACTTCTGGGTAGCCATTCATAATATGATGTCCATTATTTTTAACCTTCGCCGTAACTATTGAACCTGGATGATACAAATTGCCAGTACTGTAAGTTGATAATTCTCGGGTAATTCCTGTTTCGGCAGCCATCCGTGTTGCATTGGCAAGGGTAATTAATGTTCCGCCTTGTTCAACAAATTGTTTAAGATTATGCATACCATCAAAACCTGGACCACCTGTCATATCGTGAGTAGCATCAGGATATCCATGATGCGGATATTCGTCTGTTTTTGTATATGGCATTGGCCCCCATTTTGTATCGATACCATGTATCATAGTTTCTACACTTCCAGAAGTATGTGGTATTAAAATTACATCAAAACGATTATATAAATTACCATCTTTTAGATCGTCTTTATCAATAGATGTGTAAGGAATTTTTCGATTTTCAAAAGTGAATCGTGCCCAACCTTCGGCTTGTGTATTATACCAAGTGTGATAAATTGCAATTCGTGGTAATTTCACTAAACGTGTTGATGCTTTTGGTAAAGATGAAGATTTAATAACATCCAATCCCATACTTTTAATAAGATTTACTGTATTCTTATCAGCTCCCGAAATCATAATACTTCCACTTCCTAAAGAATCTTTTTTTATTGTAATTGGTTCAGTTGTTATTGTAATATTTGCATCATTATTTGTTGAAGATATTTTATACAATAATGGTAAAATTTCATTTTGTGCTTTGTAATTAATAATCATATGTGTACCACTTCCAGAATCGAAACCTGTAATTTTAACATCTTCAGTCACTAATTCAAGCGCATCCATCGAAAATCCATCAGATTTTGAAATTACCTCAACATCTACACCATACATCAAGCCATAGGTCCAGGAGATATCATCGTAAGGGTTATATTTTGCTTTTTTAGGATAATCTTGTTTAGAAAGTAGTGCATCAGCAAATCCACTATAAGGCTGATTAAGCACTACAACGTATTCACCTTTATTGTTACCGCTTTTTCTACGATGCACTTCGATGCCTTGTACTCGCAACTGATTTACTAAATAAGCAACCATGTTTGGATCGCGTTGCTCCTTATTTATCACATAAGCAAAATTCCCGCCTTGCTTCCATTTATTAATATTATTGACACCTTTTTGATAGAAGTTTTTCAGTAATTGATTGCCATTATTAGCAGCATAACTTAACGATGCCACAACTCCAGACTGCATATAATTTACATTGTTTCTAGCAGACCACAATACTTTTTCGGTTGGTGGCACTGGGCGATACCATTGTCTTGAATGTACAGGATCTCCAGCATATTTACTGTTTGAAAGGTCTCTCATAAATGTGTTTGCTCCTGCATTTCCAAAGGTTTCATAAAATCTACCAACAGAATTATGGTTATTTCCAACCCAAATTCCATAGCCTGGCCACCACCCATTATAAAATGCCCAAGTAAAAACACCTGGAAGTCCTTCAGCAGTTACTTGAGTTAAATCGTGGTTTCCCATAACCTGCCACTCACCTATTGTAATTGGATCTATATACGTATTGTAAGGTCCAGTTCCTGTTGAGATATACAATAATGCAACAGATTCGTGTAAGTCTAACATTCCAACTGGATGGTATTCATAATACACATCAAAAATGGCTTTTGTTAAGGCTTGAGACACTTGCAATCCATCACGATTATTGTCATGAAACACGTATTTTCCCCAATAAGGTGGTGAACTTCGTAAACCATCATCATATACTTCTTTACTTTTTGTGTAACGATAATACCAATCTACTTGTTTATCTCTTCCATCGGGTTCTGATACTGGATTTATCAAAGTAATTACATTATCTCTTATATTTTGCATCTCATTACTCTCATCTGCAATAAGCCTGAATGTTAATTCCATAAGCATTTCTGGCGATCCCATTTCTGTTGAATGCAAACCTCCATTAAGGTAATACATGGGTTTTGTTTGAGCCACCAAATTTTCTACTTCATCTGATTCAATAGTTCTTGGATCTGCTAATTTGTTTAAATTCTGTTTATATATATCAAGATTTTTTAAATTCTCTGGGCTTGAAATAATAAGTAAATGTATTGGTCTTCCTTCTTCTGAATTGGCAACAGTTACCATTTTAATTCTATCGGACTTCGATGCCAGTATTTTATAATAATTATAGATATCGGCAGTATGATGCATCACACCAGGAGCGCCTATTATAGTTCCAAAATGCTCTAAAGGTGAAGGCAATTCTGAAGATGCTGGAAACGTTTGTAACGATCTTGGCAAAAACCGCGAATCTGTAGTATATTCTTTTATTAAATCGGCATAGGTTTTGTCTAAATCTTGAGCAAATAATTGAGTAATAGCAACAATAAACACGAAAAAAGTGAAGGCTTTTTTTAATTTGGTAAGAAATATCATATTGGTTGGTTTAGTTAAGAACTCATAAGCATAATTACAACTTATTACACGAATATACAAATCTTGTTTTTTCAATTTTAAATAATAAATACTATATGATAGTCCTTTCTCAAGATCATACCACGATTTACTTGAAAGTAGAAAAATTTCAAATCTAATGACAGAGCTAATTAAACAGACAAAGGTTTCAAAAACCCAAGATAATTTGGAAAAGTCCATTTGTTAAATATTATTTCTTGTTGTCTTGTTTAATATGAGTTTCATACCTTTAAATCAATTATCTAACTAAGTAACCAATCATAATGAAAAGACGCGCTATTTTATTAGGCTCAATGCTTACATTTTTCTTAGTAAGCAGCTTAATCCTCAAAGCACAAGATGATATTCTCGAAAAGCTAAATGAAATTGCCATAGTAGATCAAAAAGTAATGATGCCTATGCGTGATGGCATTCGTTTGGCTACTGATATTTATCGTCCTAAAACCGATAAAAAAGTACCTATAATTTTTTCTCGTACACCTTATAATTTTAATTCTTGGGGAGATGGAAAGCAAAGAACAGGAACAGCAAGAAGAGCCTTAGAAGCAGTTAAAAGAGGTTATGCTTATGTAGTTCAAAATGAACGTGGTCGTTATTTTTCGGAAGGAGAATGGGATATTCTTGGTGTTCCATTAACCGATGGATTTGATGCCTTCACTTGGATGAAAAATCAATCTTGGTCTAATGGTAAAATAGGTACTTTAGGTTGCTCTTCTACTGCCGAATGGCAAATGGCTGTTGCCGCTTTAGATCATCCATCTCATGCAGCTATGGTGCCACAAGCTTATGGTGCTGGTGTAGGAAGAATTGGTGATATAAACGAACAAGGAAATTGGTATCGTGGTGGTGTGGAACAAATGTTATTCTTTTCTTGGCTTTATGGTGTAGAACATGATATATTTAAACCGAGAATTCCCGCAGGTGCAACACAAGAAGATTTGATTCGCATTTCTAGATTTTACGACTTAGCTCCCGAAAATCCTCCAGTAGACATGTCTGAAGCAATGAAACATTTGCCTATTCAGGATATACTAAAAAACATAAACGGTAAACATGAGGTTTTTGACAAAATGGTACGCCGAAAACCAAATGATGAAGCTTGGTTTAATGGTGGTATTTATCATGATAATATGGAAATTGGCGTTCCAAGTTTTTGGTTTGCTTCATGGTATGATGTATCCATAACTCCTAATTTGGCGCTTTTTAATCATGTAAGAAATAATTCAAAAGATGCTACCATAAGAGACAACCAGTATTTGGTAATTGCTCCAACCTTACATTGTGGCTATAAAAGGGCTACCGAAAACACCATTATTGGCGAACGTAGTGTTGGAGACGCAAGACTTAATTACGATGAGCAAATTTATGCTTGGTTCGATTTGTGGTTGAAAGGGGAACAAAATGATTTTAAAGAAAAAACACCTCGAGTTCAGTATTATACTATGGGAAGTAACAAGTGGCAAGCATCAGAAACTTGGCCTCCAGAAAAAGCTAAACTAACCACCTATTATTTAAATAGTAATGGTAAAGCAAATAGCTTTTTTGGAGACGGGAAATTAACAACATCAAAAGCTGATTCTGATAATCCAGATAGTTTTACGTATGACCCAATGAAACCAGTCCCTTCTTATGGAGGTAATGTGTGCTGTACCGGAGGAGCTGTTAAAGGAGGAGCTTTTGATCAACAACAAATGGAAACCAGAAATGATATTTTGGTTTATACGACTGATGTTTTAAACGAAGGTGTTGAAGTTTCTGGGTTTATTGAATCTACATTATATGTGTCTTCAAATGCAAAAGACACCGATTTTACTATTAAACTTATAGATGTATATCCTGATGGAAAAGCTTATAATTTAGATGAAACTATCCAACGTGTTCGCTATCGAGAAGGCTACGATAAAGAAGTTTTTATGGAAAAAGGAAACGTTTACAAAGTAGATTTAACACCAATGTCAACCAGTAATTACTTTAAAAAAGGTCATCGAATTCGTATTGAAGTTTCTAGTAGTAATTTTCCACGTTTTGCGCGTAATTTAAATACAGGAGGGAATAACTATGATGAAAAAGAAAGTGTAATTGCTCATAATAAGGTGCATCATTCTTCAATTTATACATCACAAATAAAACTACCTATAATTACTAACTAAATTAAAATAAATAACCATTCTCTTATTATAGAGATTAATTCTTTACTAACTATGAATAAAATTATTAAAACATCATGTCTATGGATTTGTTTCATAGGAATGATAATTTCAGGACAAACTCAAAATATTGATGAAGACACCTTTAACGGTTTAAAATTCAGAAACATTGGTCCAGCAATGACATCGGGAAGAATTGCAGATATTGCTATAAATCCAGAAAATGAAAATATTTGGTACGTAGCAGTTGGCTCAGGTGGTGTATGGAAAACTACTAATTCAGGTACAACATGGAAACCACTTTTTGACAAGCAATCTTCATACTCCATTGGATGTGTAACAATCGATCCTAATAATTCACATACCATTTGGGTTGGAACCGGAGAAAATGTAGGTGGACGACATGTTGCAATTGGCGATGGTATTTATGTAAGTCATGATGATGGAATCACCTGGAAAAATATGGGATTAAAAAACTCTGAACACATCTCTAAAATTGTTGTACATCCTAAGAATTCAAATATCATTTGGGTAGCATCTCAAGGACCGCTTTGGACTAAAGGAGGAGAACGTGGAGTTTATAAATCTATTGATGGTGGAGAGAGTTGGAAAAGAACTCTTGGAGATAATGAATGGATTGGAGCTACAGATTTATTGATTGACCCAAATAATCCTGATGTAATGTATGCAGCAACTTGGCAACGTCATAGAACTGTTGCGGCTTATTTAGGTGGCGGACCAGGTTCGGGATTGCATAAAAGCACTGATGGTGGAGACACCTGGAAAAAACTTACTAAAGGCATCCCAAAATCTAATTTGGGAAAAATAGGGCTCACCATGTCTCCATTTAATTCTGATGTTATTTACGCTGCTATTGAATTGGACAGAAGGAAAGGTGGTGTTTACATTTCTAAAAATCGGGGTGAATCCTGGTCAAAACAATCTGATGCCGTTTCTGGTGGTACTGGTCCACATTACTATCAGGAATTGATTGCTTCACCTCATCAAGAAGGCACTCTTTATTTTATGAATAACAGCGCACTGGTTTCAACCGATCATGGTAAAACATTCAGTAGAATGCCGAGATCTAACCAACATAGCGATAGCCATGCCGTTGTATTTAAAAAATCGGATCCTAATTACTTGTTATTTGGAACAGATGGTGGCTTATATGAAAGTTTTGATCTAACCAAGAGTTGGAAATATATAAGAAACTTGCCTATTACACAGTACTTTAAAATTGCTGTTGATGATTCTAAGCCGTTTTATAATATATATGGTGGCACTCAAGATAATGGTTCTCACGGTGGCCCTTCACAAACTAAAAGCTCTGATGGCATTGCAAGTGCTGATTGGTGGAAAACTTTAGGGGCAGATGGTGCTCAAACAGCTACAGAGCCAGGAAATCCAAATATTTCTTATGGCGAGTTTCAGCAAGGCGTACTTTGGAGAATAGATAATGTGACCAATGAATCCGTTTTCATTCAGCCACAAGCACAAGAAGGCGATCCTTATGAAAGATATAATTGGGATGCACCAATTGTAGTAAGCTCTCATAATCCAAAGAGATTATATTTTGCTTCTCAGCGTGTATGGAAATCCGAAAATAGAGGAGACGATTGGGTACCAATTTCTAAAGATCTTACCTTAAATCAAGATAGAATAACTTTCCCTATGTATGGCAAACAACAAAGTTGGGATAATGCTTGGGATGTTGGGGCCATGTCTAATTATAATACAATAACATCGTTGGCCGAATCTCCAAAACAGGAAGGATTACTCTATGCTGGAACAGACGATGGTATTATTCAGGTTACAGAAAATGGAGGAGTGTCTTGGCGGAAAATTTCTCTTAAAAATATAAAAGGAGTACCATCATTACCATTTGTGAATGATGTTCGTGCAGACCTTTTTGATGCTAATGTGGTTTATGCAGCTTTAGATAATCATAAATATGGAGATTATAAACCTTACATAATTAAGAGCAATGATAAAGGAAAAACGTGGACATTAATAAATGGAAACTTACCGGATAGGTTATTAATTTGGAGATTAGTACAGGATCACATTAAGAAAGATTTGCTGTTTGCAGCAACAGAATATGGAATATATTTCACATATAATGGCGGAACCAACTGGATTCAATTAAAAGGAGGGGTTCCAACCATTTCTTTTAGAGACATTACCATACAACGTAGAGAAAATGATTTAGTAGCAGGATCTTTTGGAAGAGGGATTTTCATTTTAGATGATATTTCACCTATACGAAATTTTGATACTTCAATGCTATCATCGGAAGCTACATTATTTTCTATAAAACCAGCATATTGGTATAAACAGTCTAGGAGAGTTGGGAGCCAGGGAGATGGCGAATGGATTGCAAAAAACCCGCCTTTTGGAGCAAATTTCACCTATTTTATGTCTGAAAAACTAAAATCTTTAAAAAATATTAGAAATGCTAAAGATAAAAAAGGAAATACTAATTTTCCTGGTTGGGAAGCTCTTGAAGAAGAAACCAATCAAGATGGACCATCCATATTTTTAGTTATAAAAGATGCAAGTGGAAATGTAATTAATAGAGTTAAGGGAACAAATAAAAAAGGTTTTAATCGTGTTAATTGGAGACTTAACTATCCAAATAAAAGTGGAGAAAGGTTAGAAGCTCCTAGTCAACGAAGAAATTTCTTTGGTGAAGGAGGTATAATGGCAACTCCTGGAGATTATACAGTAACACTCATAAAACGTGTTGATGGAAAGACAACTACACTTCAAGGTCCAAAAGAATTTAAAGTTGTGCCAATGTATGACGGTACACTAAAACGCAAATCTTTTGATGAAATGAATGCCTTTAGAGAGGAAGTTTTTAGTTTTCAACAAGACCTTACGGCTACTAACTTAATGATGTCTAATAGTTTAAAATTTATAGATGCTATGAAGCGTGCCGTAGATAAAGCAAATAATCCTAGTATTGATCTAATGCAAAAAATTAATGATACAAGAATTACATTGTTGGAAATTGAAAAGATATTGAGTGGTAACAAAATTAAAGGAGAAATTGGTGAACGATCAAATCCAACACCAAATAATGCAAATCGTATTGGGAGAATGGCATTATCTAACACCTATGGCCCAACTGGTAATCATAAGGCTTCATTTAACCGAGCTAAAAAACAATTATCTGGTATCAAGTCACAGTTACAAAATGTAACTGCTAATATATTTCCTGCTCTAGAACAAGATCTAAAAAGAGCTGGAGCTCCATGGATTGAAGGACAAGGGTTAATCAAAAATTAGACACCTAAATTTAGGAAGTTATAGATGTTTAAGTCTATAACTTCCTTTATTTTAATATCTGATTATTCACCTGTAAAATTAGCTTCTCTTCTCTCTACAAAAGATTGTATCCCTTCTTGAGCATCTTTAGATTGCATGAGCTTGTGGAGTATTGGCATTAAATCGGTCTTAGCAGCTTCAAAATCTTCCTCAAATGTTTTTGTTGCATTAACCAAAGTCGCTTGTACACCAAGAGGTGCTTGTTTTGCAATAGTTGTTGCAATAGCCAAACCTGTTTTATAAGGATTTTCCGAAATCTCCTGTATTAAATCAATGCGTAAGGCTTCAGTTTCATTAAAAGTATCACCAGTTAATAAGTAACGCATTGCATTTCCCCAACCACAACGTTGTGCAAATCTTATGGTTGCCCCACCAAAAGGGAAAATACCTCGTTTAATTTCAATTTGTCCAAATGTTGTGCCTTTTGCTGCGATACAAATATCGTTTGCTAACACCAATTCTATGGCAATAGTTAATGCATAACCTTGTACTGCTACAACTACTGGTTTGGTTCTTTTTCTTCCCATTAATTGTACAGGATCTACCAAGTCATCGTTAAATAAAGTAGCTCCTTTTGCAATGTGTTTTGCAACATCTGCTAAATCTAAACCAGCTGTAAAATGATCTCCTTTAGAATGTAAAAAACCACATCTTAAACTTGTATCGTCTTCTAGCATGGTGTAAGCTTCAGCTAACTCTTGTAACATTTGAAATGTAAAAGCATTCATCTTTTCATTTCTGTTAAGCTCTATGAGCAATACGTAATCTAATATTTCTGTTTTTATGAAATCCATTTTTTTAAATTATATGAGTTATCAAGATACTTGTAATATTATGGAAATACAATAGTGAAAATCCTTTTATTTAATGAGTTTTATTTTTTAATGTATTTTTAGAAAAACAAACCCATTCCATTTATGCGACTTATAAAAAAAATTATTCTAATAGTACTCCTTCTAATTATCGTCTTTGTTGTTAATATTTTATTTTCGACAGGGTTTTTCAGAACGGTTGAAAATCAATTCGATGGCGAGATTGTTAAAAAAATTGCGCTTCCAGGAGCTGAAGATATAACAATAAGTGCTTTAGATAGCTTTGCTTTAATTTCATCTACAGATAGAGGCATTTTTCCACCTAAAGACGAAGATATTGGTGGACTCTATTTTATGGAATTAAAAAGTGGAACATTTAAAGTTAAACCACTTACTTCAGATTTTAAAAAATCGTTTGCACCTCATGGTATTTCCCTGTTTAAAACCGATAGCACTTATAAAGTAGCGGCAATTAATCATACGCTACAAGGACATTCAATAGAAATTTTTACATTAAATGGAGAAACTCTAACTTTTAAAAAGTCGTTGACAGATGCATCTATGATTAGTCCTAACGATATCGTCATGATTGATGAAAATCGTTTTTATTTTACCAACGATCATAAGTATACGGAAGGCATTGGAAGATTTATAGAAGATTATGCAGGACTTTCGGTCTCTAATGTCATTTATTTTGATGGCAAGGATTACAGCGAAGTAGCTAGTGGAATTGCTTACGCCAATGGTATAAATTTCGATACCAAACGCAATTTGCTTTTTGTTGCTTCTCCACGAAAATTTTTGGTTAAAGTGTATTCTAAAAATACAGATGGCTCGCTTGAATTTATTGAAGATATTCCTTGTGGAACAGGAGTGGATAACATAGAAATTGATACCAAAGGAAATCTTTGGATAGGCGCACATCCAAATTTATTGAGATTTACTGCATATGCTAAAGGAAAAAAAGACACTTCCCCTTCCGAAATAATTAAAATTGATTATAGAGGCAAAAACAATTTTGATGTTGAAACAGTATATTTAGATGATGGCACTGTAATGTCTGCTTCAACGGTTGCTGTACCTTTTGGAAATTTAATTTTAACAGGAAATGTAATGGATGATGAGTTCTTAATTCTGAAAAAGAATCACTAATATATTTATAAAACAAAAAACCAGCAATTTTTTAATTACTGGTTTTTAAAATCCTTATTAAATCTTAGCCTTTTTAATAAAGACAGGCAACTTCTGCATAGACTTCCATACCTTTATAAGCATTAAAGTTTGCTGGTAAATAATCTTTTGGATTGAAATCAAATTCAACTTCTTCTTCTAGTTCTATTAACTCAATAGAACTCCAATCTAAATCATGCATACCTTTTAAGGCATTAAAGTTTGCTGGCAAATAATCTTTTGTATCGAAATCAAATTCAACTTCTTCTTCTAGTTCTATTAACTCAATAGAGCTCCAATCTAAATCATGTTTACCTTTTAAGGCATTAAAGTCTTCTGGCAAATAATCTTTTGGATTAAAATCAAACTCTACTTCTTCATCCATTTCTATAACTTCTATAGATTTTAAATCTAAATCGTGTTTCCCTTTTAAAGGATTAAAATTTTCAGGTAAATAGTTTGCAGTATCAAATCCTAATGCTACTTCTTCTTCTATTTCAATAACTTCAATAGCGTCTATTTCTAAATATTGATTGTCAAGGTTTTCATCTTTATCAAAAAGTGAAGTTTCTAATTCATGTTCTATACTATTTATATTTGTAGTATCTAATTCTAAGTTAAAACAGTTAGAATCATTGTTAATTTTAGCGGCTGCATTTAATGTAATAAGCACACTAAATAATAAAGCTAATCGGTACATAATATTGTTTTTAATTGATTGTTATTTACACTATAGACGTTAACGAATACAATATGTTACAAGTGTTTAGAAATATTTAACATAAGAAAATATTCTTTATGCTTTTTTTAAGAAATAGAAATCTTATAATTAAATTTTTAGGACTTTAATTCAGGATTTTCTGAATGTGTTTACGGTAAGTTTCGAACTCAATTAAATTATTATGTTCTCCTTTTTTAATGGTGAAAAATGTCTTCTCTTTTTTAACAATACTATTAAATAGTTTTTCTCCTGAAGCATAAGGAATAATATTATCGTCTGTACCATGAAATATTTTAATTGGACACTTAACATCTTGAATATATTGATAAGAAGGAAAATTATACTTAAGCAATTTCTTAACAGGAAATACAGGAAATCTATATTTTGCAACTTCTGCTAAACAATAAAAAGGTGTTTCTAAAATAAGACGATGAGGTTGGTTTCTTGATGCTAAATGAGTTGCCATTCCTGTTCCTATTGAACGACCATATATAGTAATTTCAGATTCCTGATAATGCTTTAATAAATAATCATAACACATTTGCGCATCGTTATAAAGTGCCTGCTCACTTAAGGTACCACTACTTTTTCCGTAGGTTCTGTAATCCATAACTAACACATCATAATTTTTTTCGACAAAAAATTCTGTAATTTTTCCCCAACGTGATAAGTCTCCTGCATTACCATGAAAATATAGTATTACTCCTTTGGGTTTTTCGGTTTTAAAATGAATGGCATTTATTACAGCACCATCATCAGATTTTAAAAACAACTCTTCAAAAGGGTTTGAAAAACTATATGCAAAATCTTGTGGTAATGTAGTAGGAAGAAATATTAGTTTTTCTTGCAAAAAATACAGAGAAGTTCCAATCATAACATAAAAAAATATTAAAAAATAAATTGCTTTTTTAAACCTTCGCATTTGGCTTTCTGCTTGAATGGTTTACATTAATACTAGATTCTTCTAGATTAACTTCTTTTGGTTTAGAATTAATGATTTCGCCTAACATTTTATGGTATGACTCAAAATTATTTAAGTTTTTATGACCTCCACCAATAACAGTATAAAGACGTGTAATTTTTGGCTTAATCTGCGATAATTTTACACTTGTCTTAAAAGGAATAAGTTTATCGTGTGTCCCATGAATAATGTGTATAGGGCATTGCACATATTTTAACCATTTGTAAGTTGGCAAAGGGTATTTCATTAAAATAGATAATGGCATAAATGGCATGTAACGCCCAGTAACCTTTTTTAAACTGTAATAAGGAGCATCTAAAACTAACATTCTTGGGTTATTCATCGATGCTAATTTTGAAGCAAAACCAGAACCCAAAGAACGACCATAAATAATAATTCTGCTTTCTTTAGTCTTCTCTTTTATCATATTGTATATAACTTGAAGATCTCTTTTTATGGCTTTTTGCGAACGCTTTCCTGTACTTTTTCCAAAGCCTCTGTAATCTACCATTAACACACTATAACCATGTCTGGTAAAATCAACCGCAAACTTTCCCCAGCCTCTTATACTTTTAGAATTTCCTTTAAGATATAAAACGATCCCTTTAGATTCAGATTTAGGTTTAAAAAGCAATCCGTTTATTGTTGCTCCATCTCTTGTTTCCAAATTATGCTCTTCTGTTTCCTGATTATCATAATAAAACTGAAAGTCTTTTGAAAGCTTTTCCGGTTTAAACAAAAAGTAATCTTGTACATAATACAAAATCACGCTTATTACTATATAAGCTGCAAGAATTAATAAAAGGATAGTTAACCAATATGGCATTTTAAAAATTTAGAAGCTCAATTTACAAAAATTAAGTTTAAATCAATTTAAAAAAATTTACCCTCTAAATTTAAGTTAAAAAAATGCTAAATTTATTAACAAACATTTCATCTCAAATAGGTATTACCTATTTTCACGTGCGAAACCAAAAAATCAAATCAAATTGAAACATTCTACTATTAAAGTTTTACTATTAGCAATAACACTAATAGTAACATCTTGTAACACTGCAAAAAAAGCAGCCGAAGCTGAAGCAGCAAAAAAAGCAACAGAAAAACCTAAAGAAAAACCTAAAAAAGGTGCTATTAAGCCTTACGAAAAAGTAATTACCAAAGAAGCCAAAAGCGACGAAGGTTTATTTACTGTTCATAAAATAGATGCTACTTACTTTTATGAAATTCCAGACTCTCTTTTTGAAAGAGAAATGCTTATGGTAACTCGTATTGCTAAAACTGCCAAAGGTCTTGGCTTTGGAGGTGGGAAACAAAACACTCAGGTTTTACGTTGGCAAAAAAAGGACAAAAAAGTAGTGCTTCGTGTAGTTTCACATTCCGTAGTAGCAGCTGACTCTTTACCAGTTCATGAAGCTGTTGTAAACTCTAATTTTGAACCTGTACTTTACACCTTTCCTATTAAAGCCTATAGTAAAGATTCTTTAAATACTGTTATTGATGTAACCGAATTATTCTCTAAAGATGTTAAAGCATTAGGCTTACCTAGTTTTAGAAGAAAACAATATAAAATAACACGATTAGAAGCTAATAAATCTTTTGTCGAATCGGTAAAAAGTTATCCTTTAAACATTGAAGTTAGACACGTAAAAACGTATGCTGCTGGAGCACCACCTTCAAATTCTAGTACTGGAACAGTTTCTATAGAAATTAATAATTCTATGATATTACTTCCAAAAGAAACCATGAAACGTCGTAATTTCGATGAGCGTGTAGGTTGGTTTGCTAGAGGACAAGTGAATTATGGATTAGAAGACCACAAGAGTAAAACGGTTACTTTTTTAGATCGTTGGCGTTTAGAAGTTAAAGATGAAGATATTGCTAAATTTAAACGAGGAGAATTAGTAGAACCGAAGAAACAAATTGTCTATTATATTGATAGAGCTACTCCAGTAAAATGGAGAAAATACATCAAACAAGGTATTAACGATTGGCAAATTGCTTTTGAAACGGCAGGATTTAAAAATGCCATAATTGCAAAAGATCCACCTACAATGGAAGAAGATCCAGAATGGAGTCCTGAAGATGTAAGATATTCGGTTGTACGTTATTTGGCTTCTCCAATTCCAAATGCTAATGGTCCTCATGTTAGTGATCCAAGAAGTGGTGAAATTCTTGAGAGTGATATTAATTGGTATCACAATGTCATGACTCTATTAAAGAATTGGTTTTTTGTACAAACAGCAGCTATAAATCCAGATGCACAAACTACCGAGTTTAAAGATGAAGTTATGGGACGTTTAATACGATTTGTTTCCGCTCATGAAGTTGGTCATACTTTAGGACTACCGCATAATATGGGAAGTAGTTGCGCCTACAAAGTTGAAGATTTGCGTAGTGCAGAATTCACTCAAAAGTATGGTACTGCACCATCAATTATGGATTATGCACGATTTAATTATATCGCTCAACCTGGAGATGAAGGCGTTGCCTTAATGCCCAATATTGGGGTTTACGATAAGTATGCCATAAGCTGGGGTTACAGACCAATTTTAGATGCCAAAACTGCTGAGGACGAAAAACAAACCTTAAACAACTGGATTTTAAAACACGCTGGAGATCCAATGTATAGATTTGGACACCAACAAGTTGGTGATGTTGTTGACCCAAGCTCACAAACCGAAGATTTAGGAGATGATGCTATTTTAGCAAGTCATTATGGAATATTAAACCTCAAGCGTATAGTTCCTAATTTAATAGAATGGACGACTAAAGATGGTGAAACCTATGATGATTTAGGTACACTTTATGGACAAGTAGTTGGACAATTTAATCGTTATATGGGACATGTTTCTAATAATATTGGTGGTGTTTATGAACATTATAAAGCTGCAGGACAAGATGGAAATGTGTATACTTATGTAGATAAAGATCACCAAAAAAATGCTCTGAAATTTATTCACGAGCAGTTATTTACAACACCAGATTGGTTAATCGATAAAACTATTTTTAGCAATATAGAATATTCTGGTTCGGTAGAAAGAGTACGTCGTTTACAAGAACGAACCCTAAATAATATTTTAAGTTTAGGTAAAATGGCGCGTTTAATAGAAAATGAAACACTAAATGGTAATGATGCTTTTTCGTTAACTAATATGATGAGAAATTTACGACATGGCATTTGGAGTGAATTAAGAAATGGTAGTAATATTGACACCTATAGAAGAAATTTACAGCGTGCACATATTGATAGATTAGCTTATTTAATGACTGCAAAAAATCAGAAAAAAGCAAATGCTTTTGGTGGTTATCAAAAATCTACTGTTGTAAATACTAGTCAATCAGATATTAGAGCAGTAGTAAGAGCAGAATTAAAAACCTTACAACGTTCTATAAGAGCAGCTGTCGCTAACTCTTCAGGAATGAAACGAATTCATTTACAAGATGCCTTAGAAAGAATAAAAGATATTCTTGACCCAAATAATTAAACACAACTGATTACAATAAAAATGAGGCTTCAAATACTTGAAGCCTCATTTTATTTTTATACAATACTAAATTATAGCCCTAGAACTTCTATACCTTGCTCAAAAACAACATCTACAGGAATATTAGCTGAACTTAAACGATCTAAGTCAGCTTGTAATTCAGATGAAATAATCCCTCGTTCTGCAACTAATTTTGAAACACCATCATAATCGCCATTACCTTGAAGCGTTAAAATTACATTTGATAAATCGCTCATAGCATCAATCATTTCATCATAATTTACTGTATATGTGCCATCTTCATTTCTTGTAAATGCTCCTTTTTCTTTAAAGAAATTAAATCGAATCATATTTGCTTTTCCATGCGCACTTGATGCTCCAAATCGTACAGAACGAAAAATACTTGTAATAAAAGTTGTCATGTAGTCTTTCATATCACCTTCAATCTCACCTTTTTCATGTAATTGCTGTACCATATATAAACCCAAAACATCTGCTTTTCCTTCTTCTAATGCACTAGAGAGCTCCTTTAAGGCAGTTCTTACTGTTCCTTTTCCATTAATAGTATTCTTAATTCCTAAACCATGAGCCACTTCATGAAACATTGTGTTTGCGAAAAACGCATCAAATGTAATGTGTTTGCGTTGGTTTTCATCAATTAAATAATCTGAAATAGGCACTAATATTTTATCAAATTTTGCTCGCATTGCATTTTTTAATTGCAAACGTCGTGTGCCTTTCTGCAATTGTACTTCTTCATCGTTTGGTAAATTAATTGCAATGGTTTTACTTCCAGAATTACAATCGCCAGCATAAAACACAACATCATAAGCGTTTAAATCGGAGTCAGTTCCTGGAGTTTCAGTTTTATAAGCATCCTCAACTGGAATTCCAGTTTGTAATTCTGGTAAAAAACTAGCAAAACGGGCTAATTTAGCACTCCATTCTTGATCCTTGATTAATACATAACCTTCATGTGCCGCTTTGTTTCCAAACAATTGATCTTCGTATGTTTCAATTGGACCAATAACAATATCTAATGTATTAGTTTTCATATCCATCCAAGCCAAATCGCTGGGTTGGTAATTGTCGTCTAACAAGGCTTGAGCTCTTAATTCTAAATACGTTTTCAAGCCTTCATCTTCAGCAAGCATAGAAGCTTCAAGTAATAAATCTGAAACCTTTGCAAGTTCTGCTTCAAATTGTTTATGATACGGAACTGAATATAACTTCCCGTTTTCGTCTCTTCGTACAAAATTATAAATGCTGGATTTATCTTCAATTTCAGCTGCTTCAAATTCTTCTTTGGTCATATCTTGCGGATAAAAATTAGCGCCTGCAGGTTTATCACCAATACCATCTATAAACGACGCATTGCCATTTAACCTATCCCAAGGACCATAATTTATTTTCACAAATTTTTTAGAACCCTCATCTGTTATCGTGTTTAATAGCTCTGATTTATCTCCATAAGATTCGTACCAAAACAAATCATTCATTTTATCTGCTGCTTGAATAAAAATAGGCAACATTTCACGCTCTTTCTCTGTGAGCGCACTTAAATCTGCAGTAAGTTTCACATTTACATATTTGCTTAAGTTTTTTTGCATCATTGTTTGAGTAGATTCTACTTTCTCATCAACTGATAAATCATTTGAAGTTTTGTTGTCCTTACAAGAAAACGCAAGAATAGAAAATGCTAAAATTAAAAATAGTTTTTTCATTTGTTTATTAAGTTTTGTAGATAAATATCAAAGTTAATTGTTTTTGAAGTTTCATGCTGTTAAAAATCTCTAAATGTTAATTGATAGTTAAAAAAGAGATTCCATTTAAACCTTTCTCTTCTATTATAGTCAAAAAATCATAAATCTATAACTAAAGACAAATGAAAAAATTAATATTAATTGTTATAGCACTGGTAACAATGCAAATAACAGCACAAGAGCAAAGAAGAGAGCATAAACAAAAAGACAAACAAGAACGTTCTCAAAGATTTAAAGATTTTACTCCTGAACAAGTTGCAAAATTGCAAACCAAAGAAATGGCCTTAAGATTAGATCTTACCAAAGCACAACAACGTGACATTGAAAAAATACATTTAGCAAATGCTAAAGAGCGTAGTGCAAATCGGAAATCGTTTAAAATGAAAAAAGAAAAGAACAATGGTGAAAAATTATCGAAAGAGGATAGATTTAAAAGAACGAACAAGCGTTTAGACAAACAAATTTCTAATAAAAAAGAAATGAAACGCATTCTCTCACAAGAACAATTTGAGAAATTTGAAAATCAACAAAAATTTAAGCGAAAAAAAAGCATGGCTCAAAAACAAAAAAAAAGAAGGTCTAAAAAACTAGGACATAAAAGGTTTTAGTGGTTGGTTAGTTTGGTTAGTTTTTTAAAAAGGCATTGTTGATATAACAATGCCTTTTTTGTATCATAATGTTTCAGCAACTGTTTCAACTGCCCTGATGGTTTCATCGAGATCTTTATACGTTAAAGCATCTGTAATAAACCAAGTTTCAAAAGCACTTGGCGCAATATAAATACCTTTATTTAACAGCCCATGAAAGAATTTTTTAAAGGTTTCATTATTTCCTTTTGCAGAAGATTCAAAATCTACAACTTCATCTTTTGAAAAGTGAATAGAAATCATAGAGCCTACTCTATTAATTGTATGTACAATCCCAGCTTCTGTTAATACTCTTTCAATACCTTCATGCAAATACGTTGTCTTTTCTTTTAATCTATTAAACAATTCTGTATCCTTTTTTATTGCGTTCAACATTGCTAATCCTGCTGCCATTGCTAACGGATTTCCACTTAATGTACCTGCTTGATAGACTGGTCCTAAAGGTGCTAAATAATTCATAATTTCATTACGTGCAGCAAAAGCTCCAACTGGCAAACCTCCACCTATAACTTTTCCGAAGCAAACAATATCTGCATTAATATTATACAATTCCTGTGCGCCACCTTTTGCTAAACGAAAACCAGTCATTACCTCATCAAAAATTAAAAGGATGTTGTGAGCATCACATAAATCTCTTAAACCTTTCAAAAAAAATTCTTTTGGAGGAATACAACCCATATTTCCTGCAACAGGTTCTAAAATAATACACGCAATTTCTTTAGCATTGGCTTCAATTAATGTTTTCACATTTTCGATATCATTATATTGTGCGAGTAAGGTGTCTTTTGCTGTACCTTGGGTAACTCCTGGACTATTTGGACTACCAAACGTTACTGCACCACTTCCTGCTTGAATTAAAAACGAATCGCTATGTCCATGATAACAACCTGCAAATTTTATAATCTTGTCTTTTCCTGTGTAACCTCTTGCTAAACGTACAGCACTCATACAGGCTTCAGTCCCTGAATTTACAAATCGGATTTTATCAATATTAGGCACCATTGCTACTGCCAATTCTGCAATTTGTGTTTCAATTTCGGTTGGCATTCCAAAGGAAGTTCCTTTTTTAGCTTTATTAATTACAGCATTTACAACGGGATCGTAAGCATGACCTAATAACATTGGTCCCCAAGAATTAATGTAGTCTATCAAGCGATTTCCATCTTCATCATATAAGTAAGCACCTTTAGCTTCTTTTACAAAAATTGGTGTTCCTCCTACAGCTTTAAACGCTCTTACTGGAGAATTTACTCCTCCTGGAATTACTTGTTCTGCTTGTGCAAATAATGCACTACTTCTTTTATAAATCATAATCTATATTAATCTTTTGGCAACTGTAACACTTGGCCTATTTGCAATGTTGTTCCTTTTAAACCATTAATGTGTTGAAGCCTTTTTACAGTTATATTATATTTTTTGGAAATGGAATATAAAGTATCTCCTTTAATTACTTTATGAGTAACATTTTGATTTTTAACTTTTCTATATCTTTTCCCTAAAACTTCCTTATCGTATTTATACAGCTCATAGCGCTCAATTATACTAATTAATTTTTGCGGATATTTTTTGTCGGTTGCATAACCAGCACGTCTTAGCTCTTTTGCCCAGGATTTGTAATCATCTTTTCTTAATTTGAATAAATTTGCGTAACGTTTTCGCTTTACCAAAAACTCTGAATGATCTCGAAATGAATCATCCGAATTACTATATTTTCTAAAGCATTCTTGTCGCTTATCATCATCATGATAAATTTTAGCTCCTTTCCAATTATGGCATTTTATTCCAAAATGGTTATTTGCTTTAATGGCAAGTCGACCTCTACCAGAACCTGATTCTAAAATTCCTTGAGCTAATGTTATACTAGCAGGAATATTATAGGTTCGCATTTTATCCATTGCAATATCTTTATAAACCGAAATATATTGAGTTGTACTATTAATTACTGGTGATGTGGCTTTAGGTAAATCGGTTTTATCTTTATCTTCAATAGTTTCATTAACCGTTATAGTTTCAGACCTTTTTGTGATAGCTTTTTTTCTCGAACCACAACTAAATATTAATAACGCTATTGTAAAAACCAGAACAATTCTTTTCATATTTACTAATAAATTAGTGGTAAATTCTTTTCTTTTAATCTCATATTCATGCCTTCAATACCTTGTAATCCTCCTGTATGAATTGCTAAAATTTTTGAACCTTTTGGGAACTTGCTTTTATAAATCATATCAAAAATGCCATACACCATTTTCCCAGTATAAACAGGGTCTAACGGAACATGATATGTGTTTTTAAATTGATTAATAAACGTAATCAATACACTGTTTATTTTAGCAAAACCACCAAAATGATAATCAGCAGTTAATTCCCAGTTTTTATGAGTTACAAATTTACTAATATCTTTAGTTAAAAACTCGCCTTTTAACGCAGGAAATCCTAAAACTTTTTGATTTTGTTTTGAAGAATTAATAATCCCAGAAATGGTTCCTCCTGTTCCAACAGCACAACAAACATAATTAAAACTCTTATCTGCTTCAGTTAAAATTTCCTCACAACCTTTAATGGCGAGAGCATTGGTTCCTCCTTCAGGAATATGATAAAATGCTCCAAATTCTTCTTTTAAATTTTTAATAAATTCTTCTGATGTCTTCTCTCTATAATCGCTACGAGATACAAACTTAAATTGCATACCACAAGATTGGGCAAATTTTAAAGTTGGATTGTCTTTAACCTTGCTTTTTAATTCTTCGCCTCTTATTATTCCTATGGTTTTAAAACCAAATGTAGCACCAACTGAAGCTACTGCTGCAATATGATTTGAGTATGCTCCACCAAAAGTCAGTAAAATATTAAACCCTAATGTTTCAGCTTCAATTAAGTTATATTTAAGTTTTCTGTATTTATTACCAGAAATATGAGGATGAATTCTATCCTCTCTTTTAATATAAAGTTCTACACCAAATTCAGTTGGTAAACATATATGCTGGTTAATACTTTTTTCGAGATTAAAAATCATATTTCAACTATGTTCAAAAATCATTTGAATTTACATTATCTTTGTGAAATATGAAGGAATTTGTCCCAATAGAAGATGGCGATTATTACTTTTCAGCTGAAGGCTATCGTTGTTTTACCGAACAATACCACATAAAAAGAGGTTATTGCTGCGAAAGTAATTGCAAACATTGCCCTTATGATTATGATAAAAACCAATCCCGATAGCTATCGGGAGAGTTAATAAAAAGTAAAGCAAATTGCACTAATGACTTTTAAAGAACACATATTAGAAGGTATTCCAAACACATTGCCTCAACCAAAACCATACGACACCTCTATAAATCATACTCCAAAGCGAAAAGACATCTTATCTAAAGAAGAAAAAAAACTCGCTTTAAAAAATGCTTTGCGTTATTTCAATGCAACACATCATGCCGAATTAATTAATGAATTTAAGAATGAATTAGACACTTACGGAAGGATTTATATGTATCGCTTACGTCCAGATTACAAGATGTATGCACGACCAATAGACGATTATCCTGCACAATCTAAACAAGCTGCTGCGATTATGCTTATGATTCAGAATAATTTGGATTATGCAGTTGCACAGCATCCTCACGAATTGATTACTTATGGTGGAAATGGTGCAGTATTTCAAAACTGGGCGCAATACAGGTTAACGATGAAATATCTTGCCGAGATGAATAACGAGCAAACGCTTGTGGTGTATTCTGGGCATCCAATAGGTTTGTTTCCATCTCATAAAGAAGCACCAAGGGTTGTGGTAACCAATGGTATGATGATTCCAAACTATTCACAACAAGACGATTGGGAAAAATTTAATGCACTTGGTGTTACACAATATGGGCAAATGACCGCTGGAAGCTACATGTATATTGGCCCACAAGGTATTGTTCATGGTACAACAATTACTTTATTAAATGGATTTAGAAAAATTAATAAATCGCCAAAAGGGCATATTTTTGTGACTTCAGGATTAGGTGGAATGAGTGGTGCTCAACCAAAAGCAGGGAATATTGCAGGTTGTATTACTGTTTGCGCTGAAGTTAATGAAAAAGCTGTACATACACGCCATTCTCAAGGTTGGGTTGACGAAGCTATTTCTGATTTAGATGAATTGGTTTCTCGTGTAAAAAAAGCAAAATCAAATCAGGAAATTCTATCCATTGCCTATCTTGGAAATGTAGTTGATGTTTGGGAAAAATTTGATGAAGCTAATATTTTTATCGATTTAGGAAGTGACCAGACCTCATTACATAATCCTTGGGCTGGAGGTTACTATCCTATTGGATTAAGCTTTGAAACATCTAACAAAATGATGGTAAACAATCCAGATTTGTTTAAAGAGAAAGTAAAAGAATCGCTTCGTCGTCATACTACTGCAATAAATAAACACGCTGCAAAAGGCACCTATTTTTTCGATTATGGAAATGCCTTTTTATTAGAAACTTCTCGTGCTGGAGCAGATATTATGGCTGAAAATGGTAAAGATTTTAAATATCCAAGCTATGTACAGGATATTATGGGACCAATGTGTTTCGATTATGGATTTGGGCCTTTCCGTTGGGTATGCACTTCGGGAAAACCAGAAGATTTAGAAAAAACGGATGCTATTGCTTGCAAAGTTTTGGAAGAAATTATGAGGAATTCTCCAGAGGAAATTCGTCAACAAATGGCTGATAATATTCAGTGGATTAAAGGAGCACAAGAAAATAAATTGGTAGTTGGCTCTCAAGCAAGAATATTATATGCTGATGCCGAAGGACGTATGAAAATTGCTGAAGCTTTTAATAATGCTATAGCTAATAATGAAATTGGTTATGTGGTTTTGGGTCGTGATCATCATGATGTTTCAGGAACAGATTCACCTTATCGTGAAACCTCAAATATTTACGATGGTTCTCAATTTACTGCAGATATGGCAATACAAAATGTAATTGGAGACAGCTTTAGAGGTGCTACTTGGGTAAGTATTCACAATGGTGGAGGTGTTGGTTGGGGAGAAGTTATAAATGGTGGATTTGGTATGGTTCTTGATGGTAGTAAGGATGCGGAAAGACGTTTAAAATCAATGCTGTTTTGGGATGTAAACAACGGAATTGCAAGACGAAGTTGGGCAAGAAATGAAGAAGCTGTTTTCTCAATCAAACGTGCTATGGAAGTAGAACCCAATTTAAAAGTTACATTACCTAACATTGTTGAAGAAGAATTATTAAACTCGTTATAATAATTAACACAAAAAACAAAAGCTATGAGAATATTTAAAACAACACTTCTTTTACTGCTGTTAATAGCAGTGACATCGTGCAGTTCGGTTAGAGTTGCAGCAGATTATGATAAAGATGCAAACTTTAACGATTATAAAACTTTTGCATTTTTTAAAACAGGAATAGATAAAGCTGAGATTAGCGATTTAGACAAACGCAGAATTCTTCGTGCCATTGAAACCGAATTGTTAGCAAAAGGATTTACTAAATCTAAAAATCCTGACTTACTGGTAAGTATCTTTACTAAATCTCGCCAAAAAGTCAATATTTACAACAATAGCTTTGGGGGTTATGGTTATGGTTGGAGATGGAGCCCTTGGTTTTGGGGAAACAGTTATTACAGTAATATTTCTACTTCTACAGAAGGCACTTTATACATAGATTTAATTGATGCTGATAAAAAAGAACTGGTTTGGCAAGGTTTAGGAACGGGTTATTTAACTCAAAAAATGGAGAAAAAAGAAGCACGATTTAAAGAATTTGTTGCAAAAATCATGGAGAAATATCCTCCAGGGTTACAGCAATAAAATTAAAAAAGCGACTCTCCCGATAGCTATCTGGAGAGTCGCTTTTTTAATGGAAGAATTATTTAATCTTTAATAGTATTTGAAGTCGCAACTTTAGTTTTACCATAAGTCATTTTAAGGTCGTTTAGCACATTTAGTGCTTCTTCAATATAAACATCCTTACTTAAACTTGTATGCCAACGTTCTCGTTTCTGCTTTAATACAGAATCTTTTTCCATTAATGTCACTTCATAAGGCAATGATGTAAACGTTAGGTTTGTCTGATAATCTGATAGTTTTTCAAAACGTTTTGCTTCTTCTTCATTAAGATCCAATTTTGTTTTGTAAATTTTATAATTAAGTGAATACTTATTTCCTTCTCTAATCTTGTTTATCCACTGTGCATTTTCGTCAATTAACTTAAGCTGTTCACTTTTAGCCATTCTTTCTTTACTCTTTTTAATAGTTGTTTCGTAATCAAAATAACTATTCCAAATACTAAAATTTGCAGCATCAATCTTATCCCAAGGCAAAGGATTATCCTGATCTCTTTCACCAATATTTATATAACTATATCGATCTGGTACTATAACATCACTTACAACCCCTTTTAATTGAACAGAACCACCATTAATTCTATAATATTTTTGTGTTGTAAATTTAAGCGCTCCCATATCTCCACTTGTATTATTTCTTACCATACGATTAAGGTCTAATACATTTTGAACTGTACCTTTGCCAAAAGTTTGCTTACTCCCAATTACAATAGCTCTTTTATAATCTTGCATTGCTGCTGCGAGAATTTCGGAAGCTGATGCAGAAAGTTCATTAACTAATATTACTAATGGTCCATCCCAAACAATAGATCTATCTCTATCTCTTAAGACTTCTTTTGGTTCTCCTACAGTTTTAACTTGAACAACTGGACCGTCTTTAATAAATAATCCTGCCATATCTACAACAACTGGTAATGAACCACCTCCATTATTTCTTAAATCAAGAACAAGACCTTCCATACCTTCAGCCTTCAAACGTTCTATTTCCTTTTTAATATCACTTGCGGCATTTCGCTTTTTATAATCTTGAAAATCTACATAAAATCTCGGAAGATTAATCACACCAAAAGTTTTATTATCTTTAATAACTGTAGTCGATTTTGCATAGGTTTCTTCAAGTTCTACAATATCACGAGGAATAGATAAATCTTCAATAGTACCATCTACTTTTTTAAGCGTTAAAATAACATTGGTTCCTTTTGGCCCTTTAATAAATTTTATCGCATCTGCTAAACGCATTCCAACAACATTTACAGCTTCCTCTTCATTTTCTTGCCTTACTTTTAAAATGATGTCTCCAACTTCTAATTTGTTTTGTCTCCAAGCTGGACCTCCAGAAATTACTTCGTTAATAATAATATTATCCATTCGTTTTTGAAGTCGTGCTCCAATGCCTTCATAATTTCCAGACATGGCAACATCAAAACGGTCTTTATCTTCGGGAGCAAAATAAAAAGTATGTGGATCGAATTCTTCAACAAAAGCATTTATATATACCGAGAACCAATCGCTACGGTCTCTATCATCTATAAAACTATATAATTCATCTAAAGAACGTAAAGAAGCATCACGAGCTTCTTGTTCTAATTCTATTTCAGTTTTAAAAACAATTCCAACATCATCTTTTGGATTAAATATTTTTTCTCTTTCAACATCACTTAAGTTATTCAAATCATCAACATTCAATTTATTCTTTCTTTTACTTACAGATTCTTGTTCTAAAACAAGGTCATGATAATTTGCAATGGCTGAATATTTAAGTTGTTTTCTCCAGCGTTCTTTCATCTCTTTTTTAGATTTTACATAATCTGCTTTTTTATAATCTGCATTAAAATCTTCATCAATACTATAATCAAAAGTGTGTGCTAAAATTTCTTTATAAATTTCTTTAGATTCATCAATACGTTGTAACAAACGCTCGTAAGTAAGGTTAAAAAAGGATAGGTCGTATGCTATAATTTGATTGTCGATTTCTGTTTTATATGCAGCGAATTCATTTATATCAGACTGATAAAAGTACCTTTTAAAAGGATCTATTTGGTTTAAATAATGTTCGAAAACGCCTTCAGAAAATTCGTCGTTTATGTCTTTGGGGTCAAAATGACCTTGATCTAAAACATGAGTAATAAGTTGTAGAAGAAGTTTGTCTTTATCTGGATCCTCAAAAGTTTTTGTAGTGAAACTACAAGAAGCGAATGCTAAAAGTAAAGTTAGTAATAAAATATTATAATTCCTTTTCATTTGTTTTATTTCAATTTCAATTAAATATGTGCCTAAAATAAAGAAAATATTATGCCAAAGTTTAAGTTATGCTATTAATTTTTTGTTAAACACAGTAAAACACAGATTAAAGCATGAATTTACTTACTTTTGTTATTCACCATATATTTGGAAAAACATGACAAAAAAGCCTCTAATTTTAGTTACAAATGATGATGGCATTACAGCATCTGGCATTCGTACTCTAATAAAAGTTATGAATACCATTGGAGATGTTGTTGTTGTTGCACCAGATAGCCCACAAAGTGGAATGGGACATGCTATAACAATAGATTCTACCTTGCATTGCAACAAAGAGCAAATTGATAATGGTCCTCAAACCGAATACAGCACTTCTGGAACTCCTGCCGATTGTGTTAAGCTAGCTGTACATGAAATATTAGACAGAAAACCAGACATTTGTGTTTCTGGAATTAATCATGGCTCTAATTCGTCTATAAATGTAATTTATTCTGGAACCATGAGTGCTGCCATTGAAGCTGGAATAGAAGGCATTCCTGCCATAGGTTTTTCGCTTTTAGATTATAATTGGGATGCTAATTTTGCTCCTTTTGAAGATATTATTAAAACTATTACTACAAATGTTTTACAAAATGGATTGCCTAATGGTATAGTTCTCAATGTTAATTTTCCTAAATTAAATAAAAAAGAAATTAAAGGCATAAAAATTTGCAGGCAAGCCAAAGCCAATTGGTTAGAAGAATTTGATAAACGTCAAAACCCTCAAGGCAAAGATTATTATTGGCTTACAGGAAAATTTGTTAATTTAGATAAAGGCGAAGATACAGATGAATGGGCTTTAAATAACGGTTATGTTTCTGTTGTTCCAGTACAGTTTGATTTAACAGCACATCATTTTATTCAACAATTAAATACTTGGTCTTTAAAATGATTAAAAATGAAGTTATTATAGGTTTTCTTGTTGGTTTATTTGCCAATATTATTGGACTATTTTTTGCTGCAACACTTTTAGGCAATGGAGATGATTTTATTACTGTTCTAAAAACAGCTTCAGCCGAAGGGTTTTTAGGAAAACTTATTAGTTTAGGTGCAATTTTAAATTTAGTTGCTTTTTTTATTTTTATAAAAAAGAAACAAGATTATAGAGCAAGAGGTGTATTATTGGCAACGGTTTGCATTGCTATTTTTACATTTATAATTAATTTTTAGATGAAATATTACATTATTGCTGGAGAAGCGTCAGGGGATTTACATGGCTCGAACCTAATGAAAGCATTATTAAGACAAGATCTTAATGCTGAATTTAGATTTTGGGGTGGAGATCTTATGCAAAATGTAAGTGGCACTTTAGTAAAACACTATAAAGAATTAGCGTTTATGGGGTTTTTAGAAGTGATTTTGAATTTAAGAACCATTACCAAAAATCTATCCTTCTGTAAACAAGATGTTGATGCTTATAATCCAGATGTGATTATATTTATTGATTATCCTGGATTTAATTTGCGTATTGCAAAATGGGCAAAACAAAAAGGTTATAAAACACATTACTATATTTCTCCTCAAATTTGGGCTTGGAAAGAAAACAGGATTAAAGCCATTAAACGCGATGTGGATAAAATGTATGTAATACTTCCTTTCGAAAAAAAGTTTTACGAAAACAAACACAACTATCCTGTAGAATTTGTTGGACATCCATTAATTGATTCTGTAGCTGAAAGAAATCAAGTAGATGAATATGAATTTAGAGCCGAACATGAGCTAAACGAAAAACCAATAATTGCTTTACTTCCCGGAAGCCGGAAACAAGAAATACGCAAAATGCTTTCGGTTATGTTAAGTGTAGTTAATGATTTTCCAGACTATCAATTTGTTATTGCTGGTGCACCTAGTCAAGATTTTAATTTCTATAAGCAATATATAGATGATACTAACGTAAATTTTATAAATAACCAAACTCACGACTTATTAAGTGTCTCAACTGCAGCATTAGTTACATCAGGAACAGCAACATTAGAAACTGCTCTTTTTAAAGTTCCCGAAGTTGTTTGTTATAAAAGCAGTTGGCTCTCTTACCAAATTGGAAAACGCTTGGTTAAGCATATTAAATATATTTCTTTGGTGAATTTAATTATGGATAAAGAAGTTGTAACGGAACTTATTCAAAATAAATTTAACACTAAAACCCTTAAACAAGAACTCACTATAATTCTGGATGATTATGAACGAACCAAATTTTTTATTAACTATTACGATTTAGAAAAAAAACTAGGTGGTAAAGGTGCAAGTGAAAAGGTTGCAGAGTTAATATATAATTCTATTAATTAGATGAAATTCCTGTTTTAAACCATGCAAAAAACTATTCTAATTTTACTTTTAATATGCTGCTTTACTTCATGCAAATCATCAAAACGTGTAAGTGATAATTCAAAAAAGGCAGAAACATCTTCAACTAAAAACGTATCATTTAATAAACTTGCCAATAACATTATAAAAAATGCTGAAACATACAATGGTGTTCGTTATAAATATGGTGGCACTACAAATAAAGGTATGGATTGTTCTGGCTTGATATATGTTGCCTTTAAATCTGAACATATAGTGCTGCCTCGAATATCGAGAAATATGGCAAAAAAAGGTGTGCACATAAAACTAAACGAAGTAAAAAAAGGCGATTTGTTATTTTTTAAAACAAATAAGAAAGGAAAAGGAATTAATCACGTTGGGTTAGTTGTAACTTTAAAGAGAGGTTTTATTGAGTTTATACATTCTACTACAAGTAAAGGCGTAATTATTTCTTCTCTTTTAGAACCTTATTGGCAATCTGCATTTATAGAAGCAAGACGAGTGTTGTAAGATATTTATTATCTTACATGTATGAAGTTGCTCAACTTTACCATAATTAAACTCACCTTTTGTCTTGTTTTAGGCATTATTATTGGCTATAACTTCAATATTGAATTACATCTTAGTTTTTTGATTAGTGTTACACTTTTAACAATTTTAGGACTAGGTATACTTCTTTCAAAAAAGAACTACAAAAAACATATTTGGATTGGATTAATAATTTTTACATCAACCATAAGTATTGGTGTATTAACCGTAAATATTAATAACCAACTTAATTTTAAAGATCATTATTCTAAGCAAGATATCTTAACTAGTGATACTGTTTATTCTAATAATTTTAGAATAAGGGAAATTTTAAAACCCAGTCTGTATAACAACAAATATGTTATAGATATTCTTAAAATCAACAATGAATCTGTTTCAGGAAAGTCCTTACTTAATGTTGAAAAAGATTCTACTAAAGCTATCTTAAAAGTAGATGATATTTTAATAGCAAGGTCTTACTTTCAGGAAGTAAATGCACCACTAAATCCACATCAATTTGATTATAAAAATTATTTGCAGAAGAAACATATTTACAATCAATTATATATTACCAATGCTGAATTTTTATTAATCAGCACTCAAAAGCATACGCTTTTTGGTTATGCTGCTAAACTACGAGAACGCATAAATAAAAAGCTGAAACAATCGAATTTTAAAGAAGATGAACTTGCTATAATTAATGCTTTATTGCTTGGGCAGCGACAAGATATTTCAAAAGACATTTACGACAGTTATTCACAAGCTGGAGTGATTCATATATTAGCAGTTTCGGGACTTCATGTTGGTATTATACTGCTTTTATTAAATTTTATGTTTAAGCCAATTGAAAGAATAAAGCATGGGAAGACCATTAAAATTTTACTAATTGTAGTTCTTCTTTGGAGCTTTGCCATAATCGCAGGATTATCGGCTTCGGTCACAAGAGCTGTTACAATGTTCAGCATTGTTGCTGTTGGCATAAACTTAAAACGGCCTACAAACATTTTTAATACGTTGGCAATTTCGATGTTTGTTATACTGCTTTTTAAACCTTTGTTTTTATTAGATGTAGGTTTTCAATTAAGCTATTTAGCTGTTTTCGCTATTGTTACCATTCAACCTATGCTTTATAAACTTTGGAAACCAAAACTTAAAATCATTGATTATTTTTGGCAAATTTTTACAGTAACTCTCGCTGCTCAATTTGGTGTAATTCCAGTTAGCTTATATTATTTTCATCAGTTTCCAGGTTTATTTTTTATTTCGAATTTGGTTATAATTCCTTTTTTAGGGTTTATTTTAGGTTTCGGGATTTTTATAATTACTCTGGCATTGGTAAATATGCTTCCATCAATTTTAGCTAATCTCTACGGAAGCATTATCAGCCTGATGAATGATTTTGTGAGCTGGATTTCGCAACAAGAGCAATTTTTATTCAAAAATATTTCATTCGGAATAATTGAAGTTATTGTTTCATATATCTTCATTGTCTCTATTGTGAATCTTTATAAAAAACGAAATTATATAAGTGTACTGTTTTTTTTAATTTCGATTGTATGTATTCAAAGTGCGTTTATATATAACAAACATCAAGCATCAACAACTAAATTCATTGTGTTTCATAAAAGTAGACATAGTATTATCGGGATGAAGCAAAAAAACCAACTCCTTTTACATCATAATTTAGATAAAGTTTCAGCAGAAAATAATAGCAGTATTACAAATTTTAAAATTGGCGAACATATAACTGAAACTATTATAGATAGTTTACAATCTGTCTATATGCTTAATAATAAAAATCTTTTGGTCGTAGATAGTTTAGGAATTTATAATGTAAAATCGTTTAAAGCCGATATTGTATTATTACGAAACTCGCCAAAGATTAATTTAAGACGATTAATAAACACATTACAACCAGAATTGATTATAAGCGATGGTAGTAATTTTAAAAGCTACCAAGAACGTTGGTTTAAAACTTGTGAAGCACAAAAAATCCCTTTTCACCAAACTGGTAAAAAGGGAGCTTATGTATATCGTTATTAAATATTTTATTGTTGGAACTCTGGTTTAAACGCAGTATAATATTCGTCAAACTCCTCTTGGGTTGATAGACTTTTATGATCGTCTTCTTTAAACATCTTTAAATACAACTCTAATTGCTGTGGTGTTTTAAAACCAATAACTGCCGTAATAAGCTCTCGATTTTCGCCTAAAAACACAATAGTTGGGTACGATCTAATTCTAAAATAACTAGCTAATTGATGTTGTGAATTACGTTTGTTAGCTTTTGCAGGATCGTAATTAGGATTTGTAAATGTTCTCTCATTAAATGTAATTTCATCATTTCCTTCAGCATTAAACTTTACAGCATAATAATGTTCATTTACATAATCTGCTACGTCTTTATTTTGAAACGTTCTTTTATCTAACAATTTGCAAGGTCCGCACCAATTAGTATAAGCATCCATCATAATCTTTTTTGGGTTTTTCTGTTGAAGTTCAACAGCTTCTTCAAGTGTAACCCAATTAATTGTTTGAGCAGTAACATTAACTGAAGCTAATACAATTAACGTTATTATTATTCCGAATTTTTTCATATATCTATTGTTGCAAAATTCGTTCCGAACTTACAAAAAATGCTCCAACATAGGAGCATTTTGGGTTTGTTTTAACTATTAACTCGATTATCGGACTCCATGCATGAGTTTCTTAAGCACTGGATTTAATAGTATTGCTAATACTCCAATTCCAATTGGGATAATCGTAAATATTAAGAAAAAAGTTGACATCGAATAATTTGTTGTAATATCATCAATCATTCCTCCTAAAGAATGTGCGGTTTTATTTCCAATAGCAATAGCTATATACCAAATACCAAACATCATAGCAATCATTCTTGCAGGAACTAACTTACTCAGGTAAGATAATCCAAGAGGTGACAAACATAATTCTCCAAGAGTGTGGAACAAATATGCCATGATTAACCAAATCATACTCACTTGTGCTACTCTTGCTCCTTGTTCTATACTTGACGAACCATAAACTAAAAATGCAAAACCTAATCCTAAAAGAATTAAACCAAAAGCATATTTAAATGCTGCGCTTGGATTGTATTTACTTTCCCACCATCTTGAAAACAAAGGTGCGAACATAATAATAAATAAGGAATTTAAAATTGCAAACCATGTTGCTGGTACTTCTGTGTCTTGGTTAGAAAATTCTCTGTTTAATTTATAAACAACGATAATCCAGATTAACACAAAGCTAAATCCTAAAATTACATTAGATAATGTTATTTTTTTAATTGTTTTTATAAACAGACTATATAAAACCCATGAAATAATTACTAACGGAACAATAGTAACAACTGTATCTATTATTTTAAAGATAAGAGCTGAATTCCCTGTTAAACTTCTAGCAGTATAATCCATAGCAAAAATGGCTAACGATCCTGCAGCTTGTTCAAAAGAAGCCCAAAAGAAAATAGTAAAAAACGCAAAAATAGACACAGCTATCATTTTATCTCTAATAACTGGTGCATATCTTATAATTCTTGATACCAATAAAAATAAAAATGAAAAAACTGCTACAATAATAGTAAATGTACTGCCTGTTAATCCAAAGGCATTAAAATCTAAAAGATTTGTATTACCAATTTTAGACAAAGGGTCGTTAAGAATCCAAACAACTGAGAGTATAGTAAATACAACTATGAGTATTTTATCTAACTTAGTAAATGGATTTAATTTATCGCCTTTAGGTATAATTATTTCTTCATCAGTTTTCGCTTTAGGTTTATCTCCAATCTCTCCAAATATTGGCTTTGCAAACCAAAACTGCAGCATTCCTAAAAACATAAAAACCCCAGCTAAACCAAAACCAAAACTCCAACCTACTTTTTCGCCCAGATAACCACAAAGCATTATTCCTAAAAACGCTCCAGCATTAACGCCCATATAAAAAATGGTATATGCTCCATCTTTTTTGTCGTCGTGTCCTTCATACATTTGAGATATAATAGAAGTCATATTTGGCTTAAAAAAACCATTCCCTAGAATAAGAAAACTAATCCCAATATATAAAAACGTTGGAGTTTCCAGAGCCATTGACGCATGACCTAAAGTCATTAACAATGCTCCAATTACAACTGCCATTCGATAGCCAATTTTTTTATCAGCTATATAGCCTCCTAAAATAGGTGTTAAATAAACCAATAGTGCATAGGTTCCTAATAAGGATAACGCATTTTCTCTTGACCAAGCCCAACCAGGATTTTCGCCAGTAATAGCTGCAGTTAAGAAAATAACTAATATTGCACGCATTCCGTAATAGGAAAAACGTTCCCACATTTCGGTAAAGAATAAGACAAACAATCCTGCTGGATGTCCTAATACTTTGTCTTTAAAAAGATTTTCTACATCTGTATTCATAAAAAATATATTGAATATTTATAAAAGAAAACCTCACAGATTTTTAAAAATCTGTGAGGTTTAGTTGTTATTTGTTAATTATCTGCCAGTTCAAAACCTTCTGCTTCGTCATAATGCATTTCAACTTCATCATCTTCTACTCCATGTGTAAAAACTTCTAGTTTTTTCCTTATGGTTAATACTAAAAGACCTAAAACAACACAAAATACTGCAATTCCTGTGAAAATCATATATTCTCCTAGGCTTTCAGACCACTCTCCTAACAAACCAGCTAGTTTACTTCCAAATCCTGTCATTGCAAAATAGACTCCCATCATAATTGAGGCATATTTAACAGGAGATAATTTTGTAATAAATGATAGTGCTACTGGAGAAAGACATAATTCGCCAATTGTATGAAACAAATAAGCTAAGACCAACCAATACATTGCTGAAGTTCCTGTAGATTCAAATTGCGCTGTAGCTCCAGTCATAAAAAAGAATCCAGCACCCATAATTATTAACCCCAAAATCATTTTGAATAATGAAGTAGAAAGTTTATTATTCAATTTTCTTTTAGCCCAATAACCAGCAACAAATGTTCCAAATATAACTATAAAAAAGGCATTTAAAGATTGAAACCATGTAGCTGGAACTTCCCAACCCATAAACATTCTATTGGTTTTATATTTAGTATAAATATTCATTAACCCTCCTGCTTGTTCGAATGCTCCCCAAAAAACTATTACTAATAAAAATGAAATTAGCAATACTGCAATTCTATCTTTTTCAATTTTTGTTAGTGGTTTTTTCAATAATGCTTTCTCCTCTTCATTTTTGGAAGCACCTAAAAAATTACCCACATGAGCTAAATGTTTTTGCCCATAAAGGTATTGAATTAACCCAAGCAACATTCCAATTCCAGCTAGTCCAAATCCATAATGCCAGCCATAAACTTCACCAACATATCCAACTATTATACTGGATAAAAATGCCCCAAGATTTATCCCTATATAAAAAATGGTAAATCCTTTGTCTCTGCGTATATCTCCTTTCTTATACAATCCTCCAACCATGGTAGAAATGTTTGGTTTCAGCATACCAACACCACAAACTATTAAAACCAATCCTGAGTAAAATGCCCACATCGTTTCTACAGCTAAAATACTATGCCCTAATACTAGTAAAATCCCTCCATATAATACTGACTTTTTCTGACCCAATAGTTTATCTGCAATTATCCCTCCAGGAATTGACATAACATATACCATCATAGTGTACCATCCATACAATGCTAAAGCGTCTCCATTAGACCAGCCCAAACCAGCGTTAGAATCTGTAGTAAGACCAACCAAGTATAGTACTAAAATGGCTCTCATACCATAATAAGAAAAACGTTCCCACATTTCGGTAAAAAATAGAATGAATAATCCTATTGGATGTCCAAATAATTCTTTTTGTTTCAATGTAGCCGAATTTGTCATAAATTTATTATTAGTTAGTAAAAGTTAGTTTGATAACTGTGAAAAAGAAGAAAAACGAAATATGTTTTATAATCATTTGTATAAATAAAAAACGAACTTATTATATGAGTTATGCTATAATAAGTTCTATTTAATGTTGTTGCAATTTAAAGAAACACATTGACTAACACAACCCTTTTTGTTCAATACCCAAAAAATACTGTGAAAAACACACGAATTTAACATTTAGAAAGTGTAATATTTAATTAAAAGCACCAGAATAGTATCTTTGCTATTCGTTTATTACAAAAATTATGAGTAAATCGATATCAGGTTTTTCTAAACTTTCTAAAGCACAAAAAATTAATTGGGTTGTTGAAACATATTTCACTAATAAAGATATTGCAAAAAACGTATTAAAACAGTATTGGAATTCAGATGAAAAGCTTCAACAGCTTCATGACGAATTTATAGAAAACACCATAACCAATTACTATCTGCCCTTTGGTATTGCTCCAAATTTTTTAATCAATGGTAAGCTATACACTATTCCAATGGCGATTGAGGAAAGCTCTGTTATTGCTGCAGCAAGTAAAGCTTCAAAATTTTGGTTAGATCGTGGTGGATTTAAAGCCACAGTCATTTCTACCACAAAAGTTGGACAAGTTCATTTTATATATCAAGGTGATTTTGAGACCTTAAAGGCATATTTCAATTTTATAAAACCTCGACTTATCAACGCTGTTAAACCCATCACCAAAAATATGGAACAACGTGGTGGTGGTATTATTGATATTGAATTAAAAGATAAAACTAATGATCTAAAAGAGTATTATCAGCTTCATGCTATTTTTGAAACATTGGATGCTATGGGCGCCAATTTCATAAACTCCTGTCTCGAGCAATTTGCCGAAACATTTAAACATGAAGCCCTTAAATTTGAACAATTTACAAATGTAGAGAAAGACATTAAAATTATAATGAGTATTCTCTCCAACTATGTTCCGGATTGTTTAGTTAAAGCAGAAGTAAGTTGTAAGGTGGAAGATTTAAATGAAGACAAAGGAATTTCTCCAGAAGAATTTGCTGCTAAATTTATACAAGCTGTAAATATTGCCGAAGTTGAACCATATCGGGCAGTAACACATAACAAAGGCATAATGAATGGTGTTGATGCTGTGGTTTTAGCCACAGGAAACGATTTTAGAGCTATTGAAGCTGGAGCACATGCCTATGCATCCCAAAATGGGAAATACTCTAGTTTAACTCATGCCAAAATTGATAATGATATCTTTACATTTTGGATGGAAATCCCTTTAGCATTGGGAACCGTTGGCGGACTTACTAACTTGCATCCTTTAGTAAAACTAGCTCTGGAAATGCTTGGCAGTCCTAATGCAAAAGAGCTCATGCAAATTGTTGCTGTTGCTGGACTTGCTCAAAATTTTGCTGCCTTACGTTCACTCATAACTACAGGAATACAGCAAGGACATATGAAAATGCATTTGCTTAATATTTTAAATCAGTTTGAAGCAAACGATAATGAAAAAACAACTTTGATTGAGCATTTTAAAACCAATGCTGCTACGCATAATGCTGTTGTTGAAGCGTTAGAAAAATTACGATTGACCAATAACAATTAAAGAATGCAAGGGTTTTTTAGCAACGGAAAATTATTACTTACAGGAGAATATCTGGTACTCGATGGTGCTTTAGCACTTGCTGTACCAACTCAATTTGGGCAATCCTTAACAATTGAAATCATTGGTGAACCAAAACTAATTTGGAAGAGTATAAACCATGAAGGTGATATTTGGTTTGAAGGTGCATTTTTGTTACAAAACAATGAGATCCTGAATCAAGTTCAGGATGACAATAAAGTTTCCAAAAGAATAGTACAAATTTTACGTGCAGTAAAACAACTAAATCCAAATTTTTTAAATCAGGAATTTGGTTACAAAGTAACTACTAAATTAGATTTTCCACCGTTTTGGGGATTAGGTTCTTCTTCTACATTAATTAATAATATAGCAAGATGGGCTAAAGTTGATGCTTACCAATTACTG
>QMOV01000009.1 GCA_003650305.1 Bacteroidota bacterium | reverse complement strand
TTTTACTTGTTTTTGAAGAATTTTTAGTTCTTGTTCTTCTGTTAATTCTTCAGAAGCTCCACTTTCAGTTTTGACCAATAAAATTGCAGATTTAACAGCACGTAAAGCGGTTAAAGCTGTTTGGTCTTTAGCTTTCATGGCTGTTTTTAATGCAGTCATCAGCTCTTGTTGTAAACTCATAATTAATATTTTGCACGAAGATAGTAAGAAAAAAACTTCCCTCCTTTGAGGGAATGACAAAAATATCCGAAAACAAATACATAGATCCCAATTTTCATTGGGATTAGTTCTGCTTAATTTTTTGAATGCGCTTTAGCTTTTCAAAAAGGCTTCACCAAAAGAAAACCCGAAAAAATTGAGGGAATATTTTCGGGTTTATGCGAAGTTTAAAACACTAACTTGATTTGCTATTAATCTACATTGTCGTGTAAAAAAGAATTGTTACTTCGCAATTGTATGTCGTCATTTTCATCTAATCCAACAGATAATCGTGATGCATCGGTTTCTGATGAATGTTGTGCATCTTTAAGATCTACACCTTGCCTTTTATAAGCAGGTTCTTTCTCTATGTCATCAATTTTTGCGATATTAAATTTATAATTAAAGTCTTTCATTGTTTGTCGTCGCTCATCTGCTCTTTCTTTTAACAATTCTGAAATTGGACTATTTATTGGGTCTAATTCTTCAGCTAAATTCTTCTCCTTTTTTACTTCGTCTAAAACTTTCTTTTCAAAAACTATTTCTTTTTCAACTTCTACGGCTACTTCATCTTGTTCTGCACCTTCGTTTATTGCCGATTCTAAAACAATATAATCATCTAATGCATAACGCGTTTCGCCATCTTTATTAGCTTCAGTCACTGTAATAAGTTCTATATAATCTTTAACAGGAATGTCTTTTACGTTCTCTTCTAACTCAAACAAAACTTCTTCATTAGTTGAAGGTTCTTCAATATTTGTTTCAGATGTGGATATTGGCAAATCGAAAGTTAGCATGGTTTGTTCTTTTGGAGCGTCATCAACTACCAATTCTTCTGAAACAACTTCATTAATTATAAAGTCTGCCTCTTTAGCATCTAATAATACTTCATCATAAATTACCTCCATATTCTTAATCTCTTCTGTGCTTTTTACCAAATCCATTTCAATGTCTTCATCAGCTAATAAGGTATGAATGATTTTTTCTTCATCATTTTCCAAAATGATATCAGGTGTTATAATGGCTGGTTCTCTTTCGGTAGTTAAATCTTGTTCGGTAGTTGGATTGTCTTCTACCAAAGAGTGTATCACTTTTTTAGCTTCAGTATTCGTAATATCATCTTGTTGTTCTACATTAAAACCAGTAGCAATTATAGTAACAGAAATAGCATCTTCGAGGGTTTCGTCTTCTCCAACTCCCATAATAATATTCGCTCCATAACCAGCTTCGGCTTGAATGTGATCGTTAATTTCTCCTATTTCATCAATAGTAATTTCTTCGGCACCAGAAACGATAAGCAACAATACGTTTTTGGCTCCAGTAATTTTATTGTCATTTAATAACGGAGAATCTAAAGCTTTTAAAATGGCATCATGTGCACGATTAGAACCTGAAGAAGTGGCTGAGCCCATAATAGCTGTGCCACTATTACTCAAAACTGTTTTTGCATCACGCAAATCGATGTTTTGTGTGTAGTGATGTGTTATTACTTCGGCTATTCCTCTTGAAGCAGTAGAAAGCACTTCGTCTGCTTTAGAAAAACCAGCTTTAAACCCAAGGTTGCCATAAACTTCACGAAGTTTATTATTATTTATTACAACTAAAGAATCTACATGCTCTCGTAAAATTTCAACACCTTTTTGAGCTTGTTCGGTACGAATCTTCCCTTCGAATTGGAAAGGCATAGTCACAATTCCTACTGTTAAAATATCCATTTCTTTTGCTAATTCGGCTATAATAGGAGCTGCACCTGTTCCTGTTCCTCCTCCCATTCCAGCAGTTATAAACACCATTTTTGTATTGGTATCTAACATGCGACGAATGTCTTCAAGGCTTTCGACAGCAGCTTGCTCGCCAATTTCTGGATTAGCACCAGCACCTAACCCTTCGGTTAGATTTACTCCTAGTTGAATTTTGTTAGGCACACCACTATTTTGCAAAGCTTGTGCATCTGTATTACAAATTACAAAGTCAACACCTTTAATACCTTGTTGAAACATGTGGTTTATAGCGTTGCTTCCTCCTCCTCCAACACCAATTACCTTGATGACGTTAGATTGATTTTTTGGTAAATCGAAGGTTATATTACCAATATTTTTGTTGCTACTCATAAAATTAGATTTACTGGTTTTGTTTTTGTTCAATATTGTTGATTAATTAATTATGTTTTTTACTCTGCGTTGTCTAAAAAATCTTTTACGCGTTCAGTTAATTTATCTAAAAATGATTTTCTCTCTTTTTTTGGCTGTCCTTGTTCATTATTTTCATCATCGTATTCTCCAAATTGGTGCGTTGCTTCTTCAACCTTTTCCAAACATTTTTTTTCTTGTCTTCGCAAACCATCCATTACCAATCCAACTGCAGTTGCGTACAAAGGGCTTGTGACTTCATCGTCACTGTCTCCAGCTAAATGTTCGTTGGGATAACCTACTCTAGTATCCATTCCTGTAATATATTCTACAAGCTGTTTTAAATGTTTTAATTGGCTTCCTCCTCCTGTTAATACAATTCCAGCAATAAGTTTTTTCTTTTGCTCTTCGTGACCATAGTTTTTAATTTCTACATATACTTGTTCTACTATTTCTACTACTCGAGCATGTATAATTTTAGAAAGGTTTTTTAAAGTAATTTCCTTTGGTTCTCTACCTCTTAATCCAGGAATTGAAACAATTTCATTGTCTTTATTTTCTCCTGGCCAAGCCGATCCAAATTTTATTTTTAATAATTCTGCTTGTTTTTCTATTATAGAACAGCCTTCTTTAATATCTTCTGTTATGACATTTCCGCCGAAAGGTATAACAGCCGTATGACGAATTATGCCATCTCTAAAAATTGCTAAATCTGTTGTTCCTCCACCAATATCAATTAAAGCCACTCCTGCTTCTTTTTCTTCTTGGCTTAATACCGCATTTGCTGATGCTAAAGGCTCTAATGTTATACCTTCTAATTCTAAACCAGCACTTTTAACACAGCGACCAATATTTCTAATAGAAGATACTTGTCCTACCACAACATGAAAATTGGCTTCTAGTCGTCCGCCATACATTCCTATTGGTTCTTTTATTTCGGCTTGCCCATCAACTTTATAATCCTGTGGTAATACATGAATAATTTCTTCGCCTGGTAACATAACAAGTTTATGTACTTGATTAACTAAAAGATCAATATCGTCTTCGTCTATAACCAACTCAGAATTTGCTCGAGTAATGTAATCACTATGCTGAAGGCTTCTAATATGTTGTCCTGCAATACCTACTATAACTTCTTGAATTGTTTCACCAGATTCGGTTTCGGCATCTTGTACTGCTTGCTGTATAGATTGGATGGTTTGTGTTATATTATTAACAACACCTCTATGAACACCTAAACTTTTTGATCTACCAATACCAAGAATTTCTAATTTACCGTATTCGTTTTTGCGACCTATCATAGCCACAATCTTTGTTGTTCCTATGTCTAATCCTACTGAAATTTTTTTGCTCTCCATCGTTTACTTTTTAGTACATACCACTTGGTTTTCAAATTGTAAATTCACTTTACTATATTTTTTTAGCGTTCTATCTTTTTTTGCTTTTTGATAAAAGGCTTTAAAATTGTTTATTTTTTTATCTAACCTATCTAAATTTCCTATAACAATTTCGAAATCTAACACTCTAGTTTTGAGTATTATCGTGTTATCTTGTTTTTGATAAATCTCTACGATATGTGTTTTTAAAAATGGGTCTCTATATATTTTATCTGCTATTTTAAAAATAGTATTCAGGTTGTTTTTTTCGACATAACCTTTAACTAAAGGCACACGAGCTGTATAATTTTTAGATAAAGGCATAAATAAGCCTTCATCATCTATATAATAAAATGCATTTGTGCTTACCCTTGCTATGGGTTTGCGCTGAATAACATCTGCTCTAACCTCACCATTTACAGTAAGATATACTTGTGCTTTTTTAATCATGGAATTAGAATTTAGGGCAGTTTCTAACTCATTCAAATCTAAAATTTCTTTAGCCACGTTCGTAACGTCCTGTTCATTTTGTATTAACAATTTATTAACCATTTCATGAGTGATAAATAAATTGTCTTCTCCAATAAAGTTTATATCAATTTTAGTAAGATTTCGCTCTGCATTTCGCTTTGTTGAAAAAGCAAACAAAAAGCTTACCAACACCAATAAAACCAATGCCTTTATGTAATTCCAGTTAACTCGCAATGTCTAATTCTTGTTTAATATGTTTTACTTCTGCTCCAATATCTCCAGCTCCTAGAGTTAAGATAATTTGCGCATTATTCTTTTTTATTTCTGAAACGATTTCAGATTTCAAAATGAGCTTCTTGTTTATGTTATTTATTTTACTTAATAACCATTGTGATGTAACACCTTCGATTGGCAATTCACGAGCTGGATAAATATCTAACAACAATACTGTATCAAATTGTGACAAGCTTTGTGCAAACTCATCTGCAAAATCCCGTGTTCTACTATATAGATGTGGTTGAAAAATCACTAATGCTTTTCGGTTAGGATACATCTCGCCCACAGCTTGATATACTGCATTTATCTCTGTTGGATGATGCGCATAATCGTCTATAAATATTAATTTTTCTGTTTTAATTTGATAAGTAAATCTGCGCTTTACACCTTTGTAAGATGCTAATGCGCTGGCAAGACTGTAAGGAGAGCAACCAAATTCTACAGCCATTGCCAGTGCAATTAATGCATTCGACAAATTATGTCTACCTGGTAGGTTAAATTTTAAATTTTCAATATTTTGACTCGGTGTTTTAACGTCAAACATATAAACTCCTTTTTTTATTTTTATGTTTGTAGCTGTGTAATCTGCATCTTCTTCAAGAGCATAAGTAATGCCTTTTATTGGCAATCCTTTTTTTACGAATAGTTTTCCATTAGGTTTTAATTTTTTTGTAAATGCTATAAATGATTTTTCTAAGTCTTCCGCTTTACCATAAATATCTAAATGGTCTGCATCTATAGATGTTATACAAGCAAAATCTGGAGATAATGTTAAAAATGAACGATCAAATTCATCGGCTTCAACTACAAAAACTTTATTACCCTCAAGAATGAGATTAGAATTATAATTCTCACTTATTCCTCCTAAAAATGCTGTAACTTCAACATTACATTCTTTTAACAAATGCCCTAAAATACTTGTGGTAGTTGTTTTACCATGTGTTCCAGCTATTGCAATGCACGTTTTGTTATTAGTAATTAAACCTAAAACTTGAGAACGTTTTAAAACCTGAAAACTATTATTTAAAAAGTATGTAAGTTCTTTATTGTTTTTTGGAATAGCAGGTGTGTAAACTACTAAAGTGGTTTCTGGGTTTAAATAACGTTTATCGATATTGTTTACATCATCTTCATAATGAACTATAATATTTTGTTCTTCAAGCTGGTTTGTAATTTCTGTTTGAGTCTTATCGTAACCAGCAACATTCTTTTTATTAGCAACAAAATATCGAGCAAGTGCACTCATGCCAATACCACCAATGCCAATAAAATAAATGTTATGTATGCTGTTTAAATTCATACCCTTTTGTCCTTCGGACATTTTCCCAAAGGGAAAAATTTTATAGTTATTAATTGTCTTTATTCAAAAGCTTTTCAACTTCGTCTGCTATATCTTTTGTTGCATTAACCAAAGCTAATTTTTTTATGTTTACCCCTAATTCTTGTTGTTTTTCCTGCGAATTCACCAATTGTGAAAACTTATTTTCGAAGTCTATTTCTAAATCTTCTTCTTTAATTAAAATCGCTCCTTCTTTTTCTACAATAGCATTTGCATTTTTGGTTTGATGGTCTTCTGCAACATTTGGAGATGGAATAAAAATTACTGGCTTTCCTACTACACATAATTCGGAAACCGAACTTGCTCCTGCTCTTGAAATGATAATATCTGCTGCTCCATAAGCCATATCCATCCTATTCAAAAAGGCATGTACTTGTGCATACTCTTGATCATTATATTGTTTATATGCGTTATAATACAACTTGCCACATTGCCAAATAATTTGCACGTTTTGGGTTTGAAAAAACTCCAACTTATCCTCTACTAATTGATTTATTCGTCTTGCTCCTAAACTTCCTCCAATAATTAAAAGCGTAATTTTATTATGTTTAAGTTTAAAATAATCTTTAGCTTCTATTGAATTATTGTCTATGTTTAATATATCTTGTCGTACTGGATTTCCTGTTTTTATTATTTTATTCTTTGGAAAAAAATGCTCTAAACCATCATAAGCCACACATATTTTATTTGCTTTTTTTGCCAGTATCTTATTTGTAATTCCTGGATAAGAATTCTGTTCTTGAATTAAACTCGGTATTCTTTTAGAAACTGCCATTTGTAATAATGGACCACTTGCAAAACCACCTGTGCCAACTGCTACGTCTGGTTTAAATGCATTTAATATTTTTCTTGACTTAAACAAACTACTTATAAGCTTAAAAAGAAATGATATGTTTTTAAGTGTTAGCTTACGTTGAATGCCAGAAATCCAAAGTCCTTCAATTTTATATCCAGCTTGTGGTATTTTTTCCATTTCCATTTTATTTTTTGCTCCAACAAACAAAAACTCTGCGTTTGGAAAACGGGATTTTAATTCGTTAGCAATCGAGATTGCAGGATAAATATGTCCTCCAGTTCCTCCGCCAGATAAAATGATTTTATATATTTTAGATTTACGATTCACGATTTACGATTTCTCATTGTTTTGATTGATGCGACAACAATCGATAATAATTCATTTCCTTCTTTATGTAATCTTTTCATTTCTAAATGTTCTTTATCGCTTACCTCTAAAAGTAACTCTAAAAAATACATGCTTTCATCTGTTTCTTCCTCTACTATTTTTAATTTATTAATAAAATCAGTCGTAGATTTCGCTCTACAAGCTGCTCTATAATTAGTTCCAACAGCACTAGAACATCTTATTAATTGATTACAAAAGGCATTATACTCTCTTGAAACAGGAAATTTTGTACACAGATGCCAACAATCAGCAGCATATTTTTTAGTTCGTTTTTTTAATATTTCTTTCATGTGTTTATTCTTATTGTTTTCAATGGTCACATGCTGTTCATTATTAATCATTTCTCTGGTTGAGAAAGCTTTTAACTTGCTCGTTTCATTTAATAAATCGTAATTCTAAAATCTCAAATCGTAATTTTAGATAGTTTCACTCAAAATCTCTAATGGGTTGTCTAAATTTTCTTCCTGTTCTTTTATCTCTTGACGTTTTGCGCTAACGCTTAAAATAATTCCAATTGCCAAACACGTCATCCAAATAGATGTTCCTCCACTACTTATTAGTGGCAATGTTTGTCCAGTTACTGGAAATAATTCTACTGCAACAGCCATATTTATTAATGCTTGAAAAACAATTGGTAAACCAACTCCTATTACTAATAGTTTACCAAAAAGCGTTTCAGCCTTATGAGACACAATTACTATTCTAAACAGTAGCAATAAATAAAGTAACATTAAAATTAATCCTCCAATAAGTCCATATTCTTCAACTATAATCGCATAAATAAAATCGGATGATGATTGGGGTAAAAAATTCTTCTGAATACTTTTTCCTGGTCCTACTCCTTGAATACCACCAGAGGCTATAGCAATTTTGGCTTTCTCTATTTGGTAATCGGCTTCAGTAACTTCTCCATTGGTGAAGCTCTCTATTCTGTTCATCCAAGTATCTACTCTGTTTGGCATTGCATCTGGAAAAGCTTTGGCAACAAGAATAAAAATTGAAAACGCTGCAACACCTGTTATTACAATTAAGCCTAAATATTTAATAGGATAACCTCCTAAAAATGCTAATGCCATTACCATTGTAAACATAATAGCTGCTGTTGAAAAATTAGCTGGAAGAATTAAAGCTAATACTAAAAATACAGGCAACCATAAAGGTATAATAGTTTCATTAAAAGTGACTATTCTATCTTTAATTTTAGATAAGTATCTAGCTACATAAACCATTAATACTACTGATGCTAATGTTGAAGTCTGGAATGTAAACCCAACAAAAGGAACACTAATCCAACGCTTTGCATTGGTTAAGCTTTCGGATGGATTTGACTGAAACATTGTAATGAACAACAACACCAAAATAACAGGAATCATTACCATAGATAAACCTCTGAAATAGCGATATGGAATTTTATGGACACCATACATTATTGAAAATCCTAAAAAGAGGTGTACAAAATGTTTAATAAAATAGTTAAAGGTATCACCATTTCCACTTATATATGCCAGATTACTCGCTGCACTATAAACAGGAAGGAACGAGAATATTGCAAGCAATGCTGCAATAGCCCAAATTAAACGATCTCCTTTTATGTTATTAAATAATGTTTGCATTAGCCCATTTGTCCTGCGGACATCTCCCCAAAGGGGAGAATTATTATAGTTATATTGTTTATAGTTTTCTAACTGCTTCTTTAAATTGTCTTCCTCTATCTTCAAAATTTTCAAATAAATCAAAACTTGCACAAGCTGGTGACAATAACACATTATCTCCAGCTTCGGCTATTTTATAAGCTATTTTAATGGCTTCACTCATAAACTGGGTTTCTACTATAATATCTACCATGTTCCCAAATGTTTGAAACAACTTTCTGTTATCAACACCTAAACATATAATTGCCTTCACTTTTTCGTTTACAAAAGGAAATAATCCATTATAATTATTACCCTTATCCTCACCACCAACAATCCAAACTGTTGGAGCATCCATGCTTTCTAAAGCATAATATGTTGCATTTACATTTGTTGCTTTAGAGTCATTTATGTATTGCACTTTATTTATTCGAAGTACATGCTCCAATCGATGTTCTGCCCCTTGAAAATTTTCTAAACTCTCACGAATAGTGTGCTTTCTTATTTTTAATAAATGCGCTACAGTTGAAGCTGCCATGGCATTTTTTATATTATGTTTTCCCTCTAAAGTTAAGTTTGCTGTTGGCATAATTATTTGGTTATTTTTTATTGTTATTTTTATATTGTTATCTTCTAAATACGCACCATTATCTACCTTAATTACTAATGAAAATGGTAATAATATAGATTGAACTGGATTCATTTTTAAGTAATTTACTATCACTTCATCGTCAGCATCATAAATAAGATAATCATCTTTGGTTTGATTCATTGCAATTCTAAATTTTGAAGCAATGTAGTTTTCAAACTTATAGTCATATCTGTCTAAATGGTCTGGTGTAATGTTGGTAATAATGGCAATGTGTGGTTTAAATTTTTCGATGCCATCTAACTGAAAACTACTCAACTCTAACACGTAATGCTCATAATTGCTTTTTGAAACTTGTCTAGCAAAACTATCTCCAATATTTCCAGCAATACCAGCATTAAAATCGGCATTAGTTAACATATGATGAATCATCATTGTTGTTGTAGTCTTACCATTGCTTCCAGTAATTCCTATAATATTTGCATCTGTAAATTGTGAAGCAAATTCAATTTCAGATATTACAGAAATGTTATGTTCAACCAACTTTTTTACTATTGCAACTTCATCTGGAATTCCAGGGCTTTTCATTACCACATCAGCATTTAGAATTTTATGTTCCGTATGCTGATCTTCTTCGCATTCAATCTCATTATGTATAAGAACTTCTTTATATTTTTCTTTTATATTTCCTTTATCTGAAACAAAAACTTCAAATCCTTTTTCCAGTCCTAAAAGTGCTGTACCAACACCGCTTTCTCCTGCTCCTAATATGACTAATCGTCTTACGATTTTTGATTTTTGATTCACTATTTACGTTTTCTCATTGTTTTAATTGAAGCCACAACAATTGATAGCAATTCGTTAGCTTCCTTATGCAATCTTTTTAGTTCCAAATGCTCTTTATCACTTACTTCTATAAGCAATTCTAAAAAATACATGCTTTCGTCTGTCTCCTCTTCAACAATTTTTAGCTTATTGATAAAATCTGCAGTAGATTTTGCTCTACATGCTGCTCTATAATTTGCTCCAACAGAACTAGAACATTTTATCTATTGGTTACAAAAAGCATTATACTTTCTTGAAACAGGAAACTTTGTACACAAATGCCAACAATCTGATGCAAATCTTTTTGTTCTATTTTTTAAAGCCTCTTTCATTAATTCATTCGTAAATCGTAAATCCTAATTCATAAATATTTTTATCTAATTTTCAATGTCACAATTGTAAGAATTGCGAGCAAAATTCCTATAATCCAAAATCGAGTTGCAATTTTACTTTCATGATAACCAGTTTTTTGATAATGATGATGTAATGGCGACATCCTAAAAATGCGTCGTCCTTCACCATATTTCTTCTTCGTATATTTAAACCAACTTACTTGCATTACTACTGATAAATTTTCTGCTAAAAAAATGCCACACAATAATGGGATTAACCATTCTTTCCTAACTGCAATTGCTATTACAGCTATAATTCCGCCAATAGTTAGACTTCCTGTATCTCCCATAAACACTTGCGCTGGATAGGTGTTGTACCATAGAAACCCTATAAGTGCTCCTACAAATGCTGCGATATAAATCGTAATTTCTTCCACTCTTGGTATGTACATAATATTGAGATAATCGGAAAAAATGATATTACCAGACACCCAAGCAAAAATCCCTAAAGTGAGTACAATTATAGCCGAAGTTCCAGCTGCGAGACCATCAATTCCATCTGTGAGATTTGCTCCGTTAGATACTGCTGTGATAATGAAAATAACTAATGGAATAAAAATTAGCCATGCATATTTTGAAAGTTCTGGACTTATCCAAGTTATTAAACTTGCGTAATCAAATTCATTTTGCTTCACAAACGGAATAGTGGTTTTTGTGGAACGCTCTTCAGCTTTAAAAAGTTTTGATGGTGAGACGTTAGAATCGGCAGCCAAAATTTGTTGTTGTTCGGCAATTGGCAATTTTTCTTTTATTGTGACTTGTGGATGAAAATACAATGTTGTCCCAACAATAATTCCAAGACCTATTTGACCTAATACTTTGAACTTTCCTTTTAATCCTTCTTTATCTTTTTTAAATTTTTTGATATAATCATCAATAAACCCAATTGTTCCCATCCAAACAGTAGTTACAATAAGAAGAATGATATAAATGTTGTCTAATTTGGCTACCAATACTACTGGAATTAACGTCGCTAGTATTATAATAAGTCCACCCATTGTTGGCGTTCCAGCCTTTTCTTGTTGTCCTTCGAGACCTAAATCGCGAATGGTTTCTCCCACTTGTTTTTTGTGCAAATAATTTATGATTCGTTTTCCATAAATTGTAGAAATAAGCAAGGAAAGGATTATTGCTAGTGCAGCTCTAAAAGTTATAAACCCAAAGAGTGAAGCTCCAGGAAATTGGAATTCTTTTTCTAAATATTCGAATAAATAATATAGCATCTTACTTTTGCAATTGTTTTAAAAATTCTTCAACTATTTTATAATCATTAAAATCGGTACGTTTCCCATTTCTTTCTTGATAAGTTTCATGTCCTTTTCCAGCTATTAAAATGATATCGCTTGGTTGCGCCAATTGACAAGCCGTTTTTATTGCTTGTTTTCTATCAACTATAGAAATCGTCTTTTTATAGTTTTGTGGTTCTACACCAACTTCCATTTCAGCTATAATAGCTTCTGGACTTTCGGTTCTTGGATTATCGCTGGTAAAAATGACTTTTGTGCTTAATACAGAAGCAATATTTGCCATTTTAGGTCTTTTGGTTTTATCTCTATCTCCACCACATCCTACAACAGTAATTAATTCTTCATTTTTAGTTCTAATACTATTTATGGTTTCCAATACATTTTTTAGAGCATCTGGTGTATGTGCATAATCAATTATGGCAGTTATCTCATTCGATATTAGATATTGAAATCTTCCAGTTACGCTATCCAACTCACTCATTAAGCGAAGTATTTCATCTTTTTCTAAACCCAATAAATCAGCTGTACCATAAATAGCAAGTAGGTTGTATGCATTAAAATTGCCTATGAGTTTAGACCAAACTTCGTTATCGTTTATTTTAAGCAGAAGACCGTTTAATTGATTTTCGAGTATTTGTGCTCTATAATCGGCATAACTCTTTAAGGCATAAGTATATTTTCTTGATGCCGTATTTTGCATCATTATCAATCCGTTTTTATCATCAATATTTATTAATGCAAATGCAGATTTTGGCAGTTTATCGAAGAATGATTTTTTAACATCACGATATTGGGCAAAAGAGTGATGATAATCTAAATGATCGTGTGTTAGATTCGTAAAAACTCCACCTGAAAATTGTAATCCTTCAGTCCTGTTTTGATGGATACCATGGGAGCTTACTTCCATAAAGCAAAACTCAACACTTTCAGTATTCATTTCGGTTAAATACTTATTAACTAATAGAGAATCTGGTGTTGTAAGTGTTGCGACATACTCTTTATCATCGACAAAAATTTTGACTGTTGAAATTAATCCAACCTTAAAACCTGCTTTTTTAAATAATTGATATAATAAGGTCGCAACTGTAGTTTTTCCATTAGTACCAGTAATACCAATTAGTTTTAAATTTCCTGAAGGTACTTCATAGTAGTTTGAAGCCATTATAGCCAATGCTTTATGAGAGTTATCTACCTCAACATAAGCCACATTATCAATAATGTTATCTGGAATTTTTTCGCATATAATTGCTATTGCACCTTGTTGTATTGCAGTATCTATATAATCATGCCCATTATATTTAAAACCAATAATAGCAACAAACACATCTTTTGCAGCAATTTTTCGAGAATCGAAATGAAGTTCGTTTATCGCAATATTTGTGCTACCTACAACAGCGTTTAGGGTAACTTTATACAATATGTTTTTTAATTCTATCAAGACAATTCTAATACTACTATTTGATTTTTCTTTATTTTTATTCCTTTGGCAACCGATTGCTTAATTACGTTTCCGCTTCCAATAAGTTTAACTTTCATTCCCATGTTTTCAAGCAATGTAATAGCGTCCATAGCTGGCATTCCTTCTACATTTGGCATTATTGTTTTGTATTTTTGTGCTACATCAAAGTAGGTTTCATAACTTTTTTCTACAATGGTGTACTTTTCATCTAAATCTTCAACAGTATCAATAATTGGAGTATCTGTATATATTTTTTGTGCAATTTTTTTAAATACTGGAGCCGCAACAATATTACCATAATAGCCTAGTTTGGTATCAGGTTTATGTATAACTACTATACATGAATATTTCGGGTTTTCAGCTGGGAAATAACCAACAAACGAAGAAATATATCTACCGGATTCTATCCAATATTCTGTTTGACAGGTTCCAGTTTTTCCTGCCATTGAAAAATTTGGCGAATAAATATTATGAGCCGTACCATGTTTTTTCTCAACAACATTCTTCATCATTTGTTTTACTTTCTTTGCTGTTTCTACTGTACATACTGAAGGATCAATAACTTCTTTCTCGAAAGGAACAATCGTTTTATCAAATTCTTTTACGGCTTTTAAAAAACGAGGTTTTACCATTTCGCCATCATTAGCTATGGCATTATAAAATGTTAAGGTTTGTAAAGGAGTTAGGGAAACACCATAACCAAATGCCATCCATGGCAAATCTAATCCGTCCCAATTTTTTTTGTCGGAAGGATGGGTTATTTTGGGTTTTCCCTCACCAATTATTGGTAAATCCAAAGTGTTATTTAATTCCATTTTGTAGAGTCTGTCCACAAATTTTGAAGGGTTGTTTTTATAACTATTATATATGAGTTTTACCATTCCTGTATTTGAAGACATTTCAAATGCTTCTGAAGCTGAAATTTTACCATAACCTCCATGTTTAGAATCCCTTACTTTACGACCATAAAAAGAGAGCACACCTTTTTCGGTATCTACAACATCACTAGTATCGATTACCTTATCTTCAAGCGCAGCAACCATAGCCATTAGTTTAAATGTAGATCCAGGTTCGTGTGATTCTCCTACAGCATAATTCAATCGTTCATAATAAGTACCTTTAGATGTACGACCAAGATTTGAGATTGCTTTAATCTCGCCTGTTTTGGTTTCCATTACTATTACACTTCCATGATCTGCACTATAATATTCAAGTTGTTCTAAAAGTGCATGATGCGAAATGTCTTGGATATTGACATCTATTGTTGTATATATATCGTAACCATCTTGTGGTTCAACTTGATTAAAATCCTGAATAGGTTTCCATTGTCCTTTCCCTATTTTTTGTTTTAAACGTCTTCCATCTGTTCCTCTTAAATATTTTACGCCAAATGCACCATCTATTCCTGGTCGCGTTACATTACCATCTTCATCAATTCTTTCGTAACCAATAGTACGTTGTGCAATTCCTCCCATTGGATGTTCGCGTTTAGTAGTTTGCTCTACAATTAATCCTCCCCTAAAAGCTCCCAATTCTAATAATGGAAAGTTTCTAAATTTCAAATAATTGGAATACCCAAGATTTCTAGCTAACAAATAATACCTGTTTTTATTAGCTCTTGCCTTTCTAATGTTTTGTTGATAATATGCTGAAGATTTTCCGTGAAATTTAGATAAAGCATCACACAATGGTTTTAAGTATTTTTCGAAGTTTTTATTTGAAGGCGTAATGGCATCTATTCTAATATCATATTTTGGAACTGATGTTGCTAATAAACTACCATCTGCAGAATATACATTACCTCTGTTTGCAGGAATAATAACATTCTTTACAGTTCTTTTATCAGCTAATTCTCGATATTGATTACCATGAACAAATTGTATGTCAACCAACTTATAAACCACCAGAAGTGAGAAGATAAACATACATCCTGCTACAAAATACAATCGGTTTAATATGTTTTTCTCGTTTACTGCCAAGTTTAAATTTTAATTTTGTGGTTTTACTTTTATTTTTTTTGGTGGTATCTCTGATGGAGACAAACCTTTATTTGCTAATTTTTTTACTACCGAAGATTCCATTTTAAGCTTCATTAACATAGAGCGTCCATCTACAAAAGCTGATCGCAACTCTTTAACTTCTTCGTTTAATTTTGCAATCTCATATACTTTTCTATCTGCACTATGCGAACTTGCTATCATAATAATTGCGAGAAATGATAAAAAAAGTAGGAGCTTCCAATTCTTAAACGAATCTTCGCTTATTAAAAATTTTCCTCTTAAAATGCTGTTTATGCTTTTTTTCATAAGCCCTTTTGTCCTTCGGACATTTTCCCAAAGGGAAAAGATTTATAGTTTTTTATATTATTATAGTTTTTCTGCTATTCTTAATTTTGCACTTCTTGCCCTATTGTTTAAATCTATTTCGTCTTGAGTTGGAATAATTAATTTCCCTATCCTCTTTAATGGAACACTAAAATTGCCAAACACATCTTTTTCTGGTTCACCTTTAAACATTCCGCTCCTAATAAATCGTTTTACTAATCTATCTTCCAAAGAATGATAGGATATAACACTCAATCTGCCTCCTTCTTTTAATAAATCTGGAGTTTGAAGCAAAAATTCTATTAATACTTCAATCTCTTGATTTACCTCTATTCTAATAGCTTGGTAGATTTGGGCCAAAATTTTGTTTTTACGATAATCTGGGAGATATTTTTTTAACACACTCTTTAACTGTTCTGTCGTTTTTATCTCTCCATGTTTTCTTTCGGCTATTATTGTTCTTGCTAAAGCTGGTGCATTTCTCAATTCGCCATATTGCCAAAATACTTGTCTTAATTGCTGCTCGTCATATTCATTAACAACTGTGTACGCCGATAGTGTTTCCTGCCGATTCATTCTCATATCGAGATTTGCTTCAAATCGTGTAGAAAACCCACGATCTGCCACATCAAATTGGTGTGAAGACACTCCAAAATCAGCAAGAATACCGTCAACTGTTTTTACACCATGAAATCTTAAAAACCGTTTTACATGTCTAAAATTTTCATTAATTAGCGTAAACCTGCTATCATCAATTGTATTTAAAAGAGCGTCTTGATCTTGATCGAATGCTATTAATCTTCCGTTTTTTCCTAAACGTTTTAAGATTTCTCTGCTATGTCCTCCACCACCAAAGGTTACATCAACATAAACTCCATCTTCAATAATATTTAAACCTTCAACTGTCTCCTTTAGCAATACTGGATTATGATATTCCATCTCCATTTTCATCTTGTCCCATAACTTCTTCAGCTAAATCTGCAAAATCCAACGCTGCATCGTCTATAGCTTTTTCATAATTATCCTTATCCCAAATTTCAATAATATTAACTGCCGAAGACACCACGATTTCTTTGGAAATACCTGCAAAAGCAATTAAATCTTTTGGAACAAGTAAACGTCCCGAAGCATCCAACTCAATAAATTTTACGCCTGCAGTAAAGCGACGAATAAAATCGTTATTCTTCTTTTTAAAACGATTTAGCTTATTTACTTTTTGCATTAAAGTTTCCCATTCATTCATTGGGTACAACTCCAAACACGATTGAAAAACAGCGCGTTTTAAAACAAAGCCACCTTGAACAACAGGAGTTAATTGCTTTTTTAATGCTGAAGGCAACATGAGCCTGCCTTTAGCATCAACTTTACATTCGTATGTTCCTATAAGAGAATTCAAAGTTAAATTGGTTTAGTTGTATAAGACTCAAATCTAATAAAAAAATTACCACTTTTTACCACTTTTTACCACTTTGTTAATAATTTTCTATTAAATGCATAATAATTCGTTTAAAAACATGAAGTTATAGTTCTTTAAACACTATAAATCAAATGATTAAAAAATGAAGTTTTTAATTAACAATGTTCAATAATCTATGGAATCTCTTAAATAAAAATTATGTAGATTTGTTTTTATAGATACCACACTAAATACATGGCATACACATTAAATAAAGAAGATGATTATAGTTATATTGAAGTTGGTGAAGGCACTCCAATTATAATCCTTCATGGCTTAATGGGTGGCTTAAGTAACTTTGATGCCGTTACAGAATTTTTCAGCAAAAACGGATTTAAGATTGTTATTCCTGAGTTACCACTATATATAATGCCTCTTTTAAAAACTAATGTAAAGAGCTTTGCAAATTATTTGTATGATTTTATAAATTATAAGAATTATGACAAGGTTATTTTGCTAGGAAATTCTTTGGGTGGACATATTGCTTTATATCACACAAAATTGTATCCTGAAAAAATTAAGGCTTTAGTTATAACTGGAAGTTCAGGATTGTATGAAAGTGCCATGGGAAGTGGCTACACGAAAAGAAGTGATTATGATGTTATTAAGAAAAAAGCTCAAGAGGTTTTTTATGATCCAGAAATAGCTACAAAAGAAATAGTTGATGACGTTTTTGCAATTGTAAATGACAGGAATAAACTTATAAAAACCCTAGCTATTGCCAAGAGCGCTATAAGGCATAACATGTCTAAAGATCTTCCTGAAATTGAAACACCAACTTGCATAATTTGGGGAAAAAACGATGTTGTAACTCCACCTGAAGTCGCAGAGGTTTTTCAAGAGCTTTTACCAGATTCCGACTTGTTCTGGATTGACAAATGTGGGCATGCAGCTATGATGGAACACCCAAAAGAATTTAACCAAATTCTTTTGCAATGGTTAATTGACAGAAAGTTTTAAGTCTTTAAAAAGACATATAATACTAATAATTCTCTTTCTTAATACATCTTATTTTGAAACTAAAACTTGTAATTTTTTAAATGAAAATTAAATCTGCCGAATTTGTCATTAGCAATCAAGATGTAAATAAATGTCCCAGCAATAACTTGCCTGAATATGCTTTTATTGGTAGGAGTAATGTTGGCAAGTCTTCGTTAATAAATATGCTTACAAGCCGAAAAAATTTGGCAAAAACTTCTGGAAGACCTGGAAAAACGCAACTAATAAATCATTTTATTATTAATAAAAATTGGTATTTAGTCGATTTACCTGGTTATGGTTATGCTAAAGTATCAAAATCTTCAAAAAAAACATTTCAAAAATTTATTACTTTATATTTTGAGCAACGCAAACAATTAGTATCTGCTTTTGTTCTTATTGATGTTAGGCATAAACCTCAACCTATCGATTTAAAATTCATGGAATGGTTAGGCGAGCATCAAATCCCGTTTTCGATTGTTTTTACTAAAGTAGATAAATTGAAGCCCAAAGCTATAGAAAACCATATTGAAATCTATAAAGCAATCCTTTTGGAAACTTGGGAAGACATGCCAAACTATTTTATTACGTCTTCTTCAAAAAGTATTGGTAAAGACGAGTTACTAAACTATATTGAAAAAACCAATATAGATGTAAAAGACCTGTTTTAATCCTTTCAAAAAATAAGATTTTTAAAATTTTATTATTTAAAATAACTAATAGTATTTTTTTTACTTTAGCACTAACTTAATAAATATGAATTACCTCCATAATATTGGAAAATATTTTTTGATGATTAAAGAGATGTTTCGCAAACCAACAAAATGGTCTGTGATGAAACATCTTATCTTAAAAGACATTGACGATCTTATTATCAGTTCTTTAGGGATTGTTGCTTTTATAGCCTTTTTTGTTGGTGGTGTTGTTACAATTCAAACCGCTTTAAATATTACAAATCCATTAATACCAAAATATTTAGTTGGTTTTGCAACTCGGCAATCCATTATATTAGAGTTTGCTCCAACATTTATTTCTATTATTATGGCTGGAAAAGTTGGGTCATTTATTACGTCTAGCATTGGTACTATGAGAGTTACAGAGCAAATAGATGCATTAGAAGTTATGGGAATAAACTCATTAAATTATTTAGTATTCCCTAAAGTTATAGCACTTATGCTATATCCTTTTGCTATTTCTATCGCTATCTTTTTAGGAATTATTGGAGGCATGGCAGCTTGTGTTTATGGTGGTTTTACTACGCTTGAAGATTATATAACTGGAGTACAATTAGACTTTATTCCGTTTCATTTATCCTATGCTTTTATAAAAACTTTTGTTTTTGCTTTTTTATTAGCAACCATACCATCATTTCATGGCTATTACATGAAAGGTGGAGCACTTGAAGTTGGTAAAGCCAGTACAACATCTTTTGTATGGACTAGTGTAATGATAATCCTTTTAAACTATATACTAACCCAAATGTTATTAAGCTAATGATTATAGTTAAAGATCTATACAAGTCTTTTGGAGAAGCTCATATTTTAAAAGGTATAAGTACAACGTTTGAAAAAGGGAAGACCAATCTTATTATTGGTGCAAGTGGTTCAGGGAAAACCGTTTTTATAAAATGCTTATTGGGATTATTCCCTTATGAAAAAGGGTGTATTTCTTATGATGGGAAAATATTTTCTGATTTAACCGAAAACCAAAAACGTGACTTAAGAGCAAAAATAGGAATGCTGTTTCAAGGTGGAGCTTTGTTTGATTCTATGACCATTGCCGAAAATGTGATGTTTCCTTTAAGAATGTTTACCAAACAAAGTAAAAGCGAAATGGAGGATCGTGTTAATTTTGTTTTAAAGCGTGTTAATTTAGCCGATGCACACAACAAAATGCCAAGCGAAGCTTCTGGAGGAATGCAAAAACGTGCTGCTATTGCTCGTGCCATTGTAAATAACCCAAAATATTTATTTTGTGATGAACCCAACTCAGGATTAGACCCAAAAACTGCAATTGTTATAGATAACCTGATACAAGAAATAACTGACGAATACCAAATAATAACAGTTATAAATTCTCATGATATGAATTCTGTTATGGAAATTGGTGAAAAAATTATTTTTTTAATAGATGGTGTAAAAGTCTGGCAAGGCTCTAAAGAAACTATTTTTAAAACCGATAATGAAGCGGTTACTAACTTTGTATATTCTTCAGATCTTATGAAAAAAGTAAGACAAATGTATATTGAGGAAAGGCAGTAATATTTTTTACTGCGAAGGCAGGAATCTTATAAATTGAAGATAAAAATAAGACAGGAATGTTTTATCTCAGTTCTTCAATGCTTTACATTGTAATTATTATAAAAGGTTTTTTATGTCTTTCAATTTCCACTGAATAGGTAAATTAGAATATTTTATTTCATCTTGTTCTTTTAGTACAGATTTAATTTTATTATATTCATTTGAAGATATTGGTTCACTTAATGTGATAATCTTTTTTAAAGTTTTTTCTACAACTAAAGGATTATAATCATGTTTAAAATCAGAACTTATAATTCTAAATTCTTTTTCATGTGAATATGAAGAATGTTTTTTAAATAAAGCATTTTTTTTACTTTTTCCATCATAGTCAACTAATCCACAAACGAAACATTTTTTAGATTTTTCCAATATAGTCTTTAACTCTATCCATTTTATTGAAATCATGGCAGCAGGTTCTTCGGACGATTTTCCATAAATATTCCACATATATCTTTCTTCAAAATGTAGTGATTCAGTTATGAACCAACATGAAGCAAAGTTTGTTTCAATTAATTTTAAGTAATTTTCTATTTCCTTAATTATAAAAATATTTTGATGTGAATTCTCTTTTAAGTTTTTATTTAATTCAAGAAAAAAAGGAACAACACATTTACCTGACTCAACAATTCCTCCATCATTTGTAATTCTTTTTGCATAACTAACAAAATTTTTCCATGCTTGATTTAATTCTGGAAAGTCGTTCCTCCAACCTTCTAAAATGTCATCATATAATTCTATTCGAGTAAAATTTAAATTAAATTGTCCATTCTTTAAACAACGTTCTAAATTCTTAACTGGCATATATCTATTTAACCAAATTTTACTTTCATCTAAAAAATAATTATCTAATAATTTTAGCATTTCTGTTTAGTAATGATATATTATATAAGGATTAAATATTTTGAATGCTTAATAAAAATAATATTAATTCACTCTCCTAACCACAAGCGTATCTAAGTCTAGTATTTCTCTTAACCAGCGTTCTAATTTGTCTTTAGCTATATGTACTTTTCTCCAAACTTGTTCTTAACTTTTTGAAGTACTTCTTTAATATCTTGCTCTTTATATCTAGGCATAATAAGTAAAACATCATCTTTATCAACAATAATATAATCTTGCAAACCATCAATAACAACTATTTTATTGCTTTTAGTTCTTATCATATTTCCTGAAGCGTCTTTGGATAAAGTTCTAGCGTTTACAATAGCATTCCCATTATCATCTTTATCTAATTTATCGTACAAACTGCCCCAAGTTCCTAAGTCGTTCCAATCAAACTCAGCTGGAAGAACAAATACACTTTCAGAGGTTTCCATGATGGCGTAATCCACCGAAATATTTTCAGCTTTACCATAATTATCGCGCACAAAATCGTCTTCAAAATCGGTATTATAAACCTCTATTCCCTTTTTAAATAAATCGAATAGTTGTGGTTGGCAACTTTTAAATGCTTCAACCACACTATTAACACTCCACATAAAAATACCTGCATTCCAAAGAAAATTTCCTTGAGTTATAAACTCCTTTGCAGTATTGTAATCTGGTTTTTCTCTAAACTGTTTTACAGGTTTGATTGCGTTGTTTGCAGACTTATCATATTCGATATATCCATAACCAGTATTCGGAAATGTTGGTGTAATGCCAAGTGTCATTAAGGCATCATTTTTAGAACAAAAATCGAATGCTTGTTGCACGTTTTTAGTAAACTCATTTTCATCTTCAATCCAATGGTCACTTGGTGCAACTATCATTACAGCGTCTGGATTCTCCTTCTGAATTTTTAAAGAAGCATACAATATACAAGGTGCAGTATTACGCATTGCAGGTTCTAAAACTACCTGACGTTTTGTAACTTCTGGTAATTGCTCAAACACCAAATCGTTATATCGCTCGTTGGTTAAAATGAAAATATTTTCGATGGGAATTAGCTTACTTAAACGGCTAAAGGTCTTCTGAATAAGCGTTTCTCCAGTTCCTAACATGTCGTGAAACTGTTTTGGAAAATCTTGAGTACTTACAGGCCAAAATCTTGATCCAACACCTCCAGCCATTAATATTGCGTAATAATTTTTGTTCATATCTATCATTCCTGCGAAAGCAGGAATCTGCTTTTTAGTTTATTCAATTTATAATTAAGACCTTTAAACTTATCTTCGACAAGCTCAATGTGACTCGCTTAAGATAACAATTTAGTTTCATTTCATGAGATTCCTGCTTTCGCAGGAATGACAATTTCAACTTCAGCATTTGGATTGAAAAGATACAATTTTCCTGTATTAATCTCAATACACTCGTAACGCTTTACGCGTTTATTTCCTTTTTGAAATACTTTTCCATTGTACATTTTAAATGTGCTTCCAAAAGGCACTTCAAAAATATAGGTTTTATCGTTTGGTTCATCAAATTGTTTTAAAGCTAGTGCTAATTTAGTGTCTGTATCGCTGGTTGCTTTAGGGTTTTTAAAATGATTTGCGATAAGTGGCAATAATTTAATCGGAAAAACTTCAGGATTTATAAAAGGTAACATAAGATGCTGAAAACTTCTTTTCCACTCTATTCCATGAGGTTTAATAAATCTTCCATATTTTTTATACGCTTCAAAGTGAGCAATTTCATGAATTAATGTAATTAAAAATCTATACGGATTTAAGTTAGAATTTATGGTTATTTGATGCTTTCCTCTTGGCAATCTTTTATAATCTCCATGACGTGTTTTACGCTCCTTTTTAATTATAACAGTTAAATTATCATGCCTTAAAAGCTGTAAGACTTTTTGCAAAGCCTGTTGAGGAATATATTGTTGAAGTTCGTTTTGCATCAGAACAAAAATAGGAGTTAAAATTACAAATTGCAAAACCCTTTTTAACTTCTATAAAAGGATAGTGATTAAGATAAACGTATGACAAATATCATTTTATATTCTCTACTATTATTTCATCTTTGAAGCACTAATAATCATGCCAAAAAATAAAATTGATAAACATGCAACACAAAACCATCATAGAGCCTTTCAGAATAAAAATGGTTGAGCCTATATATATGTCAACCGAAAAAGAAAGACTTAACTACTTAAAGGAAGCCAAACATAATTTGTTTTTACTTGAATCAAGAAAAGTAATTGTTGATTTGTTAACAGATAGTGGCACAACAGCTATGAGTGCCGAACAATGGGCAGGTATTATGAGAGGTGACGAATCTTATGCTGGAGCAAAAAGTTGGGAGAGAATGCGAGATGCTGTTAGTGAACTTACAGGATATCCTCACATTATTCCAACGCATCAAGGTAGAGCAGGCGAAAGTATCTTATATTCTTATTTAGGAGGAAAAGGAAAAGTTTTTATAAGTAATACTCATTTCGATACTACAAGAGCAAATATTGAATATGCTGGTTCAACAGCTATTGATTGTATTACAGAAGAAGGAATGCAACCATCTCTAGATCATCCTTTTAAAGGAAATATTGATATTAAAAAACTCGAAGACACTATTATCCAGTATGGAGCAGAAAACATAGGTACTGTAATCCTTACAGTTACTAACAATAGTGGTGGCGGACAACCTGTTAGTATGCAAAATGCTAAAGATGTAAGAACTATTTGTGACAAATACAATGTTTTATATATTTTGGATTGTTGTAGGATTGCTGAAAATGCTTACTTTATTGCTCAAAGAGAAGAAGCCTATAAAAATGTAAGTTACAAAGCTATTGCTCAAGAAATGTTTGCATTGGCAGATGGTGCTGTAATGAGTGCAAAAAAAGATGCTTTAGTAAATATGGGTGGATTTATAGCTTTAAAAAGTAAAGAGATTTCAAACGCTTGTACTACTACTTTAATTATAAAAGAAGGCTTTGTTACCTATGGAGGTTTATCTGGAAGAGATATGGAAGCTATAGCCATAGGGCTTGACGAAGTTTTCGATAAAGATTATTTACACTACCGAATTACCAGCACTACTTATTTAGGAAACAAATTATTAGAAATGGGAGTTCCAATAATAAGACCAGTTGGTGGTCATGCAGTTTATATAGATGCGAAAGCATTGTATAATCACATTCCTGTTCACGAATATCCTGGACAAGCTCTTGCTTGCGATTTATATCTAAAAGGAGGAATTAGAGGTTGCGAAATTGGGTCTGTTATGTTTGGTAAATATGATGAAAATAACAATTTGATCCCTGCTCCAATGGAATTGGTACGCCTTGCAATTCCTAGAAGAGTATACACGCAAAGTCATATTGATTATGTTATTGAAACCTTTGAAGAAATACTTAAAGAAAAACAAAACTCTAAAGGAATCAAGATTACTTACGAACCAAAATTTTTACGTCACTTTACAGCAAATTTTGAAAGAGTTTAAGGTGTAGAATTTGAAACCTGCAACAGTTTCCCATTATAATATTTATTACCATTTAAAGAGAACTTATAAATATACTGTGCCATTTCTAAAGCTGTAGTTGATGCTTTATAATCTGGAAACGCTTTTTCCAACATTTCGGTTTGTACTGCACCAAGTGCTAATACGTTAAAAGAAGGACCTGTTTCTTTGTATTCTTCAGCTAATAATTCGGTTAAAGTAATTACTGCACCTTTACTTGAACTGTATGCTGCCAATCCAGAGAATTTCATACTTCCCTGTACGCCTCCTATTGAACTAATGGTTACTACATGACTGTTTTTTTTCATAAAGGGGAGAACAATTCTTGTCATTTCGGCAACACCAAATACATTGGTTTTGTAAACTTCTTCAAAATCTTCAAAAGTAGTTTCAGCAAAAGGTTTATTTAAAAGTGTTCCTGCGTTATTAATTAAAACATCAACCTGTTTCCATTCAGAAAAAATAAATTCTTCAACTTCTTTATATGCTTCAAGATTACCTAAATCAAAAGGAAAAGTAGTTACGTTATCTATATTCAAGTTTAAAATAGGTTTTGATTTTCTAGACAATGCCAATACATTGTGTCCGCTATTGGCAAATAGTTTAACCAATTCAAAACCTATGCCTTGACTTGTTCCTGTTATGATAACATTTTTACTCATGTATTTTAATTTCTTTTGTTGGTGTGTTACTCATGGTTTCAATAGCTGGAATCAAACTATTAATAAAACTTGCCATGTGTTCGTAATCCATTTTTTCGGCTTCATCGTCAACATGATGGTAATAATCGTAATTTGAAAGATCGCAAGATGATATAGTATGGCAGGGTACATTAAATACGTCATAAAAAGGTGCATTATCTGAAGCTCTAAATAGATTATATTTTTTAGACACATCAGAAAAACCTATTAGATTTGAGCTAGTATAATGATTAATTTTTTCAGCAATATTAGATAAGTCATAACCAGAGACAAAAGACACATAGTCTCTATCTGGAAAAGGAACTCCAGTCATTTCAAAATTTATCATAGTATATAAATCTAAATTTTGATCTTTTAGTTTTTTTGACAAATGTTTGGAGCCTAATAATCCCATTTCTTCTGCCGAAAATAACGCAAACATAATACTACGTTTGTTATTATTTTTTGCTGCAAAATATTCAGCTATTGCTAATACCGTTGCGGTCCCAGTTGCATTATCATTAGCACCATTACCTATAGAATCATTTTCTACACTTTTAGATTTATAACCAATGTGATCATAATGTGCACCAATAATTATAACCTCATTTTTAAGTTTATCATCATTACCTTCAATAAATCCAACTACATTAAAAGCGTCTATTTTTTTTATTTTAAAAGAATCTCGATACGTTTCAAAATAGGGTTTAACACCAAAATTTCTTAACTGGTTTTCTATATAAGTTGCCGCTTTATCAATTCCAATAGTTCCAGTTTCTCTTCCTTTTAAGTCATCAGAAGCTAGATAAGTGACACCCTCTTTAACTTGATCACTTGTTATTATAATTGTTTTAGATTCATCAGTCTTTTTACAACAGACAATTAAAAATAAAATTGTAAGTAATCCTATCTTTTTCATTTAAATATATTTTCGTGCTTAAAGATAAAAAAATACTTAATACCTTAAGGTTTATATTTCATTCTTAACGAAATATTAAAAATGATTAATATTTAACTGCATGATATTAAAATGTTAGCTTTTAAAATTCATAAAAAATCATTAAATTGTAAGACTATCATTAATTGGTTTAAAAATGAAAAATAGTAATACTTCAGATAATAAAGATATGGAAATGAAGTATGTTATGGTAATTGAAACAAGCGACTATTTACATAGATTAGAAGCCAATCAGCTAAACTTATTTACACAAAAACTTCACAATGGCATATCAAAGTTGTTGAAGAAATTTGATAGCCAGATATTAAAGCAGGATGATAATACATATATCGTATTATTTGATTCGGTTACCAACGCTATTTTATGTGCTTTAAAAGTGAAGTCTAATTTTAAATACATCACGCTAAAGTTTGATAAATCTATTCGACATCTTAAAATTGGAATAGCACATCATACCAATAGAATAGCTGCTCAAACGCTTTCAACACGAATGTGCGAAGTTGTAAAAAATCAAATTGTAATTACTTCTGAAGTTAAAAAAGCCTACGAAAAAGAGAACCGAAATACATTTATTAATAAAGAGCATATAAGAACTTTAAATTTTTCGGAAGAACAGTTCTTAACAAATTTAATGAATTGTGTTGAAACTATTTGGAACAATTCAGATTTTAGCATTGTAGATTTCAGTAAGCCCTTAAAGTATAGCAAGTCGCAAGTTTATAGAAAAATGATATCGCTTACAGGCAAACCTCCAAGTAGTTTTATTAGAGATTTTAGATTAAACAGAGCCATGCATTTAATGTATGATCGCAAAGGAAATATTACTGAAATTGCTCAACAAACAGGATTTAAAAACCCTTCGTATTTTTCTAAATGCTTTAAAGACAAATTCGGAGTTACACCTAAAACATATTCCAAACAACATGCTAATTAATATATTTTTATATATTTGAAAAAGTGGAGTTCTGCTACCACATAAAAAAACGAGGCGCATTCCGAAAAGCCAAAGAGTAGGAAACTAAAACCAACAATTATGAAAACACTAAAAATTTTACTTCTTTTTGTAATAGCCTTTTCTATTACAAGTTGTACCAATAAGAAAAAAGAAAACAATTTAGAATCTACTGTAGCAAAACTACAGTCGCAAATAGAAAAACTTGAAGCTGAAAACTTATCATTAGAAATGGTAAAACCTGAGGCTTTAGCTGAAAATATGAACATGTACGTCATTGAAAGAGAAATTCCTGCTCTTGGAGAATGGTCTGCCGAAGATTTAAAAGGAGCTTCCCAAACGTCTTGCAGTGTATTGAAAGAATTGGGGTCTGACATCCAATGGCTGCACAGTTATGTAACTGGAGACAAAATGTATTGTGTATATCTTGCTCCTAACAAAGAAATGGTTCTTGAGCATGCTAAAAAAGGAGGATTCCCTGCAAATGCTGTAAATAGTGTTGGAACAATTATTAGTCCAGAGACTGCTGAGTAGATTATTTATTAGTAAAAATCCTGTTTCTCCCGATAGTTAATAGGAAAAACAGGATTAATATATTATAGATTCTTCGCTACGATAAGAATGACATTACTAAATCAACATAGTTACTGGATTCTCAATATAACCCTGTAATGTTTGAAGGAATAATGCTCCTGTTGCACCATCTACAGTTCTGTGATCGCAAGCCATAGATAATTTCATCGTGTTACCAACCATAACTTGACCATTCTTTACTACTGGCTTTTGTACAATGGCTCCAACTGAAAGAATTGCAGAGTTGGGTTGATTGATAATAGATGTAAAACTTTCAATACCAAACATTCCCAAATTAGAAATTGTAAACGTACTGCCTTCCATTTCCTGAGGTGTTAGCTTTTTGTTTCTGGCTCTAACTGCAAAATCCTTTACAGCTACTCCTATTTGAGGTAAACTTTGTTCTTTTGCAAAACGTACAACAGGAACAACCAAACCATCTTCTACAGCAACAGCAACACCAATATGTACATGGTTGTTTAATTTCATTTTATCATCAAACCATTGTGAATTTACTTGAGGATGTTGACGTAATGCCAAAGCACAAGCTTTAATAATCATATCATTATACGAAATTTTTGTATCAGGAATAGAGTTAAATTGCTGACGAAAAGCAATAGCATTATCCATATCGAATTCAACATTTAAATAATAATGTGGTGCAGAAAATTTAGATTCTCCCAAACGTTTTGCAATCACTTTTCGCATTTGCGAATGCTTTACCTCATCAAAATCTTCTTTACCTGAAGCAACAAATTTAGCAACTGGAGCTGTAGATTGAGTAACTGCAACAGGATTGAAATTTTCTATATCTCTTTTTATAATCCTACCATGTTCTCCAGAACCCTGAATATTAGAAATATTAATCCCTTTATCTTGGGCTAATTTTTTAGCTAATGGTGACGCAATAACACGTCCATTAGACGTTGAAACTGGTATTGGTACCTCAACAGTTGGAGTTTCTGTAGGAGTTTCAACTTTACTCTCAATTGGCTCTGGGCTTTCTTTAGTAGGTGTTTCTGCTACAGTAGGTTTGTTTGCTTTAAAATCTTTTATTAAAGCATCGACATCTTCATCTTTATCGCCAATAATTGCAAGCAATTCATCCACTGGAGCTGTTTCGCCTTCTTGAATACCAATATACAGCAATGTGCCCTCGTTAAAAGATTCGAACTCCATTGTAGCTTTATCAGTTTCAATTTCTGCAAGAATATCACCTTCTACAATTGTGTCTCCAATCTTTTTTAACCAAGTTGCGACAGTACCTTCTTCCATGGTGTCGCTTAAACGCGGCATTGTAATTATTTCTGCCATAACCTATAATTTATGTTTTAAAAATGGATAATCTTCCAGCTCGTAAACAACATCATACATAACATTTTTTTCTGGATAAGGAGATTCGTCTGCAAATTTTTCGCATTCTGCAACTTGATCTTTAACGCGTTTGTCTATTTCAGCAAGATTATCTTCTGAAGCATATTTCTTTTTAAGAATAATATCTTTTACTTGTGTTATTGGATCAATTTTCTTGTATTCTGCCACCTCATCTTTTGTTCTATAATGTTGAGCATCACTCATAGAATGTCCTCTATATCTGTAAGTTTTCATTTCTAAAAATGATGGTCCATCTCCACGACGTGCTCTTTGTATGGTTTCATTTACAGCTTCAGCAACTTTTACAGGATTCATTCCATCAACTGGTCCACTTGGCATTTCGTAACCCAATCCAAGTTTCCAAATTTCTGTATGACTTGCTGTACGTTCTACCGAAGTTCCCATAGCATAACCATTGTTTTCGCAAATAAAAACCACTGGAAGATTCCAAAGCATTGCCAAATTAAAAGTTTCGTGTAACGACCCTTGTCTCGCAGCTCCATCTCCAAAACAACATAAAGTTACAGCGCCAGTTTCATGATACTTATCTCCAAACGCCATTCCTGCACCTAAAGGAATTTGACCTCCTACAATACCATGACCTCCGTAAAAACCATGTTCTTTAGAAAAAATGTGCATCGAGCCACCAAGTCCTTGAGAAGTCCCCGTTGCTTTACCATAAAGCTCTGCCATTACACGTTTAGGATCGACTCCCATCCCAATAGGTTGTACATGATTACGATATGCTGTAATCATTTTGTCTTTGGTCAAATCCATTACATGCAAAGCTCCTGCCAAAATAGCTTCCTGACCATTATATAAGTGGAGAAACCCTCGAACTTTTTGTTGAATATATACTGCTGCCAGTTTGTCTTCAAACTTTCTCCAGAAATACATATCTTCATACCATTTAAGGTAGGTTGCTTTAGTGATTTTTTGCATCTATTTTTTTTCTTCAAACAATAAATATAACTCATATAAAACCGTCAAGATATTTACATGAGATCCCAATTTAAAATTGGGATTAGTTCTACTTTTTTTAGAATTATTTGAAAAAACAAATTTTAAAAATAAGTAGAACTAAATTAAGCGAACCACAAAAGTAATACTTTGCTTGGTATTGCAAAAACAGTAGTACATAAATTGTTAGGCTTATATTTTATAGAACAGATTTATCGAATACCAATGGCAATAAATTTGCTAATGAATTAGATTTTACAACTTTGCCAGTTTCTCCCATAAAATATATCTCAATAGGTGTTTCTTGGTTTACTTCGTATTCTGCAATGGCTTGTCTGCAAGCACCACAAGGCGGAATAGGACTATTAGTTGATTTTGTTTGTGATCCAGCTGTAATAGCCATTTTTAAAATTTTTGTATTGGGATATTTTGCTCCAGCATAATAAATAGCTGTACGCTCTGCACATAAACCAGAAGGATATGATGCATTTTCTTGATTACTGCCAGTAATAATTTCTCCATTCTCTAAAAGTAACGCAGCACCAACACTAAATTTAGAATATGGTGCATAAGCTTTTTGTCTAGCACTAAATGCCTGTTTCATTAAACTCTGGATAGTATCTGGAACTTCTTCAATAGCATTAAAAACATAAAGTGTAGATTCTATTTTTACTTCTTTCATATTTTATAATCTAATATATTTATAAAGTTACGAAACTGTTTTAGACAAAAAAACTATTGTCATAAAACAATAGTTTTTTAATATCCAATATATTATTTCTTTCTAATACTCATCATATTCGCCATCTCCAAAATTAAATGTTAAGGAAAAACGCAATGTGTTTTCTAATGGACTTTGTACTTTTGAGGCAGAAAACAAATATGACAAATCTATATTTATAGTAGTATATTTAAATCCTGCTCCTAAAGCAAAGAATTTTCGTGCTCCTTTTTCATCACTTTCATTAAAATATCCTAATCTCATTGCAAATGAATCTTGATATTGGTATTCTGCTCCAAGTGCCCAAGTAAATTCTTTTAGCTCTTCACTAAATCCTCCTGGCGCATCACCAAAGGATTGAAAAACTCCCGAAAGAAAATTAACATCTGGATCTTGACCAGAAATAACAACATTTTCTCGAACTGAAGCTCCCAAGACATCTGTATCATTTACATCAGTACCATTTTCTGGATCGTAAACCCCATTTCCGTTATTATCTGCAAACTGAAATTCTTCGCCCAGAATTGGAGGTGTTGGCACTAAAAGTTTAGCAACTTCTAAAGTTACTGCAAGCTTGTTATATTCGTCGAAAATAAAATCGAAACCTCCACCTAATCTCAAAGTTGTTGGCAAAAAATTCTCTCTACCTGCATCGTCATATTTAATTTTTGGTCCCAGATTTTGAATGACAAAGCCTCCTCGCCAACGTCCATTATAACTATCATAAGCATTCTCTTCACTTTGATAAAAACCCGCAATATCTACTCCAATTGAGCTTGCAGCACTAGCATTAATATCTACTGCTTGGATTTTTAGATCAGACCTTAAATATCGCAAAGCTACAGCCATTGAGAATTGATCGGCTAATCTTAAAGCATAGGATGCATCTATGGTTAACTCGTTAGGTTTTTCAATTAAAGCTTCAGAAAATTCATCTTGTACAATTTCAATCTCTCCAAGACTAAAATATTTAAAACTTACAGCAAAAGCACTTCTTTCATCAATTCTATTAAAGTAAGTTACGTTTGCAAGAAAAATATCATTGACGAGCTTACTTAAATATGGCGTATAGCTAACAGCTATTCCAGATTTAGTTTCTGAAAATGCATATTTTGATGGATTCCAATGTTGCGAGTATGCATCTGCAGAAGTAGCCACTCCCATATCTCCCAATCCTGCAGCTCTGGCGTCGGATGCTATTAACAAAAACGGAACACCTGTTGTTATAACTCTAGAATCATTAGGATTCTCAATTATTGTTGTTTGAGCATTTACTTTCACAAAAAGACCAATGGTTATAAAAGCTAAAATGTAATTTTTCATGTTTAATATTTAATTTAAATTACTGCTATACCTAATTTTAATGAATTACGCAAATATAATTTATTATTATAGTATAACAAGTTTTTGTATTTTTTCTACTTTTTTATTCAGTTCATTGGAACGTACCGTTAATTTATAGACGTAAACTCCTTTTCCAATTCTATCTCCAAAGTCATCTCTTCCATCCCAAACCAAATCTTTAGACAAAGAACTTGTTATTTTACTTCCTCCAGAGGTTTGTCCGTTAATAGTTTTTACCAATTTTCCAGAAACTGTAAATATTTGTACTGAAACGTCTAAAACTTGCGAACTATTGTGATTAAACCAAAATTCTGTATAATTTATAAAAGGATTTGGATAATTAAGTACATTATTAATAACTAATTCTTCATCCTTATCAAACACAATAAATTGAATTTCGGCTGTTGAAGAATTATTATAAACATCCCAAGCTTTTAATGTAAGTGTATGTAGTCCTGGTTCTAAATCTCTTAAAGGATAGGTTACAGTTCCTCTTTGAAAATCATCTACTTCAGCTAAATAATAATCATTTAACATAAATGGATTGGTTTCATCTCCATCTAATATTGCTGATATATCATGACCAATTCCGCTTGCTGTATTTATCCCATTTTCGTCTTGTAACTTAGCCAATAAGGTTGGTCCTTCGTTAGTTATTCCACCTGAAACAAAATTTTCATCATTCATAAACAAATTAATATTTGGACCTTCATTATCTTCGGCTGCATTTGCATTTAAGCCTCCTATTTGAATATCGTAACTAGCTCCTGCCTGATCTTGCAAAGGGTTTTCAGTTTTTGAATAAAAGCTAACTTTTCCATTTCCAACTGGAATACCAATATCTCTAGGTACAACAAAATTAAATTCAAAAATCCCATTGGTAACTGTTGCCTGACCTCTAAAAATAATTTCACCTAAGGTATTATAATCTAAAATTATAAGTTGACCACTATTATCTCTTGTACCATCATTTGCCAATGTTGATCTATTTATACTCTTATCGTAAATAGTTGCTGTTAACACACCATTGTAGTTGGTTAAAACATTACCTGAACTATCTACTACTTCACCTTCTAATTTAGCATGACTTAAAGCTTCGAGCACATCTGTATTACCAGTTATTAGTACATCGTTTATTTTAGTTAATCTAATATTAGGTTTCGGAAAAGCTAATTTCATGGCAGGATCTCCAATAAAAAAAACAAGTCTTCGTTGAGCAATTCCAGAGATTGCCGGATCGTTTTTAGTAAGCCTTAGTGCTTCTGCCATTGATGGATACTCATTAGACCCAAATGCAAATAAATAATCATCCAGTGTTACATTAATTGCTACACCAACACTAACAAATATTTGCCGTGTTGTTGTTATTAACCCAATAGCACCACCTTCCTTATTTCTGTAAATAAACTCTCCAGCTGTTGTTCTAAGTGGATTATCGAATTTTGTATATTCACAAGTTACAGTTACAAAACAGGTTAGTTTACATACATTTTTAACTTCTTGAGCGTTTATTTTGTCAAAAATACGTTCTTGTGCAATGCCATCTTCTCCTCCATGCCCAAAATAATTAACCACTAAAGCACCAACTTCCATAGCATCAAAAATAGCTTTATTTACAGATGGATAGCGTTCTCCTCCAGCAGTTGCTTCTTGAACAAAAGCATCTGAATGTATTTTAGTGACATTTATAAAAGGTTTATCTTGAGTAACAGCATCACCAATATTATTTGTTGTTTCTTGTAGTATGCCTTCCCACGATTCATCCACATCATCTGAAATCACAACAATGCTATTTCTCCAGCTACCATAAGCTTCACTCACATAATACGATTCCACTTTATCGACAAGTTCTTTAGCTCTTTGAGGTGTGTCGGCTAAAATTCTTCCTACAGCAATGTCTAATCTATCGGAAGTTTGCATTCCACCTTCATTATCATCCATCATACCAAAAAAATCATCTGAAACAAACGAACTTGTTAAACTGAAACTATTTAAAGCATGCCATGAAGGCACAACATTAGTATTAAAAGAAAGCCTGTCTTTATAATCAAAAGAAGCATCTCCAAACAAACACAAATATTTTATTCTGTTTTCAGGTGTACTAGCATTATCATAAACATATTTTACAAAATTTCTAATGGCTGTAATGTCTTGATTTCCTGAACTGAACTCATTATAAATGCTATTTAAAGTAACAACCCTAACATTTAAATCATATTGGTTTCTATTAATTTGTGCCAACCTTTCAGCTTGAGTTTGCATGTCTTCTCTTGCTATGACAATATAATCGACATCTTTAAATTGTCCTTGATTATCTAAAAAAATAGTACCTTTTAAATTTTGATTTGCAACACTTGATTGTGAGTCTTTAAGTGGTTCAAAATAATCTGAATTATCTATAGCAAGATAAGTTCTTTGTTCTCCTAACTGTGCCTTAAAGCTAAATGTAGCATTTGATTCTTCATTAGCAATTCTTGTAACATTATATTGGTCTGTAACATCCCAAACCTGATTTATTGCTGTTGCATTAGAAATATTATATTGTCCAATTCCACTTAATTGTGGAACATTATTGTTTTTAAACAAAAATTGATTTCCGGTATGTGTTAATGCTCTGGTTACTTCAATAGAAATATAATCTAAATATCCTACAGATGAAGGATTGCCATTGTTGTTATAATTAAGATTAACAGAAATAGTTCCTGAAGATATTGGGATGCTTCCAACAAAAAAATCTTCAGTTGCTAAAATTGGGTCATTTATTGCATTAAAGGTAAAATTATCGATAGTACTACCATTAACCTTTAATTCCATTGTGGTTTGTACTTCTCCTACTGCTGCTGTAAAAACTTTAAGAGCTATTGGTTGTGTGGTAACAATATTTTCAAACTCAAAATCGAATAATTTTACATTTTCAAAATCAAAACGATCACCAAACCATCGTCTGCCAAGACTAGTTAAATTAAATTCATCAATTTCATGAAACTTATAATCATGAAACGTATCAATTGTAGTTGTAGGATTTCCTATAGGGTCTGTTAAAGTTTGAATACGTTTACCATTTCCTGAACCAACATTAATAAAATAATATGCTTTATCTGTAAATATGTTATTATTTGTATTGCTTTCTGCATTGAAGCTTCTAGGTCCTTCGCCATACAATAAGATATAGTCATCATTATTAAAGACTCCGTCTTCTTCACCAATAAACTGTATAGCATTTTCGGTTATATCTAAAGGAAAATTTACTGCATTCTCAAGAGGCAACATGCTACCTCCATGCCCAAATATTTTAATTCTCCTTGGATCAACGCTATTTGTATTTATTCCAAGACTATTTATAAAGCTTTTTGTAAGTTTAAAAACTCCTGTTGTATCCACATAAAACTTATACCATTCCCCTTGACTTAATACCGAGTTCGTTATAACATTCGTTCTAAAAGTTGATCTATTAGCTCTTACATTATAAGAAACGGTAAAAGCAGTAACTCTTTTATAAAGTCCATTTTCCTTAATTATTGGAGAAACCTCTATTAATGCTGAATTTTTATCTCTTGCTATAGAATTCTTAAGTTTTACCTTAATACTATTAGGAATTGTTTTAAGATTTATATCTTTTAATTCGTTTAAAGCTATTGAAGCATAGGATATTTTAGTTATAACAATAGATTCTTCATTTACCAATCCATTAAGTTCCCATTGTGCAACAAATTTTAATCCATTTTCGTAACTATAATTAAAATTCTCTTTATTAAATGCAGGTATTTCTATTGAGGAAGAAGATGTCGATAAGGTTTCTGTGCCACTCCATTCAATTTTAAAACTTTTTTGTTGGGAATAACTAAAAATGAAAGTTAAAAAAACTAAAGAGAAAATATTTTTTTTCATAGCATATAAAACGTGGAAAATAAGATGATATTATAGCAATTTAAATTTTAGTCAAATTTACAATAATAAATCATCCAATTATACGTTTTATATAAACAAAATTCGACATGAAATGTTCAAAAAGTCCGTTGTTCTGTATGAAAAATAGGATGAAATGCACATTTTTTTGTGTTTTTTCATGAAAAAAAGTTGCTTTATTAGCTTTAATTACTATATTGCAACACCAAAAATTTAATCTACATACCTAAAAAGTATCGATATGAAAAACTTTGCACCACTAGGGATAATGTTAGTTATGGCAGTTTCCTTATCTACATTTAGTTGTAAAAAATCATCTAGTTCTAAAAACAGTTCTAGAGCTACTGGCTGGAAAATTAATGCCAAAGAAGGTGGTTTTCAATACAACACTCAATTTAAAGAACAAGAAACAGCCCCAGGTTTAGTCTTTATAGAAGGAGGCACTTTTACAATGGGAAAAGTACAAGACGATGTTATGCATGATTGGAATAATGCTCCTAATCAACAACACATACAATCATTTTATATGGATGAAACCGAAGTTACCAATGTAATGTATTTAGAATATTTAGATTGGATAAAACGCGTTTATCCAATAGATAATCCAAATTTTAAAACAATTTATAATGGAGCCCTTCCGGACACATTAGTTTGGAGAAACCGTTTAGGATATAATGAAATGATGACAAATCAATATCTACGTCATCCTGCTTATGCAGAATATCCTGTAGTTGGAGTTAGCTGGATTCAAGCTGTAGAGTTTGCACAATGGAGAACAGATAGAGTTAACGAACTTGGTTTACAAAAAGCTGGTTATTTAACTAGAGGGACAGAGTATGAGGCTACTGCAGATGCAAATTTTAACACAGAGACTTATTTAAATGCTCCAACATTAACTTATGGTGGTAACGACAGTATAATAAACCCAAGTTCAGGACGTGGAAGAAGACCACAAGTTACTGCCAGTGGTGATACAATTAATGTTTATGCATCAAGAGAAACAGGTGTTATGCAACTAAAATATAGACTTCCATCAGAAGCTGAATGGGAATATGCAGCTTTAGGTATGTCAGAATTAAGAAGCTATAATGTTTATAGAGGACGTAAGAAGTATCCTTGGGATGGACAATATACTAGATCTGGAAAACGAAAAGTTCGTGGAGACCAATTGGCTAACTTTAAACAAGGTAAAGGAGATTATGGTGGTATAGCAGGATGGTCGGACGATGGTGCGGACATTACTGGAGAAGTAAAATCTTACGAACCAAATGACTATGGATTATATGATATGGCAGGAAACGTTTCAGAATGGGTTGCAGATGTTTATAGACCGATAGTTGATGACGAGTTTAATGATTTTAATTACTATCGTGGAAATGTATATACTAAAAATGCCATTAATGATGATGGTTCGGTTAAAATTGTAACTGTTAACGATATTGTTTGGGACACTTTAAGTAATGGAAAAGTTATTGCAAGAAATTTACCTGGTGAAATCCTACAAGTTGCTGTTGATGATAATGAAACTTATTTAAGAAATAACTTCAGTACTAGTGATAACAGGAATTTTAGAGATGGCGATAAAAGTTCTTCTCGTTATTTTGAAAGTTTTAACGATGAAGATGATGAAAATTCATCTAGTACTAGAAAAATGTATAATTCTCCCAATCATAATGTAGAAAGAGATTCTACTGGTAAAATGATAAAAGAATATGACAGATCTAATAGTAGAACTTCTTTAATTAGTGACGAAGTACGTGTTTATAAAGGTGGTTCTTGGCGAGACAGAGCATATTGGTTAGATCCAGCACAAAGACGTTATTTCCCTCAAGATATGGCTACAGACTATATTGGATTTAGATGTGCTATGTCTAGAGTAGGTTCAAAAACGAAAGCAAAACACAAAACTAAAAATTAAAGTCTTTTAGTTTAAAATATTTGAGTCCTAACATATTTGTTAGGACTTTTTTCTTACATTTATTTAATGAATATAGAAATCCTTCATAAACTATTTTTAAAGTATAGTTCTGTTTGTACTGACACAAGAACTATTAAAAAAAACGATATCTTTTTTGCACTTAAAGGAGAGCTATTTAACGGAAATAAATTTGCAAAAGATGCTTTAAAAAAAGGAGCAAAATACGCAATAGTAGATGCCAAAGAATATGCTATTAATTCTAACTATATTTTAGTAGATGATGTTCTAAAAACGCTTCAACAATTAGCAAAATACCATAGAAAATATCTAAACATAAAAATAATAGCACTAACAGGAAGTAATGGTAAAACTACTACTAAAGAACTTATTAATTCTGTACTGAAAAAAAAGTACAATACAGTAGCAACTAAAGGTAATTTAAACAATCATATTGGAGTACCGCTTACATTACTTTCTATGGATGCAACAACTGAAATTGGTATAGTAGAGATGGGAGCAAATCACTTAAATGAAATAACGTTTTTGTGCGACATTGCCAATCCAGATTATGGCTACATTACTAATTTTGGGAAAGCACATCTTGAAGGTTTTGGATCTATTGAAGGCGTTATTAAAGGAAAAAGCGAACTCTATAATCATTTAAAACAACATAACAAACTCATATATATTAATGCTGAAGATGATTTACAATTAAAACAACTTAAAAATTATAAAAACTATTATAGTTTTGGGTCATCATCTGAAGAAAATGCAACCATAAAGTTTTTAGAAGCCAATCCTTTTGTTCAAGTAGAATACAACAACATTAAGATTAATAGCAAACTCATAGGTAAATATAATTTTAGTAATATTTCTGTAGCAATAGCAATTGGCAACTATTTTAAGGTTAACGATGTTAATATTAAAACAGCCATAGAAGATTATTTTCCAAAAAATAACCGTTCTCAAATAATAAAAAAAGGCTCTAATAATATATTATTAGACGCTTACAACGCTAATCCTAGTAGCATGAAAGCCGCTTTAGATAGTTTTTTTGATATAACAGATAAAAATAAAATTGCAATTCTAGGAGATATGTTTGAGCTAGGACAAGATGCAAAAAAGGAACATCAATACATTGCTGAATACTTACTAGAGTTAAACATTAACAAGATATATTTAGTAGGTCAAAATTTTTATACATCAAAGGTAAGCTCAACAAACATTAAGCAATTCAAATCATTTGGAGATTTAAAAGAAGCTATTAAAAAAAGTGATTTTAAGAATTCTTCATTTCTGATTAAAGGCTCTAGAAGTATGGCTTTAGAACGAATTGTAGATTTTCTCTAATCATTACATTTTGTGAAAATAAAATCCTGAAATAATCTCCATAGCCATCGTGACAGGATGATACAATAATTTAAGATGCTTTATGAGACCCCCTGAAACAAATTCAGGATACTTCCGTCAGAAATCAAACTTATACGTTGTTCCAGCTAAAAATTGAATGCCTTGAACTGGATAATTTAACCAACGTTGGTAATCTTGATTGGCAATATTATTAGCTTTAATATAGGCAGACCATCTATCGTTAATACGATATCCTAAATGCGCATTAGCATCAAAATAACTCTCTAAAATTATTGTGGTTGGAGCTATAAAAATAAAAGGGTCAACAATATCTAACTGGTCCTTACGCTCTCCTATATAATATAAATTTGCTCCAGCAAACCAATGCTCATCTATTTGAAAATCCATAAATAAGGAGGCTTTAAAATCTGGTAAATTCCAAGCTTCTGCTTCGTCATCTGTACTATATGTAAAATATTCAGCTTTGATGCCTAGATTAAAATTTCGATTTATATCAACATTAATTTCTCCAAAAAGGCTAAAGGTCGTTACATCATCATAAACCACACCATAAGAATTTCCGTTTTGATAAGGTTCTTCTTCTACTACCAAAACTGGATTAGCTTTAAACAATGCTTTATCTCTATCTGCATAATAATTTCCTCTAATATTATAGCTCATATTATTAGACAATTTTCCTTTTAAACCAATATATGCATCGTATTGCTGGTCTGTTGGCATCATAAACAAAGTAGGCGATACAAATGGATTTTCTTTAGCAAACTCGTAATATGAATTTTGATTGAGATCACCTTCAATTCCTCCATAAGCAATTAAGATTTCATCTACCATTCTGTATGAAGCAGTAACTTTTGGGTAGATAAAAAATTTATTTTTATCTCCTTCTATATCATTCATATAATAGGCAGAAACTCCTAAATTTATTGTGAGATCATCTTCAATTATTTGATAGCTTGGCATAACTCCTACTTGAAAATTGCCATATTTAAATTCGCTATCACTAAAGAAACTTCTATCGAAAGTTCCTCCTAGATAATCTAATTTAATGCTTGTGTTTAATTTTCCATTTCTTAAAGGAATATCGAAATTTGTTTTCAATAAAAATCTGTTTTCACCAGAATCTAAATCGTCGGCAAAGCGTCTAAAACGCATACTTCCACTATTAATTAATTTATTGTCAAACTTAATTTCTCCACCAAAATCGAAGGTGAAAAACTTGTGTTGTGGATTAATATCGTCAGCCAAAGTTTGGTCAAATAAAGGTTGTGGTAATCCATACCAATTAAAAACCTGATGTTGGTAGCCAGCATCAACATTCCAAGAAAAATCACTTAACATTCTGGCATAATTCACGTTAAGTTTTGTATTAGAAAAATCGTCGTCTAACAACAAATCGTCAATTCCACCTTGAGATGAATGATGACTAACATAACCTCCAACACTTTCACTTCTGCTTATAGCATGATTTAAATACACTTCGCCTAAAATACTTGTGTAACTTCCAACACCAAAAGACGCATAATTATCGTATAATATTGGTTTTTTTGCTTTGTCAACATCTGCAGCTTTTCCTTTTGAAGGTGTAAACGTTGAAGCTACAGGAATGGAAAATATATTATACTTAATTTCTTTTTTAGTTGTAGTTTCTTCATCATCTAAAGATGGTATTTCCTTTAATTTAAAAGCATCCGAAATTTTAGGTGTATATGGTTTTACCACATTTACAACTTCGGTATTTATAGTATCATTGGTTTGCTTTCTGTTTTGTGAAAACATTACAGTTGTGATTAAAACTGTAATTAAAAATGATATGCTTTTTCTGGTTATGTACATATTTATTTTTGTTTGATGCTTATTTCAATAATAAAATAACTGTTTTGTTTTTCTTCTTTCTTTTTTGCTCGTCCAAAAAAGAACTAAAAAAGGACTCCTTTTCCAGAGGAATTTTTCATTCTGAAAACCGAAAATAAAATCTAAATTTTTTCCAAGGCTTCTAAAATTCTAAACGATTTTATTTTCATATTCTTCGGAAAAGGTTTTGTTCCGACTTTGGCGGAAATATGTTTTTTATAATTAATTCTTTTATCATTTAACAATTTTACTGTTTACTGTAAACTGATCCCGATAACTATCGGGACTGTAAACTAATTAGTTACCATCTTCGGTTTTAACTGAAGAATTCGTTTGGGCTTGTTCTGCTTTTATTATGATTAATTCAGTTTGAGCTTCTGTTATTAAGTCTTCAAATTCTGTGAAATTTTGAATGACACTTTCTAATATATAGGTTGCTTGGAACGCATCTTCTAAAGCATAGTAATTCTTTGCCATAAGCACTAATCCTTTTGCTCCATAATATTTGTAACCTGAATAATCCTTTGCCAGTTTTTGAACTTTTGTATTAGACGATTTGTAGTTGCCTTCTTTATGTTTAAAGAATGCATTAAAGTATAAAGCTTCGGCTGCTAATGCTCCTGAAGCTGAACGTTCCACTTGCGCATAAGCTGTTCTCGCTCTTTCTTCATTTCCTGTTTTCATGGCAGAACGCGCGATAATAATATGTGCATCGCTTTTAATATTATTATCTATTTTTGAACTCAATAATACTTTTTCGGCATAGGAAACAGCAAGTTGATATCGTTCTAACTGGTAATTTGCTTTCATTAAATTCGACTGTGCAAAAATGATATTCTGTGAAAAATCTGCTTCAACTTCTAAGCGTTCTAAAATTGGAATTGCTGTTTGCCAATTTCCTTCATTTAAAAAAATCTCCGATAAGCGAGTTAATGAAATTTCAGTAAATTCACCATTAGGTTTATTAACAACATAACTGTAATGAGGTGTAGCATTGGCTTCTAAATCGTCTTTATAATACAATTGAGCCAGATAAAAATGTGATTTCAAAGCGTGTAATCCATTTGGAAATTCGTTTAAATACCCATTAAATAATTTAGTGGCTTTATTGCTGTTTGCCAAATATTGTTTTTCGGCAGCTTCGTATGTTGCATTATCTAAATCAGCATCTGAAACATTTACAAAATCTAATGTTCTAACCCAAGATGCATACTCATCTACACGACCCAAATCTATATAGATTAATCGTGCTGAAGCTACTGCCTGAACAGCTTCAGGAGAACCAGAAAATTTATTTGCAACACTTTTAAATTTACTTAAGGCTTGCTTGTCGTTACCAGAATTATAATGCACAAGTCCTTGTCTTAATAATGATTTTGAAATATACTGGCTCGATTTATATTCGGTATTTAAACGATTGTACATTTGCATCGCTTTATCTACCTCGTTGTTCTTTACATAAGAATTTCCAAGTTCATACAAGGCATCATCCCTTAAAGAAGATTTTGTATAAGTGTCAATAAACTCGTTAAGCCCTTTAATTTTTGTTGAACTTTGACCTATATAACCATAGCTTATTGCCTTCTGAAAAAATGCGTAATCAGGGTCAATCTCATTAATGTTAATGGCTTTTTGATACGCATTTATGGCATTATTATAATCGCTAGACACAAAATAACTATCTCCCAAACGCAAATAAGCATCGTTTAATCTTACTTTATCTTCGGAAGTATTTGAAATATAGTTTTGAAAATATTCGGTAGATCTAGAATAGTTTTTTTGTTTGAAATATGTGTAACCTAAATTATAATCTATATTGTTAATTTCTTTGGTTGAAGCAGCTTGTGTAAATCCTTGAAACTGTTTAAAACCAACCAATGCATCATTATAATTTGCAAGATTATAATCGGTTTCTGCTTTCCAAAATGTTGCTCTTGCTGTATATTTTTCGTCCCTTGGTTCTTTTAAGGACTTATCAAAATACGATTCTGCCTCCAAATATTTACTTTCATTATATAATTCAATGCCTCTATAAAAAGCTACTTTTTGATAGACTACTTTATTCTCGAAACTCTTTCTGCCTTCTAATAATTTTAAAGCCTCTTTGTAGTTTTTTGAAGTGATGTAAGAGTCAATCAACAAAGTTTCGATTTCTTCTTTGTAGTTTGTTTTTGGATATTTATCGAGGTAAGCAGCTAATACTTGTGGAACTGACTGATAAGGATTTCCAATTTCATAGCTAATTTTCGCATAATTTAACCAAGCATCTTCCTGAATTTTTAAATCGAAATCCATTTGCGACGCATTACGAAAAGCATTTAAAGCTTCTTGTTTCTTATCTACGTTAATATAACTTTCTCCTAAATGATAATAGGCATTTTGAGCTACCGAATTGTTACCATCTATAATTTTATTGAATTCAGAAATAGCTTTAACATATTCTTTTTGTTTATAATACGCATAACCTAATTGGTAATAATCTGTATTATTCCATCGTCCTCTTTTCCCTTTGTATTCTTCTAAAAACGGAATTGCTTCAGCATATTGTTCTAAATTAAAATAACTCTCGCCTATAATTTTTGACAATTCAGACACTTCATTATCATCGCTTGTTGGCAATTGCTCTTTGGCAAGTTCGATCGCTTTTTCGAAATTACCGAGTTTAAAATTTAAATCGGCTTG
>QMOV01000008.1 GCA_003650305.1 Bacteroidota bacterium | reverse complement strand
TGGTTTGTTTTGTTCTAAATATTGTGATTCATAAAAGGTTTGAATGCTTGTAACCTCTTCTGGGCTTCCTTCTTGTTTATAGACATCGTGGTTAGAATATATTACTTCGTGACCTTCGCCATGAAGTAAACCAATTGTATAGCCATGCATAAATTCACTATCAGTTTTTAAGTGGACAACACCTTCTTTTTTCAGTACTTTTCTATATTTCTGTAGAAAGACAGAATTGGTCATTCGGTGTTTAGTGCGCTTGTATTTTATTTGTGGATCGGGAAAAGTAATCCAAATTTCGTCAATTTCATTTTTGGCAAAAGCATATTCTATAAGTTCAATTTGTGTACGAATAAAAGCGATGTTTGGTATGTTTTCTTCAACAGCAGTTTTTGCACCTCTCCAAAAACGCGCGCCTTTAATATCGATACCAATAAAATTTTTATTTGGATATTTTTGAGCCAATGCTACTGAATATTCACCTTTGCCGCAGCCTAATTCTAAAATTAAAGGATTCTTGTTTTTAAAAAATTTAGTATTCCAGTTTCCTTTTAAAGCATAATTTTGATTTACCAATTCTTCTCGAGTTGGCTGAAACACATTAGCAAAAGTCTCATTTTCTCTAAACCGTTTTAATTTATTTTTGCTTCCCACCTAAACTATTTAAAATTTTTAGTAAAAATAAGGAAACAAATAATATTACTTTTGTTTTAAATGAACATAAAAAAACGCATTTTAGTTGCACCATTAAATTGGGGATTGGGTCATGCCACACGATGCATCCCTATAATTAATGCGTTAATAGAGCATAATTATGAACCTATTATTGCCTCCGACGGAATTGCATTGCAGTTTCTTAAAAAAGAGTTTCCTGAATTAATTTGTCTCGAACTTCCTTCATATAAAATAGAATACCCAAAAAGAGGACATCATATTAAAGTGAAATTAATAAAAGACGCTCCAAAAATATTTAGAGCTATTGAATCAGAAAAAAAGGCAATCAAAACGATTCTGAAAACTTATGAGATTAACGGCATCATTTCAGATAACAGATTAGGTGTTTATAGCAATAAAGTACCTTCGGTTTATATGACACATCAGCTTAATGTGTTAAGCGGAAGCACAACTTGGTTCAGTTCAAAAATGCATCAAAAAATCATCAAAAAATTTGATGAATGCTGGATTCCAGATATTGAAGACGAACCTAATTTAAGCGGAAAATTAGGTCACTTAAAAAATCATGCTTTAAGTCTCAAATACATTGGTCCTTTAAGTCGGTTTAAAAAAACAGATAGTAAGATTGCACATGATTTATTAGTATTGCTTTCTGGTCCAGAACCACAACGTACTATTTTTGAAGAAATGCTCTTTGAAGATTTAAAAGACTTTATCGGAAAAACATTATTTGTAAAAGGAAAAATAGAAGCCAATCAAACTATAATTAAAAAAGACCAATTTACTCTATATAATTATATGCTAACTCATGAGCTGGAAAAAGCGATAAACGAAAGTGCAGTTGTTTTGTCGCGTTCGGGTTATACAACTATTATGGATTTGGCTAAACTTAATAAAAAAGCGTTTTTTATTCCTACTCCTGGACAATTTGAACAGGAGTATCTTGCCAAACACTTACAAAAGCTACAGTTAGTTCCTAGTTGTGATCAAACCGATTTTAAAACCGAAATGCTTCATAAAGTTAACAATTATAAAGGATTACAATCGGTTGATTTTGATATAGATTTTAAAGGTTTATTTAGCCTTTTCGAGCGTGAATGAAAATTCACTTCCTACTCCTAGTTCACTTTCAATATAAATTTGTTCATTATGAGCTTCAATAATATGCTTCACAATAGACAAGCCTAATCCAGAGCCTCCTTCTTTACGAGAACCACTTTTATCTACGCGGTAAAAACGCTCGAATAAACGTGTAATATGTTCTTGATCTATGCCTTCGCCATTATCGGTTACACGAACAATGACTTTATTCTTAATAAGATTTTCTATATTAACTTCGGTAGTGCCTTTTGTGTTCCCATATTTTATGGAGTTTACGATTAAGTTACTTAACACTTGTTGTAATCGTTCTTTATCTCCATTTACGAGTATAGGGTCATTGTAATTTTTATCTAAAGTGAGCGTTATTTTTTTCTTTGCAGCTTTCATTTCTAAAAGCTCAAATACATTTTGGATGAGTTTTACAATATCAAAAGGTTCTAAATCTAAGCTTAAATCTCCAGCTTCCAGCTTGGTAATCATATCTAAATCTTTTATGATATAAATAAGCCGTTCTATACCTTTATCGGCTCTTTCTAAATATTTATCTCTTAGTTCTTCTTTATTAACAGCACCATCTAATAATGTAGAGATATAACCTTGTACTGTAAACAAAGGTGTTTTTAGTTCGTGAGACACATTGCCAATAAATTCTTTACGATACTCTTCTCTAATTTTAAACGCTTCAATTTCTAGCTTTTTATCTTTAGCATACTTTTCAATTTCTTGTCTTAGAGTTACCATATCTGTATTAATTTGCCCTCTTGTAAATGAGCTTGATTCGAGCAAAGTTAAATCGGCATATATTTTTTTTATACGTTTGTAAATAAAATATTCAACACGATATTGTATTATAAAAAAAGAAAACACAAAACAGCTTAATGCAAAAATAATAAGGTGCACACTATTTAGTTCGTAAAAAGCATATAAAAAAACACTCGTAAAGAGTGTTAAAAATGCAGTAATAAACATCGAGGATATTAGTGCAAATTTATATGTTCGTTTAAATTTTATCGCCATTACTCACAAATTTATAACCTACGCCTTTAACCGTTTTAAAAGAGTTGTCTCCTATTTTCTCTCTTAATTTTCTAATATGGACATCTATGGTTCGATCTCCAACTACAACTTCGTTTCCCCAAACTTTATCTAGTATTTCGTCTCTTTTAAAAACTTTACCTGGTTTTGATGCCAATAAAGATAATAATTCAAATTCTTTTTTTGGTAGCAGCATTTCTTTTTGGTGCAACAAAATTTTATATTCGTCTCTGTCAATAGTTAAACTGCCAATTTTAACAATATTGCTTTGTGTTAACTCTTCTTTATATCTTCTTAATAATGCATTTACTTTGCTTACCAATACTTTTGGTTTTATAGGTTTAGTAATGTAGTCGTCGGCTCCAGCCTCATAGCCAGCTAGTTGAGAGTAATCTTCTCCTCGTGCAGTTAAAAAAGTAATAATTACATCTTTAAGTTCTGGTATTTGTCTAATGTGTTCGCAAGCTTCTATGCCATCCATTTCTGGCATCATGACATCTAGGATAATTAATTGTGGTTTTTCTTTTTTTGCTTTTTCAATACCTTCGGCTCCATTTTCGGCAGTAATAACCAAGTAACCTTCAGCAATTAAATTATAACTAACGATTTCTAAAATATCTGGCTCGTCGTCAACTAACAGTATTTTTATGCCTTTTTTTTCCATTAATAAAGTTGGGCCTAAAATTAATTTTAAGTAAAGATAAAACTAATTAAAAGAGATGAAATAAAATTTACTATTAATAACATTAAAGTAACTTACTCTTTAACATTAAATTTATTTCATCGATACAATAATTTAATATTAAAGGACATATTGTTATTGTTATATGTTAAATTATTATAAAAAAAGTAATCTACGTTGTATTTTTTTGGATTAAATATAAATTTCTCACTATATTAGTAGGCTAATAATTTATTAATTCTTAATAATATGAAAAAACTATACTTTTTACTTTTTACTTTTTCAATATATGCTTTTTCTTTTGGACAAGTAATTATATCAGACGATTTTACTTATGCAGATGGGAGTCTTGTTGGAAATGGAACATGGGCTTGGCATAGTGGTACAGTAGGAGACTTATTGGTTTCATCAGGTCAGGTAGTGGTTCAACATGGCGCTCCTAGTGAAGACGCTAATCTAACATTTACAACAGTTTCTGGAAACATATATTTTGGAATAGATTTCACAGTGACTTCAGGAAGTGCAATTCCAGGAACAGATAATGAATATTTTGCTCATTTTAAAGACTCTGGATTTGGTTTCAGAGGTCGTCTTGATGTCGTTCCTGGATTATTGGGTGGGGATTTTACAGTTGGTATTTCGTCATCTACTTCTACCGCACAAGCAATTTGGGCTACAGATTTAACATTTGGTGTAACGTATCGAGCTGTTGTGAGATATGATCAAGATAGTGGTCTAGCCCAGCTATGGATAGACCCTACATCTTCAGGTGATACTTCTATTTCAGGTACTGCTGATGGAGCCACAGTTATTGAATCATTTGCGTTACGTCAATCTGATTCGGATAATAATGAGACAGTCACTGTTGATAATTTGGTTATAGGAACTACTTTTTTATTATCAACTAAAGAAAATAAAATAGACGGCTTTAGTTTTTCGCCTAACCCAACATCGTTAGGTTATATCAACATTTCTAGTAGAAGTCAAACCGCATTAAAAGTTAATGTGTTTGATATTTTAGGAAAGCAAGTTATTAACGAAACTGTAAGTAATAATCGTTTAAACGTGTCTAGTTTAAATAGAGGCGTTTATATTATGAGAGTCTCGCAAGACAATGCGTTTGTTACTAAAAAGTTGGTAATAAACTAACCTAAATATTATTTTATCTTAAAAAAGCAGCCTTTTAAGGTTGCTTTTTTTTTATTAGATATTTTTTTTTTAGATTGGGACAAATTATATTAATTTAAAAAAACACTATTAAAAAAATTTACTTTTTATTTTTAACTTTTTTAATTACTACGATTTCTTTTGGACAAGCTACCCTTACAATTTCTGATGGTCCAGCAAATGGTAGTACTTTTATAGATGATCCTGAAACGGCTACACCAGGAAATACAACTATAGATTTTACAACAACTAATTTCACCATGTCTAGCGATGCTGGAGGGGGTACAGGTACAGGTGGAGATGGCTTTATTAAATGGTCTGGAGTAAATACTGTAGGTTCTGTTTTTGTTGATGGTGGTAATATTTTTACATCTAATGATGGTTTTGAATATCTAGTTACTGGCTTAGCTGTTGGAGAAACCTATTTTTTTAGCTCTGAATTGGTAGATAATTCTGGTGCACCATTAAGTACACCTGTAGTTTATTCGTTTACAATTACTATTGCTACTTATACTGATGTTGCAGATTTAGCTACGCTTAGGACTCAAACAGTTGATCCTGATCTTTATTACCGTGTTACTGGGCAAGTTATAAACACCAATACAATAGCTGCTACAGAACAAACCATGTATTTTCAAGATGGTACAGGTGGTATTATGGTTTTTGACCCAGGTTATGAAGTAACAACATATAATACAGGTGATGCCGTAACTAATATACGAGGACATTTAGAAACTGTAAGTGGGGTGCTTCAGTTTATACCGACATTTGCAGATTGGGGTACACCAGATACTACAGGAAATAGTGTAGGTATTCCAACAGTTACTATTGCTACTTTATTAGCAAATTGGGAAGTTTATGAATCTGAATTAGTAAATATTAACAATGCTACTTTTGCCGATGCAGGAGGCACATTCGTTTCTGCAATAGGCACGACTGGTAATTATAATATTACCGATGCCACTGGTACAACGGTTTTTAGAAGTGCTTTTAGTAATGCCAATTATATTGGGCAACCGATACCTTCTGGAAACCAAAATTTAGTTGTTATTGTTTCAGAATTTTTTACACAGGTACAAGTAACTTCAAGAAGCTTGGCTGATATTACATTAGATTCTAAATCTTTTGAGCTAGATACCTTTAAATTATACCCTAACCCAACCTCGTTAGGATATATAAACATTTCTAGTAGAAGTCAAACTGTTATGAAGGTTAATGTTTTTGATATACTTGGAAAACAAGTAATAAATGAAACAGTAAGTAATAATCGTTTAAACGTGTCTAGTTTAAACAGAGGAGTTTATATTATGAGAGTCTCACAAGACAATGCGTTTGTTACTAAAAAGTTAGTAATAAACTAATTTTAAACTTTAATAAATTTTAAGAGCGTTACCATTGGTAACGCTCTTTTATTTTATATACTTTTGTTGTGTTATGATAGATACTAAAGTCATATTTAATATTAAAACCGAGCAAGAATTTTGCGATTTGGCTTTACATATTTTTAAGTATCAGTTTGACCATAATAAAACATATCGTTCGTTTTGCGATTTATTGTATAAACATCCTAGCGATGTAAAAAGAGTTGAGGATATTCCGTTTTTGCCTATTCAGTTTTTTAAAACACATCAGGTTTTAAGTTCTAAAAATGACATACAGCAAACTTTTATGAGTAGCGGTACAACAGGAAGTGTTACGAGTAAACACCATATTATAGATTTAGAGATATATAAACAAAGTTTCAGAAAAGGCTTTCAACAGTTTTATAAAAATATTAAGGACTATGTGGTTTTGGCTTTATTGCCATCTTATTTAGAGCGTGATAACTCATCATTAACTTATATGGTTAATGATATGATTTCGCAATCCAATCAGCCAGAAAGCGGTTTCTATTTGAATAATTTTGATGAATTAAAAGAAGTGCTTCTCGATCTTGAAACGAAAAAGAAAAAAGTTATACTCCTTGGTGTGTCATTTGCATTGTTAGATTTTGTAGAGCAATATCAATTCCATTTAAAAAACACCATCATTATGGAAACTGGTGGCATGAAAGGACGGCGTGAAGAATTGATTAGAAAAGAATTGCACCAAAAACTTAAAAAAGGGTTTGGTGTAGATGTTATACATAGCGAATATGGTATGACCGAGTTATTATCTCAAGCCTACTCAAAAGGCAATAGCATTTTTAAATCACCACCTTGGATGAAAGTGCTAACACGAGATACTGAAGATGCACTTACAATACAAAAGAAAGGAAAAACTGGTGGCATTAACATAATAGATTTAGCCAATTTAAATTCTTGTGCCTTTATCGCTACACAAGATTTGGGACGTGTTTATAATGATGATTCTTTTGAGGTTATTGGACGTTTTGACAATTCCGATATTCGTGGTTGTAACTTGATGGTAATTTAATAACACTTCTAAAAAAAAGACTGAAAGGTTTTAATTAAAAAGCCGACCAAAAAAAGGTAAGCCTAAAAAAGCATGGAATATTGCTAATGAAAAAGAAAAATTAGGTTGGTTAGTTTTTTAGAAGTCTGCTTATTATACTTATAATAGGCAGACTTCATCAATTTTATATTATACCAATTACTTTAATTATATAAGTATTCCGTTTGCCTTTATTTAAAATAACGTATGTGTTATTAATTAAATCTTCTGCAGAAATTATATAAGTTTCGTTTACTTTTTCTTTATTTACAGAAACAGAATTTTCTTTTAGAGCACGTCTGGCTTCTCCATTAGATGCTAAAAAGTTTGTTTTAGCCGATAACGCTGCAATCATATCCAGACCATTATTAAAGTCAGCCTTAGATATTTTGGCTTGAGGTACACCTTCAAACACATCTAAAAAAGTAGTTTCGTCTAATGTTTTAATATCGTCTTTAAATGTTTTGCTAAATAATATATTAGAGGCTTTTTCTGCGTTTTCAAAAAGATTTTTAGAATGCACCATTGTTGTTATTTCTTTAGCTAAACGCTTTTGTAACAATCGAAGATGAGGTGTTTCTTGATGTTCTTTTATTAAGGCAATAATTTCGTCTTGGGTTAAAAAAGTAAAAATTTTAATATATTTTTTAGCATCTTCATCGCTGGAATTTAACCAATACTGATAAAATTTATAAGGAGATGTTCTATTAGCATCCAACCATACATTACCACCTTCAGATTTGCCAAATTTAGAGCCATCACTTTTAGTAATTAAAGGGCATGTAATTGCAAATCCCTTTCCGTTACCAATACGACGAATCAATTCTGTTCCAGTTGTAATGTTTCCCCATTGATCGCTTCCACCCATTTGAATCGTACAATTATGTTCACGATATAAATGTAAAAAATCATAGCCTTGTACGAGTTGATAGGTAAACTCTGTAAAACTCATGCCTTCTGAAGCTTCAGATGTAATTCTATTTTTTACAGAATCTTTAGACATCATATAATTTACTGTAATATGTTTGCCTACATCACGAATAAAATCAAGAAACGAAATGTCTTTCATCCAGTCGTAATTATTTACTAAAATGGCTGCATTATCAGTCCCGATAGCTATCGGGATACTGTCAAAGTCTAAAAAATGAGCGAGTTGGTTTTTTATGGCGTTTTGATTATGACGAAGCGCAGTTTCGTCTAAAAAATTCCTCTCACTGGACTTTCCGGAAGGATCTCCAATCATACCAGTTGCGCCACCTACTAATGCAATAGGTTTATGGCCACAACGTTGGTAATGCGCTAAAAGCATAATGGGGACTAAATTTCCTATATGTAAAGAATCTGCCGTAGGATCGAAACCAATATAAGCACTTCGCATGCTTTCCTTTAAATGAGCTTCAGTTTCTGGTGTAACATCATGAATCATTCCTCGCCAACCTAACTCATTAATAAAATTTTTAGACATTTTTAATTATTGTTTGAACAAAGATATGTTTATAAGACAAAAGACAAAAGACAATTATAAAAATTCGAACCTTTAAGTTTAAAAGATTCTGAAACGAGTTCAGAATAAAAACATTAATTTAGTCTTTATGATTTTAGTTACTGGAGGAACAGGATTAGTTGGTAGTCATTTGTTATTTAAACTCGTTAAAAAAGGCTATAAAGTAAGAGCGACTTTTAGATCGAAAAAAAAGATTGATGCTGCTAAACATGTCTTTTCTTATTATACAAAACAAGTTGATGACCTTTTTTCGCAAATTGAATGGGTTGAAGCGCATCTTAATGATATTCCTGCTTTAACTATAGCTTTTAAAGATATAAGTAAAGTTTATCATTGTGCTGCTTTGGTTTCTTTTGACCCTAATGATTATATTACATTACGACGTGTAAATATTGAAGGCACAGCCAATATCGTTAATTTGTGTCTTGCCAACAACATTAAGAAATTATGTTATGTAAGCTCTGTTGCAGCTATTGGACATGGAGAATCGAGTGATATTGTAATTACAGAAAATACTAATTGGATTCCAGAAGACGACCATAATGTTTATGCAATTACAAAATATGGTGCCGAAATAGAAGTATGGCGTGGCACTCAAGAAGGATTAGAAACGGTTGTTGTAAATCCTGGATTTATTTTTGGACCAGGTTTTTGGAGAACGAGTAGTGGGAGTTTGTTTAAAAAAATATACAAAGGCTTGTCTCATTACACTACTGGTGTTACAGGATATGTAGATATAGATGATGTTGTAATTGCTATGATGCAGCTTATGGATAGCGCTATTAAGAATGAACGTTATATTTTAGTTTCCGATAATTTATCTTTTAAAGAGTTTGCAACAAAAGTAGCACAAGAATTCAAAGTTAAACCTCCAAAAAAAGAGGCTTCAAAAAAGCTTTTGCAAATTGTTTGGCGTTTAGATTGGTTAAATCATTTTATTAGAGGAAAACGACGTAAACTTACTAAACAAATGGCAGGAACTATTTCTGAAAAATATTACTACAGTAACAAAAAAATTATTGCTGATTTAGATTTTAAATTTAAACCTATTGACGAATCTTTATCAGAGACGTGTCGATTTTTTTTATTGGACTTGGAAAAATAGAATCTCTCTTTCTGTTTTTTTTGGGAATTAATTTATCTATCTTTCTTAAGGAATCAAATTCTCCCCGAGTTTTTTTGTTTATCGAGTCTTTTATTTTTTGTTCAGCTTCAGTAATTGCCTGAAAATGTTTCTTGTCTTTTTCGAGTTTCTCCTTAACAGTATTATAAATATCCTCATAAATTTTTAAATTATAAGCATAATATTCATTACTTAAAGCAAATTGCAAACTATCTATATCATGCCTTTTATAAATATAATCTTCTGGAGAAATTCCTTCATTTTCTATTAGTTTTTTATTTACTCCTTTTGCTGAATTAATAAGAGAGATATCGTATATAACTTCAACCATTTTATCTTTTGAAATAAGATTATCTGGTTTTTTAGGTTTTTCAATATTATTATTCTTACATGAAATAGATAATACTACCAATAAAATATATTTAAGTGTTTTAATCATCGGTTAAAAGTTAATCGCTTTGCAGTTTTAACGTTATAAAATTTAAAATTCTTATATGCTAAACTTCCATTTACAAAGGTATGAGTTATTCTAGATTTAAAGGTGTTGTCTTCAAAAGGAGACCAACCACATTTATAAAGTATATTTTCCTTTTTTACGGTCCACGGGTTATTAGTGTTTACAATTACTAAATCTGCGAAATAACCTTTTTTAATGAAACCGCGTTTTTCTATTTGAAATAATATAGAAGGATTATGGCACATTTTCTCAACAATTTTCTCTAAAGAAATCTTGCCGTTATGGTAAGCTTCTAACATAGCAACCAAACCATGTTGTACTAAAGGACCTCCAGAAGGTGCTTTGGTATAAATGTTTTCTTTTTCTTCTAAAGTATGAGGCGCATGATCTGTTGCAATAACATCTATTCGATTATCTAGTAAGGCATTCCAGAGCTGCTCTCTGTCTTTTTTAGTTTTTACTGCTGGATTCCATTTAATTAATGCTCCTTTTTTGTTATAATCTTCGTCTGAAAACCATAGATGATGAATGCAAACTTCGGCAGTTATTTTTTTATCCTTTAAAGGAATTTTGTTAGTAAACAACGCTGTTTCTTTTCCTGTTGAAAGATGAAACACATGTAATCTTGCTCCTGTTTTTTTTGCGAGTTCTATGGCTTTAGAAGATGATAAATAACAAGCTTCCTCACTTCTAATAATTGGATGATATTCTACAGGAATATCCTCGCCAAATTGCTTAAGGTGTTGTTCCAGATTTCGTTTTATAGTTGCTTCATCTTCACAATGCACAGCAATCAATAAATCTGTACTTGAAAATATATTTTCTAAAACTTCAGGATTGTCAACCAACATATCTCCAGTAGATGAGCCTAAAAACAATTTTAATCCAGCAACTTTTGCGGCATCTACCTTTAAAATTTCTTCAAGATTATCGTTAGTGCCACCAAACATAAAAGAATAGTTAGCATGTGATGTTTTTGAGGCAATTTCAAATTTTTCTTCTAACTTTTCTATACTAGTAGCTTGAGGAATGGTATTAGGCATCTCAATAAACGAGGTAATACCTCCAGCAATTGCAGCTTTAGATTCGGTTTCTATATTAGCTTTATGCGTAAGTCCTGGTTCTCTAAAATGAACCTGATCATCTATAACTCCTGGAAGCACATAGTTGTTTTCGGCATCAAACACATGCACATCTGCAGATTTAGCACTTATAGAATGTGCTATTTCTTTTATATACTCATTTTCAATAAGAATATCGCCATTAAAAATAGTGCCTTCATTAACTATTTTAGCGTTTTTAATAAGTACAGTTTTGTTTTTCATTTTAAGCTCTTCCAAATAAACTTTTAAACTTCATTGTTATTACTCCAAATATGGCTTCAGAAATTATGTTAGAACTTAATTTTGATTCTCCTTTTGTTCTATCAGTAAAAACTACTGGCACTTCAATAATTTTATAGTGTTTTAAATGCGCTTTAAATTTCATTTCAATCTGGAAAGCATAACCTATAAACTTAATTTTTTTAAGATTTAAGTTTTCTAAAACTTCTCGTTTATAACAAACAAATCCAGCAGTTGTATCTTTAATTTTCATTCCTGTGATAACACGAACATAAACTGAAGCCAGATAGGATAATATTACTCTTCCCATTGGCCAATTAACCACATTAACACCTTTTATATATCTGGAACCTATTGATACGTCTGCACCATCAATGTGGCAAACATTATATAAATCTATAAGATCTTTAGGGTTATGTGAAAAATCGGCATCCATCTCAAAAATATAATCATAATTGCGATCTAAACACCAATAAAATCCATGAATATAGGCTGTGCCAAGTCCGGATTTTTCATGTCGCGTTTCAAGAAATAACCTGTCTTTAAATTCCTCTTGAAGTTCTTTTACTTTAAGCGAAGTTAAGTCTGGAGAATTATCGTCAACCACAAGAATATCAAAAGCTTTTTCTAAATTAAATACAGCTCTAATAATATCTTCAATGTTTTCAATTTCGTTGAAGGTTGGTATAATGACAATGGCGTCTTGCATTAAAAAAATAATTTTAGCAAAAATAACACCAAATTAACTTTATAATGTTGTGTTATATCGTTTATTTTTCACAATATCTTCACAAAATATTTTACTGTAGCAAAAGCTATGCTAAAATATTTTTTCTTCAATCTTGCAAAAAATAATTCAATATAGTTTCACGTCATTACTAACTTAAGTTGATATAAGTTATTTACAGGATTAATTTTATAGAAATATTCTTCATAATTTAGCGAACATGTTACGCGAAATAATATCTAACGAGTGGATTACAATTTTAATTGTTTTATGTATTAGTATTTTGGCTTTTGCAAAGGCTGCTTTTTCTAATAGATTTAATGATTTTTTATGGGTTATAGGAAACTCTAAATATTTGAAAATCTACTCTAGAGATCAAAAATTTATTGACCAGTTTGATGGATTATTATTTTTAAACTTAATTATATCTTTAGCTCTTTTCTTTTTTATTTTATATAATACGTTTTTTGATTCTCTTGCTTTCGAATTAATCTTTTTTTTTAAACTTCTTATAGGGATTGGCGCAATAATTTTAATTAAAGTATTATTAGAACGCTTAATTGGTAGTCTTTTTGAAATAGATTCTTTAATCGACTCGTATATTTTTCAAAAAACAAATTATAAAAATTATATTGGATTAGTTCTTTTACCTATTAATATTCTTTTAATTTTCGCAGTACAACCTACTAAAACTATAATTTATCTTATAATAGGTTTATTCCTAATTATAAATTTAGTTGGGTTTGTATCTTCTTTTAAAACGCATCAAAAGTTAGTTTTTAATAACTTATTTTATTTTATTTTGTATCTTTGCGCTCTCGAAATCGCACCTTATATAATTTTATATAAGATTTTGAACTAATGTTAACCAGAGGAAATAACAAACCGAGTTATGAAACATCTTCACAGAATGATTATTCTCTTTATGGGAATTACTGTTTTGGATGTTACATATGACTGATTTAAAAAACAGAAAGATAGCATATGAAAGTGAAAACAATTTTGGTTTCTCAACCTGAACCTAAAGTAGAAAATTCTCCTTATTTTGATCTTCAACAAAAACAAAAAGTAAAAATTGATTTTAGACCTTTTATACATGTTGAGGGTATGGCTTCTAAAGAAATTAGACTACAAAAAGTAGATTTAAATAATTATACAGCAATAATACTTACGAGTAGAAATGCTGTAGATCACTTTTTTAGAGTCGCAGAAGAAATGCGTTTTAAAGTTCCAGATACTATGAAGTATTTCTGCCAATCTGAAGCTGTAGCATTTTACTTGCAAAAATATGTGGTGTACCGAAAACGTAAAATTTATGTTGGTAAACGTACGTTTAGCGAAATTACACCATTAATAAAAAAATATAAAGACGAAGCTTTTTTACTGCCAAGTACAGATAAACTTAAACCAGAAGTCCCTAATATTTTAGATGGCCTTGGTGTTAATTGGAAGCGAGCAACATTTTATAAAACCGTAATTAGCGATTTGTCCGATTTGGCAAATGTTTACTACGATATTTTGGTGTTTTTTAGTCCTTCAGGTATCGATTCATTATTTCATAATTTTCCAGATTTTAAGCAAAACGAAACTCGTATAGCTGTTTTTGGTGATACTACAATAAAAGCTGTTGAAAGCAGAAGTTTAAGAGTAGATATTGCTGCACCAACTCCTGAAACACCATCTATGACAATGGCTTTAGAAAAGTACATTGAAAAAGCAAATACAAGAAAAAAATAGATTAGTAGTAAGTGTATAAAAAAGTGCGATTTAATTATTAAATCGCACTTTTTTATTTAGAAACCATATCGTTGAGGTCCACCTCGTTTAATTTCCTCACTAGCGTAAGATTCAAATTTTTTAAAATTTTCTCGAAACGCATTAGATAATTTAAAGGCTGTTTTATAATATGCTTCGTCATCATTCCAAGTAGTTCTTGGGCTTAAAACAGATGTTGGTACACCAGGACAAGATCTAGGTTGTGCTACTCCAAACACAGAATGCATATGGTAATTTTCATAAGAATATAATCCTAAATCTCCTCTTAATACTGCATTTATCATTGCACGAGTGTACTTAAGCTTCATTCTAGTGCCAACACCATAAGATCCTCCAGTCCAGCCTGTGTTTATTAACCATACACTTACTCCAGATTCCTTCATTTTTTTACTTAACATTTCTGCGTATTTTGTTGGATGCAGAGGCATAAAAGGAGCTCCAAAACATGCAGAGAATGAAGGTTGAGGCTCTATAACACCAGCTTCAGTACCTGCAACTTTAGCTGTATATCCAGAAATAAAATGATAAGCAGCCTGATTAGCTGTTAATTTAGAAATTGGAGGTAATACACCAAAAGCATCTGCTGTTAAAAAAAAGATGTTTTTAGGGTTTTTGCCTATTGACGGTTCTTGTATATTATCGATATGATAAATAGGGTAACTAACTCTAGTGTTTTGTGTTATGGATATATCTTCAAAATCAACCACACCATTTTCGTCCATAATGACATTTTCAAGGATTGCACCTCTTTTAATGGCTTTATAAATGTCTGGTTCCTTTTCTTCAGAAAGATCAATTACTTTGGCATAACAACCTCCTTCAAAGTTAAATACTGAGTTTTCGTTTGTCCAACCATGTTCGTCATCACCAATTAATTTGCGCTCTGGATCTGCCGAAAGCGTTGTTTTACCAGTTCCAGATAAACCAAAAAATATGGCTGTATCTTCATCTTCGCCAACATTGGCACTACAGTGCATAGGTAAAGTATTGTTAAACACAGGTAACATAAAATTTAAAGCAGAAAATACACCCTTTTTAATTTCTCCTGTATAACCAGTACCTCCAATTAAGGCAATTTTTCTTGTAAAATCTAAAATAGCAAAGTTGTGTTGTCGAGTTCCGTCTAGTTCAGGATTCGCCATAAAACCTGGAGCATTAACCACAGTCCATTCTGGACTAAAGCCTTCTAGCTCTTTTTCAGTAGGACGTAAAAACATATTATATGCAAATAAGTTGCTCCAAGGATACTCGTTTATTACACGAATATTTGTTTTGTAATTATGATCGGCACAAACATAGCAATCACGAACAAAAAGTTCCTTATCAGATAAATAATCAACTACTTTTATATACAACTTTTGAAACGCATCACTTTCAAACGGAATATTAATTTTGCTCCACCAAACCTTGTCTTTAGTAATGTTATCTTTTACAATAAAACGATCCATTGGTGAGCGTCCAGTAAATTCGCCTGTATTTACAGCTAATGCACCAGAAGAAGCTTCAGCACCTTGCCCTTTTGCTATCGTTATGTCATGAAGTTGTTGTGGAGATAATTGATAATTTACTTTAGCATTTTTAATACCATACTTTTCTAACGAAATCGATTTCGTAGTTTGGGTATAATCTAACATAATTATTCAAGTTGAATTATAGTACAAAATTAAACATTATTTTAATAGGTAACATTTAAAAATGCGATTATTTGATTTTCATTTTAATAAAATTTATCAACAAAAATCCCCAAGAAGTTATGAGTAATAACCCTCCAACTGGTGTTATAAAACCTATGGTTTTAAAATCGAAACTTGTAAGGTTATTTGTAGCTAAACAATAGATAGAACCTGAAAAAAGTAACACGCCAAAAATGGTTAAATAGAGCAATATCTTTTTTGTTTTTTGTTTAATTAATGTTGTACTGCCAACGAATAAAAGCATTAAGGCATGGTACATTTGATAGCGTACGCCAGTTTCAAAAGTTTGTAGTGCTTCATAAGGTATTAATGCCTTTAAACCATGTGCTCCAAAAGCTCCAAAAACAATACTTAATAAACCAAAAAGAGCAGCAGTAATCAATATAGATTTGTTCATATAAATTTATATTTTCAGTTTTTATAACAGTATCATTTTAGTACATTCGTGATAACAAAATTACTTAACAAATCTCAATATGCGAAAGATTTTGGTTATTGGTTCTGGGAAATCTTCATCCTATCTCATAAAATATTTTTTAGACAAAGCAGAATTTGAAAAATTACACCTTACCATTGGTGACATTAATATAGAAAACGCAAAACAACTAATAGGAAATCATAAAAATGCACAAGCAATCGTACTTGATGTTTTTGACCAACAATCAAGATCTAATGCGATAAAAGAAGCAGATATTGTAGTATCTATGCTTCCTGCTCGTTTTCATATTGAAGTTGCTAAAGATTGTATTACTTATAAAAAGAGTATGGTTACGGCATCGTATGTAAGCCCTGAAATGAAAGCTTTAGACAACGATGTAAAAGCAAATGGACTCATTTTTATGAACGAAATTGGAGTCGATCCTGGAATAGACCACATGAGTGCGATGCAAGTTATTGATAGGATTCGTGATAAAGGCGGAAAAATTATTTTGTTTGAATCGTTTACAGGAGGTTTGGTTGCACCAGAAAGCGATAATAATCTTTGGAATTACAAGTTTACTTGGAATCCTAGAAATGTTGTTGTTGCTGGACAAGGTGGAGCAGCAAAATTCTTGCACGAAGGAAAATACAAGTATATCCCTTATAATCGATTATTTAGACGAACCGAATTTTTTGAAATTGAAGGTTATGGTCGTTTTGAAGCTTATGCTAATCGAGATTCTTTAAAATACCAGTGGGCTTATGGTCTTGATAAAACAAAAACTTTATATCGTGGCACTATGCGTCGCGTTGGATTTAGCCGCGCATGGAACATGTTTGTACAACTAGGAATGACTGACGACAGTTATACAATAGATGATAGCGAAAATATGAGTTATCGAGATTTTGTAAATGCTTTTTTACCTTATAATCCAACAGATACAGTTGAACTAAAATTGAGACATTGTTTAAAAATAGATCAGGACGACATTGTTTGGGCTAAACTTGAAGAACTAGATATTTTCAGTTCAACAAAAAAAGTAGCACTTAAAAAAGCAACTCCAGCTCAGATCTTGAGAAAAATATTAATGGATACATGGACACTAAAGCATGAGGATAAGGATATGATTGTAATGTATCATAAGTTTGGGTATGAACTAAATGGTAAAACACATCAAATTGATGCTACAATGGTGACTATTGGAGAAAATCAAACTTACACGGCTATGGCAAAAACTGTTGGATTGCCAGTTGCAATGGCTACACTTACTATTTTGAACGGAAAAATTAAAACGTCTGGTGTGCAAATTCCAATTACAAAAGAAGTTTATGAACCTATTTTAAAAGAGTTAGGAGAATATGATATTTCTTTTGTAGAAAAAAAAGTACCTTATTTAGGTTATAATGTATTTAATAACTAGTACTTTATTGATGAATGCTTAATAAAATGCAAGTATTTCTCTTTAATGATTCAATATTGAATCATTAAACTACACTTTAAAACCATTTTTGTATATTTGTGTTTTAATTTATAATTTCAATAAAGGATGAAAGTTATAAATCAAAGCATTTTAATAGATGGTATCGATAAAATGATACTTCGCTCATTGATGAAAGACGCTAGAACTCCAATACTTGAAATTGCACGTCAGGTTGGTATTTCGGGAGCAGCCATTCATCAACGTTTACGTAAACTCGAAAATTCCGAATTGATTTCTGGTTCAAAATTTATTATTAATCCAAAAGTATTGGGCTATACTACTATGGCATTTATTGGGATTTTTTTAGAAAAAGCTGTAAGCAATCCGCAGGCAGTTAAACAGCTTAAAAAAATTCCAGAAGTTTTAGAATGTCATTATACTACAGGAAATTGGAGTATCTTAATAAAAGTACTGTGTAAAGATAATGAGCATTTAATGAATCTATTAAATAAAGAAATACAATCTATTAAAGGTGTTTCGAGAACCGAAACATTTATTTCTTTAGAGCAGCAAATAGGTAGGCAGATTAAAATATAAAAATTAGTCCCTTCCTAATATTTGAAAAGCCCAATACACAAGCGATGCTAAAGCTCCAATAGCTGCTACTAAATATGTTCTTGCTGCCCATTTTAAAGCATCTTCAGATCCTTTATATTCTTCTTGAGAAACCATATTCTTGTTCTTTAACCAAGCTAAAGCTCTATTACTTGCGTCATATTCTACAGGAAGCGTAATAAAACTAAATACAGTTGCTAATCCCATAAATACAAGTCCAGCAGCAGCAACGAAAAACCCAATTCCTCCAAGTAAATTTGTGGCCATTAAAACTATTCCACCAATAATAATCCATTGTGACATACCAGAAGTAATACTTACCACAGGAACTAATGTAGATCGCATTTGCAACCAACTGTATGCTTGTGCGTGTTGTACAGCATGTCCACATTCATGAGCGGCAACGGCAGCAGCAGCAGCATTTCTCTGGTTATAAACGGCTTCGCTTAAATTAACTGTTTTGTTTTTTGGATTATAATGGTCTGTTAGTCTTCCTGCTGTAGAGACTACTTTTACATCTCTAATACCATGGTCTAATAACATCTTTTCTGCAATTTCTGCTCCACTCAAACCATTACGCAATTGTATTTTAGAATAATGTTTAAACTTTTTCTTTAATTTGTTGCTCACTAACCAGCTTATTAATGCTATTCCTCCTAACAATATATAATATGTGTACATGTATTTATTTTTTAATATTAAAATTCGGATTAAATATAGCAAATATGAAGCCATTGCTATTTCATGAAACTTTGTCATGTTGAGTTTTTGATATGTAAGGGGTAAAATTTCAGAAAAAAATGCCGTTTCACAACAATGATAACAACAGTCAATCTCGTTATAAACAAAACAAATTGTCTAGTTGTAAGCTTTAGTGTTTTTTTTGACTAATTTTGTATATTAATAAGAAATAAAATACAATTAAATTAAATATTATGGCATTAGAAATAACAGATGCAACGTTTGAAGAAACAGTATTAAAAAGTGATAAACCAGTAATGGTAGATTTTTGGGCTGCTTGGTGCGGTCCATGTCGTATGGTAGGGCCAGTAATAGAACAAATTAGCGAAGAATATGCAGGCAAAGCTATTGTTGGTAAAGTTGATGTAGATGCAAATCAAGAATTTGCTGCTAAGTATGGTGTGAGAAATATACCAACAGTTTTGGTGTTTCAAAATGGAGAAGTAGTAGGTCGTCAAGTTGGAGTAGCACCTAAAAATGTATATGCAGAAGCTATTGATTCACTTTTATAATATATAACGTGAAAGAAATGTGAAAAGGTTTGGCAGGATGTCAAACCTTTTTTAGTTTAGACACTTTATGAATTTACAACAAGAACTCAATAAAACAGGAGGATTTAAAAATCTGGAACTACTTGCAAAACAAGTAGTAGAAGGCTTTATTGCAGGAATGCATAAAAGTCCGTTTCATGGGTTTTCGGCAGAGTTTGCTGAACACAAAATTTATAATCAAGGCGAAAGTACAAGACATATAGATTGGAAATTATTTGCCAAAACCGATAAGCTCTTTACAAAACGCTATGATGAAGAGACCAATTTAAGATGCCATTTAATAATCGATAATAGCAGCTCTATGCATTATCCTCATGTCAATATATTATCTATAAATTCGTTAAACAAAATAGGTTTTTCTGCTTTGGCAGCAGCATCTTTAATGCATATTTTTAAAAAACAGCGTGATGCAGTTGGTTTAAGTGTTTACAGTAATACATACGATTATTATGCACCCGAAAAAGGAAGTGAACGCCATCATAGAATGCTGTTAGATCAATTGAGTAAGACAACAATATCAAAACCACAGAATGTCACAACCAACACCTATGAGTATTTGCATCAAATTGCCGAAAAGATGCATAGACGCTCTATGATTTTTGTGTTTACAGATATGTTTCAGGCAGGAATTGAAGACACTAAACTTTTTGATGCGTTAAGATATTTAAAATACAACAAGCACGATGTTATTTTATTTCATGTTTATGATAAAGAAAAAGAGTTAAATTTTAATTTTGATAATAAACCAAAACGGTTTGTAGATATTGAAACAGGAGCGTTTATAAACCTCTATGCCGATAATATTAAAGAGAACTATGAGAAAGCAGTTAATACTTATTTTAATAATATTAAATTGAAATGCGGTCAATATAAAATTAAATATGTAGAGGCTAATATAAATGAGAGTTTTAATAAAATCTTGACCACTTATATGTTAGAGCGACAAAAATTTGTTTAAGGCTGTTTTTCTTTATCAAAAAATGAAAAAAAATAGTTGTGATATAAAAAATGGAATGTATATTTGCAACCGCAATAATGCAACGGTTTGGTAGTTCAGTTGGTTAGAATACCTGCCTGTCACGCAGGGGGTCGCGGGTTCGAGTCCCGTCCAGACCGCAACAAATTCCCACGAAGGTGGGAATCTCTTTCAAACCAGAGAGAGTAAAGACGTTGTGTTGGTCACTTAAATGTGACAAGTAGTTTAGAAATAGACTAATGAGAAGCTTTTCCTAATTGGAAGGGCTTTTTTTGTTTTAGTGATGTTTGAAATTTTCTTGTTATCTTTAAGGAATGTTACTTCATAATTTGTATGTGGATCTAAATTGAAAGCTTAAATTATTAATTTTAGAATTTGCATTCCATTCGTTGAAGCATACTTAAGAGTACAATGAATATTTTATGTGTTTAATAAAATGGATTAAGATATGACAGAATTATCAATTAATGTAAATGGACAAAGTCAAGTTGTAAATGTAGATCCAACCACTCCAGTGTTATGGGTTTTAAGAGAACATTTAGGGCTTACTGGGACCAAGTATGGATGTGGCAAGGCGATTTGTGGGAGCTGCACCATTCATTTAAATGGAACTCCAATTAGAGCGTGTATTACACCAGTAGCAGCTTGCACGAGTGGCAAGATTACCACTATTGAAGGTCTATCAGAAAACAACAATCATCCAGTTCAGAAAGCGTGGGTTGAAGCTCAAGCCCCTCAATGCGGATATTGTCAATCCGGACAAATAATGCAAGCGGTATCATTATTAAAGAATAATACCAATCCTACTCGTGAAGAGATTAAATCTTATTTGAGCGGGAATCTTTGCAGATGTGCAGCCTATATGAGAATTATTAATGCAGTCGAAATCGCATCTAAAATATCGTAAAATGGAAGGACAAATAAAATCAAAAGGGATTTCAAGAAGGAAGTTTGTTGGAATCATTGGTGGCGGTGTTGTTTTTTTAGTTTCTGCTTGGAAACTTGCGCCTAATCTTTTTCTTGATGAGGAAGGAAATCAGATAAATTCTAGTACAGATTTTGAAGGTCAAAAAGTAACTGTTTGGGTTCAAATTCATGAAGACGACTTTATAACAATCTATAATCCTTCATCAGAAATGGGGCAAGGCAGTATGACAGCTTTAGCTGTTATTATTGCCGAAGAACTTGATGCAGATTGGTCTAAAGTAAATATAGAACAATCTTCTGCAAATCCAAGTATTTATGGTGCCGGTTGGGGAGGTCGCGGTCGAAGTATGATAACTGTTGGTAGTAGAACTGTAAGTAGTTATTATAATACATTGAGACAAGCAGGCGCACAGGCTCGATTTGTATTATTAACCAATGCTGCTAAAAGTTTGGGAGTCTCCATAGATGAGCTGACAACAGAGCCAAATAAAGTAATTCACAAGGCTTCTAATAGACAGATGTCATATGGTGAGATTGCAAAAATTGTTAAGCCAATGGATGATGTCCCTGATATAGCCGAATCTAAACTTAAAAAGCCAGAGGATTTTAGATTAATTGGAAAGATTGGACCTAGATTCGACATTCCTTCCAAATGTAATGGAAGTGCTCAATATGCCATGGATATAAAAGTGACCAATATGGTATATGGCGTAATCTCAAGATCACCAGTATATGGAGCTAAACCAATTTTGTTGAATAAATCTGAAATAATCAATTCTCCCGGAGTAGTTAACATCGTAGAATTAGATCATGGCATTGGATTGATAACGGATACTTTAGAATTGGCTCTTAAAATAAAACCAAAATTACGAATTGAATGGAGCACAGGAAATAAGGCTGAAAACTTTAACAGCTTTGATGCTTACAATACGTATCCTGAAATTGCGGAACAAAGGCTTTCAAGTGGCAATGTTCTTTCTCAAAAAGGCAACATTTCTAATGGGTTAAAATCAGGATTAAGGACTTACTCAAGCGATTATAAAAATGACTTTGTATATCACGCACAACAAGAGCCATTAAATGCATTAGTTTCTGTTGCTGCAGATGGTCAAAGTGCTGAAGCGTGGGTTGGTACACAAGCCCCTGGAAATAATAGAAATGCTATAGCTCAAGAATTAGGCATCGATCCTTCAAAAGTTGAATTTCATAGGACTTATTTGGGCGGTGGTTTTGGAAGGAGGTCTTCTTCTGATTACGTTGTGGAAGCAACAAAGCTGTCCAATGTACAAAAACAACCCGTTAAGTTAGTTTGGACTCGTGAAGATGATTTACAATATGGGATGTTTAGACCACAATCCCTACAACGAATGGAAGCAAGTGTTGATAATTCTAATAATATAATAGGTTGGAAACATATTATTGTTGGAACCGGAAATAATTTATTGGGGAGCGGCGCCAAACCTCAATTTTATTCAATTCCCAATCTTCATGTTGAAGTTCGTAATATCAACCATGGTGTTAGGACTAAACACTGGAGAGGTGTAGGACATGGCGCTAATAAATTCGCAATAGAATCCTTTGTTGACGAAATTGCGTCAGACTTGAGTATTGATCCACTAGAATTTAGGTTAAAATTAATGAAGGACTCTCCAAGAGCGCAAAATGTTTTAAGAACCGTTGCAGAAAGAGCAAATTGGCAATCTCCTAGTGCTAATGGAAGAGCAAAAGGAATAGCTTTTGCCGAAAGAAGTAGGTCATTGGCAGCATGTGTTTGTGAGTTGTCTGTAGATAAGGATTCTGGTAGAATAATTGTACATAAAATTTGGGCAACTTTGGATGCTGGTGTTGTAGTACAGCCAGATAATGCGATAGCTCAAATGGAAGGAGCTATATTGATGGGAATGAGTAGTATTTTAAAGGAAAGCATAACTTTTAGAAATGGGCAAGTAGAACAATCTAACTTTGATGATTACAATATTTTAAGAATGGATGAAGTACCTGATAGTTTGGAAGTGCATATTATTCCTTCTAAAGTAAGGCCAACTGGAATTGGTGAGTCGGGAGTACCAATAATTGGAGGAGCAATAGCCAATGCATTTGCTACACTTACTGGAAAACGATTAAAACATATTCCTTTTACTCCTACAAAAGTTAAGTTGGTTTTAGAATCCTGATCTTTATGGATTTACTAATAAAATGAAATACTATCATTTTTAATTTAATCTTTAAAAAGTAGATACTCTAAATCTTTCAACTTTGAATTAATCTCATATATAAATGCTTTATAAGGACATAGAAAAATACAAACTACACAAGATAGTTATGGTAAAATTGTAAGAGTGGAGTGTGATCAGAACGAGTTTACAATTCCAGAGACAGGTGAAATTACCCCTATAGATTTAAAAGATGTGGTTATTACAAAAACGAACAAACCTCAAAGTACTGTCTATAATTCCTTAAAAGATTAAAGTCAAATTTTTGATTGTATTAAGTTTAGTCCCGTCCAGACCGCAAGATTTCCTTAAACGAGGAAATAAGCAAAGTTGTGTTGGCTACAGAAATGTAGCATGTAGTCTTAAATAGACTAATGAGAAGCTTCTACATTTCAACAAATTGTTTGTTATTATTATTCAAAATTTAAATATTAGCTTCTAATACTATCGATCTACACTCTTTTAAATAATAATTCAACCTTTCTGAAAATTTCATAAGATTATATAAAAAACTTGGATATTAAATTAAATATAATTTATTTTGTTAAATATTATTTAATTAAAATTAATTATTAAATACTTATAAAAAAATATCGTTGTATGCATTTAATGGGAACAAGGATAAAGAAAAAAAGAGAAGATTTTGGTTTTCAAGTCAAAGAGCTATCTGCAAAAATTGGTGTAACACCCAGTTTAATCTCGCAAATTGAAAATGGAAAAGCTTTCCCTTCCATTGTCACTTTAAAAAAAATAGCCGAGGCATTACATACGACCGTTGGTGAACTAATTGGAGAATATGAAGACCTCAATCGTCATCCTTTGCTAAAACCAGAGGAGAGAAGGTTTGTAAAGAAAAATAAAACTGGAACTAGTTTGCATCTACTCTCCTACCATGATCCATCAAAACAAATTGAACCTTATATCATTGCGTTTAATAAAGATTCTAATTCAAAAGGAATCATGACGAGCAACTTTCCAGGTCAGGAGTTTTGCTATGTACTAAAAGGAAAATTTAAAGCAATAGTTGATAAACATCAGTATGAATTGAATGATGGGGATGGATTTTATTTTAATTCTAAACAATCTCATCTGTTTAAAAATATAAGTGGAATAGACGCAGAAATGCTATGGATAATTACACCAAACAATAATTAATGACAAGTTAAATATAAACTCAATAATCATGCTGGTGGTATTATAGAAAATGAGAATTTACAAATAATTAATATTCAAAAACAAATAAAACTATTACTATGCCAGTTCTAGAAAAATATCAACCAACAAAAAAGGCACAGACTTTTTTAGACAAAGTTGAAAATGCAAAATACAATCGTGAGATTGTAATGGGTCTCAGGAGGTTTATAGATAACAAAGTTCCAGAAGAAATGCAAGGATTCTACTCAAAAGAAGAGTTGCAGGTATTAATCGATCTAAAAGATACAGCACAAGATGTCGAAGCGCGTATGCCTGTAAAGATTACCAATCATTATTATCAAATTGCTAAAAAAAGTAAAGCGATACAAACCTTGGTTAAAGCCAGTCCTAAAGAAACATATGATCTTGAAGGTGCTCCAGATCCTGGTAAACAGATGGATTATAGTCCTTTGGAAGGTCTGATTCATAAATATGAATTGGGACTGATATATGTAGTCAATACGTGTTCGGCGCATTGTCGATTTTGTTACAGGGAAGAGTTAATTGCAAAAAAGGAAATTCTTAGAGAAGATGGTACAGTTGCTTCAAAGGGTTTGGCAAAAATACCTGAACTGGTTAATTATATTTTGGAACACAATAGAATGGTAGTCGAAAATGGTGGAAAACACCCTGAAACGAATCGTGAAAAATTAAGAGAAATTTTAATGTCGGGAGGTGATCCAATGGTTCTTTCCAATAAAAAACTGGCAGAATGGTTTTCAGCTCTTGCAGATGCTGGTATTGATAGTATACGTGTAGGAACTAAAGAATTGGCTTTTTATCCAGATAGATTTGACCAAACTTTTTTTAACATGCTGGATGACTGGCATGCTACATATCCTGAAGTACAATTAAGGATGATGATACATTTTAATCATCCTGATGAGTTTTTGCAAAAGGATATAAAAGAGAATTACATAGAAGATCCTGAAGGTGGGTTAGTATGGATAGAAAGTACTAAGCGAGCTGTTAAAGAATTGGCAGACCGAAAATATATTATTATTGAAAATCAGGCTCCATTCATTAAAGGCATTAACAATGATCCTGATGCCATGAGAATCATGCAACGTGAACTGAAGCGTAACCGTGTCAATAATCATTATTTTTTCTGCGGGCGTGATATTATTGGTCACAAGGCATTTAATCTTACAATAGAAGATGCTTGGAATTTATTAAATGATTCTCAAAAAGGATTATCAGGAGTTGAAGCAAGTGCCAGATTATCAATTACGCATTATCTAGGTAAAACAGAAGTGGTTGCCGTAACCAATGGGCCAATGCAAGGTGTCCCAGGGACTGAAAATGGTGTGGTAATCTTTAAATTGTTACGTGGTGCTGCGGATGCCTCGAACAAAGGACAAGTAGCTATTGTGAGAAGGAACCCAGAAGCTATTTGGTTTAGTGGATACGAGGATAGGGTAATTTATGATGAAGCAGGATTATTTACCGAGTCCATGAAATCAACGATTAGCCTAAGTAAACAAACTCATAAAACAACTATGTAATAAGTAAAACCGTCCTGATGAAACTGAATCAGGTTCAAAAAAAATGATTAATAAACAAATAAATTCCTTATCCGAAGCCGTAGCTGATATATTTGATGGTGCTACAATTATGATTGGTGGGTTTGGTGAAGCCGGAAGTCCTATCGAACTAATTCACTCATTGATAGACCACGGTGCAAAAAGCCTAACTATAGTTAGCAACAATACAGGTAGCGGTCACGTTGGACTGGCTGCACTTATTGAAAACAGACAGGTTGCAAAAACTATTTGTTCGTTTCCAAGAACGGCAAATTCAAAAGTTTTTCCTGAATTATACAATGCAGGAAAAATTGAACTTGAGTTAGTGCCACAAGGAACCTTAGCTGAAAGAATAAGAGCTGGAGGAGCTGGTATTCCCGCTTTTTATACATCCGCTTCTGTCAATACTCCTCTTGCTGAGGGGAAAGAGTCTCAAATTTTTAACGGGCAAGAATATGTTCTTGAATATGGTATCAAAGCTGACTTTGCTTTGGTTAAAGCGGAAAAAGCAGACCGATACGGTAATTTACTTTATCATGCAACTGCCAGAAACTTTGGACCGATTATGTGTACAGCTTCAAAAATAGCCATCGTGCAGGCAAAAAAGATAGTTGGAGCAGGACAGATTGATCCAGAAACTGTTGTAACACCAGGAATATTCGTTCAAAAGGTAATTGAAATTAGAAACCCTGCCGATGAATCGAAGTTGGTAGAAGAAGAACTAAGTTATCCATGGTAAATAATGATATAAAAATTGGTTGGAGCCGTGCTGAAATGGCTCAGAAAGTAGCCTTAGACATCCCAGATGGTTCATATGTTAATCTTGGAATCGGTATTCCAGAGTTGGTGGCCGATTTTGTTCCTGAAGGAAGAGAGCTTATCTACCAAACCGAGAATGGATTACTAGGAATGGGTCCAGTTCCTGAAGAAGGAAAAGGTGACCGCGAACTTGTAAATGCTGGTAAAAAATATATTACTGCAATTCCAGGAGCAGCATATTTTCATCATGCAGATAGCTTTACCATGATTCGAGGTGGGCATATAGACATTTGTGTTCTAGGTGCAATGCAAGTTTCTAAGGATGGTGATTTGGCTAACTGGTCAACAGGGGCAAAAAACGCTATTCCTGCAGTAGGTGGAGCGATGGATTTGGTTGCTGGAGTAAAAAGAATATTTGTAATCACTCAACACGTTACTAAATATGGTGACCCTAAAATTGTAGACGAATGCACATTTCCTTTAACCGGAAAACAAGTCGTGGAGTGCATCTACACTAACTTAGCCATCATCGATGTTAAAAAAGATGGTTTATTTGTAAGAGAAATGGCTCCTAATGTTAGCTTCGAGTATTTAATGGTAAAAACAGGAGCTAAACTGAATCAATACATAAAAGCAAAAGTTTAATATTATCTAGTTGTAATTCCTCAAAACTCTAAAATGAAAACAAACAAAACCATTTACGATCGAGCATGTAATGTACTTACAGGTGGTGTTAGCCGAAACACTATATTTCGTGATCCTCACCCGTATTATGTGTCTACTGCAAAAGGAAGTTATATTACTGATGTAGAAGGTGTTGAGCGCATTGATTTTGCTAATAATATGGCTTCTTTAATACATGGTCACTCACATCCTGCTATTGTAGATGCAGTTACCAATCAATTACAAAATGGAACAGCATTTACAATGGGAACAGAAGCTGAAGTTGATTTTGCCGAACTAATCATAAAACGTTCTGGTACGTTTGAAAGAATGCGCTTTGTAAACTCAGGTACTGAAGCTATAATGACAATGATAAAGACTTCTAGAGTATATACTAATAAACCTAAAATAGCAAAAGCTGAAGGTGCTTACCATGGTACTTATGATTATGCTGAGATGAGTCAAACATCTAATCCAAATAATTGGGGTGATATAAGCAATCCAAATACTAATCCTGTTGTAGAAGGTACTCCTAAAGGAGCTATAGATGATGTAATCATCTTTCCTTATAATGACATTGAAAGAACAATAAATATATTAGACCAACATGCAAATGAAATAGCTTGTGTCCTTATCGATCCTGTTCCACATCGAATAGGTCTTTTTCCAGCTACAAATGAGTTTGTTGAAGCTATTTATAATTGGACTCGTAAAAATAATGCAATCTTAGTTTTTGACGAAGTCGTAACTTATCGCGTTAATTATGCTGGCGCACAAGAGAATTATACTGTTAAACCTGATTTAACTGCATTGGGAAAAATAATTGGTGGTGGATTCCCTATTGGAGCACTCGCAGGTAGGTCGGAAATAATGGAAGTTCTTGATCCAAGAGGAAAAATTTTAAGACACCCACATTCTGGAACATTCTCTGCAAATCCAATTTCTACAACAGCTGGAAGAGTAGCTATGGAATTATTTGATGAAGCTGCTGTTTCTTCATTAAATGCATTAACTATGAAAGCAAGACAACAAATTGAGGAATCTATAAAAATTGCTGATGTCCCGGTATCTATTACTGGAGAAGGATCTATGTTCCGGTTACACTTTCAGTCTAATGCTCCAACAACTTATCGCGAAGCTTATCAAAATAAAGGAACAAAAGATTTAATGAATAAACTCATAGATTATTTATTCCTTAAAGAAAACATTATAATGATTAATACTTGTGCTTGTATGTTTGCTACCACGCTTACACAAAAAGAAGTTGATAGGTTATCAGAAGCTTTCTTAAACGGATTCAAGTTAATTAAACCTAAACTTGATCAATTGTTAATATATTAAATAAGTTGTTTTAAAAGGACTGAGGTAATAATTCAGTTCTTTGTTAGTGATAAGATTTTTCGTCAGAAAAAGTACGCTATTAATTTACTAATCCAAATAAGGCTTAGTAATTAATTAATCAAAATAAGGAAAGGTTAACAAAGGTGTATAGTTCATTGCTGGTTCTAGAGTCCCGTCCAGACCGCAAGATTGCTTAAAACCTTTACCAACTTAAGGCTTTTTTTAGCAATTTAAAGAAGATGTGTTGATTGGTAAACAATAATGTTTGTCAAAGGTTTAAGTAGTTAAGCCGATGGAAAGCTTTCCTTTTTTCTGTATAGAAAATTGGGATGCTTTTTTGTTTTATATAGGTTAGTATTATTATTTCTATCTTTAAGAGTATATAATTTGCTGATGATAACTAATTATGCAAAAGATTAAATATCATCTTAAAAAAGGGAAGTTAGAAGTTTTAAATCTGGACTTCTTTATTAACAATTAGGGGAATAATTGGAATTTAACAAAAAACATTAGGACATAATATGGCGCAATATTCAATTTTAAATAAGGTTGAATTACTTGAAATATTAGAACCCTATTCAATTTCTGAAATTAGATCATACGAAATTTTAGGTGGAGGTTCTGAAAATACAAATTATAAAATTGAATCAGAATTTGGAATAATAGTACTTACCATTTCCGAGCAAAAAACCTTTGAAGAGGCACAAAATTTAACTAGAATGCTTGACTATCTCAAAAAGCACAACTTTTCTACATCAGAACTTGTATATACTGCCAAAAATAAAAGCTTGTCAATGTTTAATAATAAGCCTGTTATGGTTAAAAAATTTATCGCAGGTAAGATTATGTCCAGTTTGCCGGCACATCTGTTAGAACAAATAGGTACAGATGTAGCTAAGCTGCATAAAATTTCACCTCCGGATTATCTCCGAGAAGTTATGTGGTGTGGTAAAGAAAGATTTAATGAGGTTGAGGAATATGCATTGAATTCATCATTTGATATTTGGATGAAAGATATACTGTTATATGTTGACAAATACATAACACCCGATTTACCAAAAGCATTTATTCATACCGATATTTTTGATAGTAACATAATCGTAAATCATGATGAAACCAGGGCTACGATTATGGATTTTGAGGAAGCCACTTATTATTTTAGGATATTTGATATTGCGATGCTATTTATTGGTTTATGTATTGAAAATAGAACTATCAATTTCTCACATGCATCTTCCATTTTAAAAGGCTATACAAATAATATACAACTTACAAAAATAGAAATACAGATTCTTCAACCATTAACTGTTTATGCAGCTGCTGGTGTTGCCTTTTGGAGGCACAAGAATTTTAATCATATAAAGCCGGACGAGTATTTAAAAGACACTTACTTGGAAATGAAGGATTTGGCAGATACGATTAGAGCGCTGTCTAGTAGTCATTTCAATTTACTTAAACCGTGAAAGAGTAGTTCCTAAATGTGATTCGAGTCCCGTCCAGACCGCAAGATTGTTTAAAGCCTTGACCGAATTAGGCTTTTTTTAGCAATTTAAAGATGTTGTGTTGTTGGCAAACATCAATGTTTGTCAAAGTTTAAGTAGTTAAACCAAGGGAAAGCTTTCCTTTTTTCTGTATAGAAGATTGGGATGCTTTTTTGTTTGTTTAGGAACATTACCCCATTTTTTTACCAGATTGAACAATTTGAATAAATCTAATGATAAAGGTTATTTTAAGAGATATTCCAAAAACTATCAGATAGATTGGTTTAATCAGAGCTTGATCAATTCGTTGAAGGTACAAGCCTGTAAATAAGAATAATAATCCTACAACTAAAAAAATAAGTTCTTTACCTGGCTTATATTCACCACTTTTTACTTTTACAAGGATGTAGATTGACTTAAATATAACACCGGTTATAATTGAAGCCAATCCAAGTATATCCATTTGGGTTATTTTTTTTAGTATAATGCCTGCGACTAATAAAATGATTCCAATAAATAATAATACTTTTGATTTCATAGCCTTCATTTAAAAACAAAAATATAGTTATTTAAGAGATTTGGGCATCTAAAAGGTGTCCTTTTCTTTTGTTAGGGTATCAAACCATTGTATTTATTAGCTTATTGTAAAAATCTTGTGGCCTAGATATACTTTGTATAACATGATTTCAGTATCTTTAGGTGAATTTAAGGACTAGATTATGATTTATCGATTCTTTTTTGGTATTAGTTTATTGATTGCATTTTCTAATACTGTTATAGCACAGGAAAGCAGAAGTAAAATTAGAGTTTCGGGAATAGTGACAGATGTTAATGGCAACCCACTCAAAAGAGTAATGATCTTCATCGATAAGATAAAAACTAGAGTGAAGACTAATAAAAAGGGGATTTACACAATTAAAATGAATCAAGATTCTAAGTTGTTGACAGTTTATTCACCAAATCTAGGGATATTGAGTGTAGAATATAAAGGTCAATCAAAAGTAGATTTTATGTATACCCAAGAAAGTATACCTATTAACGAAGAGAAGTTACTTCAATTGGGCTTTACCCTTGACCCTGCTCCTAAAAATGATAATAATTATTCAGATTTTTCAAGTATACTTGAGATTTTAGATAAACGATTTTACAATGTAAGGGTTACCAATGGTGTAATTAAAATTGGTAAAGGTGCCAATCAGTTTGGTGGAGATAGTACACCATTAATATTCGTAGATAACCAACGAGTGAATGTTGGCGAGTTAGGTACTATTGCCACATCTGATGTAAAATCGATTCGAGTAATTTCTAAAGGTAGTGAAGCGGCTGAATATGGTGGATTACAAGCAGCAAATGGTGTTATTTTGATAACATTAAAACAATGATTATACAAATTAACATTATGAGTTGTAGAAATAAAGTTGGAAAGACATCATAAAGCAAATTGACGATTTTGTAGCCTCATTAATTTTATCCTTAAATGATTAAATGTTATTCTAAAATTACTATTACTAATTATCACTAATTTTTTCTTTAATAGTTTCAATAATCAATTCAGATTCCTTTTCGGTTAATTATTGTATAATTTTCTGATTATTATTGACTCTAGGTTTTAGCTTTTCCTCCACGATAGCTATCGTGGAGGAAGGGCTTTTTTATTTCTATAAGTTAGAAGAGCAATTTTAAATAAGAAGATTAATTTGGAGATAGTGATGTTAAAGGTTAACTTTTATAGAATGTGTTTGAGCAACATAGTAATTTTATTAGATATTATTGCTATTTTTAAGAAAGATATTCAATAGAGAGAATGCGGCTCTTTTTAGAAGTTAATGGGCACTAATTTTTTTGTATAAATAATTATTAAATACGTTTTATGCTTCAACATGTTTTTATAGTTTCTGATGGAACTGGTAGAACTGCTCAACAAGCATTAAAGGCAGCTTTAGTCCAATTTGAATTCACTAAAGTTAAAACACATTTATGGACAAATGTGCGTAGTGAACAACAAGTATTAGAATTTATTTATGAAGCCTATAGAATTAGAGCATTGATTATTCATACCATTGTATCCAAAAAATTACGAAATTTAGTTTTAGAACAAGGACGTCTTCACGATCTTGTTACTATTGATTTAATGGGACCATTATTAGCACAATTATCTCAAAAATTTGAAACTTCACCAACTGCAAAACCAGGATTATTTCATACGTTAAACAAAGCTTATTTTCAACGAATTGAAGCCATTGAATTTACATTACGTCATGATGATGGGCAGCGTGTTGAGGAGTTGGATACTGCTGACATTGTATTATTAGGAGTCTCCAGAACCTTTAAAACACCAGTAAGTGTATATATGGCTCATAAAGGGTGGCATGTAGCTAATATTCCAATAATTTTAGGGTTTCCCATTCCAGATATCGTGTACAAATTATCACATAAATCCGTTTTTTGTTTAACTACTTATTCTAGTAATTTAATAGCTTTGAGATCAATCAGAGATAAGCATTTAGGTGGTTTAACTGGTAATTATTCAGATCGAGTTTATGTGCAAAAAGAGTTAAATTATGCATTAAGAATTTTTAAATCAAACCCAAATTGGACGATAGTAAATGTTACCCAAAAACCCATAGAAGAAATATCTTCTGAAATTTTATCTAACCTTAGAAAAAAGTAAGAACCGTTATAATTTCTTGGCATTTATTAAACCTCAACTTTTTCTGTATATTATAAATTCTTCCTTCTATTATATAAATAGTATTGAGTTATAAGGTTTTTTTTTGGTTATTTAAAAAAAAAGGAGTTGTTTGATAAACTTTCAGCAATTAAATTTCACGTAATACCGCGTTTTTAGAACGTTATTTTCTTCATTCACGAAATACCGTCAGTTTGTAAAATTTTTAATATTAAGAATAAACACTTAAACATCTTAAAATTAGAGCGTTACGCTTATATTTGAATATATTCTAAATAATATTTTTATTAAAATTTAATTTAATTTTTGTGTATTAGTATAAATAATGTATGTTTGTCGGATAAATTTTGCAGTTCGTCGATGATTACGATAAATTGTTGGGATAAAATTTATTTTTTATGAAAAGCGCCAATAATCAAAACCTACTCACTATTATTGCAACAGTCAATTGTTATAATCAACAAATATTGAAAAAAGTCACATTGCTCTTTTGTGTCTTATTTGCTTATGTTGTTAATGCTCAAACAGCAGATTTCAAGGTCCAACATATTCAAGATAATATAGCACGAACTGGAGGATCAAATACAAGCTTCACTCCAGTGGGTTCGTTAAATAGTGCTATTGCTTTAGCTAATAGCAATCGTAAAACACATGCAGGTTCTAGTACAAATGGTGGGATCCAAGATGGAGATGATATGTCTGGAGCCAGACAACTCACAGATAATAGCACTTTAACTTATTATAGAGAATCAGCTTCACGAAATATAAATATGAGATTTAACACGTCGCTTTGGGAATATATAGGTCCGCCAGGTGGAGGCAATGAGCTTATTGTTAGAGGGAGGTATGCAGTAAGTTTAAATGGAGCAACTAATAGTACAACACAGGCATTATTAGGGATTACAAATGCAAATAAATGTGTTCCTTTTATAACAGGAATTCTAAATAACTCTACAAATGATGATGCTGATTCGAGTACTGCAATAGCGTATTTAGAAAATGCAACTACCCTTAGGGTAGAAAAAGGTTCCTATCATAATAACGTGACAGTATATATTACAGTTGTAGAATTTACAGGAGCTAACTGGACAGTTTTGCATGGAGATTCGGGAAATTCAAATGGAGATACAGGAACAATTACACTAAGAAATGCATCAGATGGGACTGGTACTACTACAAATGTTACCTCATGGAGTGATGCAGCAATTTTTAGTCATTTTAGGGGCGATATAGCAAATAGTGGCAGTAATGATGCTATTTCCGATCTATGGCCAGTTGTGGATCCTGGGTTAAATGATCAAACAGTAGATTGGACGTTTCATAATAATCATGATTCAGACGGAACCAACAGGCATTTTGTTCACGTATTGGTTAACACAGGATTAAATGTAACTCGGTTTCAAGACAGCTCAAGAAATTCTGGACAAACAAATATTAATATTACAGCCGCAGGACTTTCAGATGTAAATCAAGCTCTTATTGTTGGCAGTTCAACGTCAAGTGGTAATGGAAAACAATATGGTAGAGGGTGGCGTAATTACTATTTAAACTCTACAACACAAGCAGCTCATTGGGCTCACAGAAATAACAATACATTATCACATGAAATACAAATAATAGATTTAAGTGGGTTAGTAACAATATTTTCTGGACCTGAAATAAATATACAAGGGAATGGTATAACTATTCCAAGTGGAAATGCGGTTATTTCATTAACTGACTTTACCGATTTTGGAAATTTAGAAACCACTGGAGCAGTATCCGTTTCACATACTTTTACGATTCAAAATATAGGAAGTACTGATGTAACCTTAAATGGTATTAGTCCATATGTTGTAATCACTGGAGATACTGCCGATTTTACTTTAACAGCAAACCCAACAACACCAATAATAGCAGGAGGGAGTACAACATTTACTATAGAATATAATCCAACAACATCTTTAACTCATTTAGCAACTGTATCTATCTCAAACAATGATTCTGACGAAGATCCTTATACCTTTAATATAGGAGGAAAAGGCGAATACTGTAGTTCTAATGGAAGTACTACCTACAACACCAGTGTTACTTTTGTTTCTTTTAACACGATGAGTAATGCAGATAATGAAATACCTAAAGATAATGCTTATGAAGATTTTACAGCCATGTCAACTAATGTTTACAAAAATTCTACACATAATTTAACAGTAAATGTTAATACAGATGGCAATTTTACAGTTTTTACCAATGTTTGGATAGATTGGAATAGAGATGGTGATTTTCTTGATGTAGGCGAAGAATATGATATGGGCTCTGCAACTAATGTTGTAGACTCACCTACATCTAATTCTCCTTTAGCAATTACAATTCCGAATTCAGCAGTTATTGGTTTAACAGGTATGCGTGTAGCAACAAAATGGCAGTTTTACCCATCAAGTTGTGATTCTGGGTTTGATGGCGAAGTTGAAGATTACTCAATTAATGTTATTGATCATTTAATTGATTTTGATGGAGCGGATCAATTAATTGATTTTGAGGATAATCATGATTTAACAAGCTCATTTTCTTTACAAGCATGGGTTTTACAGGAAGCAACAGTACCAATTGGAACAATACTTTCTAAAGGAAATATTGATGCTACTGTAAAAACAGGATATCATTTAGCATTAAAAAATAACTATCCAAATTTAATCTGGTATGATAATTCCAACAACGAAGTTTTAAATATTACATCACCTTTTGCAATTCCAAATAATAAATGGCATCATATTTCAGCTACTTATGATGGTACAACTGCTAGATTGTATATGGATGGCATAGAATTGATTTCTGGAACACCTTCAGCAGCACCTTTAAATACAACTCAAGGTTTTAAAATTGGAGCTGAAACTACAAATTACGCAACAACACCATCTGATATAAATTTTTTCAATGGCGCTATTCAGGAAGTCCGTATTTGGGATGTAGCACTAACCGAAGCTCAGATAAGGGTAATGATGAATCAGCAAATAGTACAAAATGTAAGTGCTGTTAAAGGACTAACAGTTCCGTTAAATATTTCTGGAGGATTATTGTGGAGCAATTTACGGGGTTATTATCCTCTGAACTCAAATACTGCATTTGATAGTTCTAGTTATGGTATTCAAGGAGTACCAGTTAATATTAATACATCACAGTCGGTAACGGCACCAATACCCTATGAAACGGATAGTAATGGTAGTTGGGATGCCAGTACAACATGGCTAAACAGTACTGACGTTTATATTCCGAATACAATTGGAATTGATGGAGCTACTTCTGTTGATTGGAACATCATTGAATTAACTAATGATGTTACTTCAGGAAGTAGAAATATTACTTTAAGGGGTTTAATTTCTACTGCTGGGAAATTAACAATGGATGGCACTACTAATATAAATACAGGAACAGGAACAGGACAGAGTTTAACCATAAGTAAATATTTAGAACTGGATGGTATAATAGATTTGGTAGGTGAGTCTCAATTAATACAACTTGAGGGAAGTATTATTGATGCAGACAGTGGTGGCTATTTAGAAAGAGACCAACAAGGCACAGCAAACAGTTTTAATTTTAATTATTGGTCATCTTCAGTTGGTCCAATAAGTGGTAATACAGAGACAAAAGGAATTGGTATTAGTAGTACTAATTCTAATTATTCAATATCTGGAGTTCTAAATGATGGAACAATTTCATCTTCATCTCAAGCTATAACTTTTAATCCATCTTTTTCAGCAGCCGATTCAAATACACCACCTATACCAATAAGCATCAGTACATATTGGATGTATAAATTTTATGGTGCTTCTGATGATTTTAATGCTTGGATATCAATAAATGAGAATTCCTCATTGCTCACAGGAGAAGGTTATACAATGAAAGGAACTTCTGGAGCTGCCAATATATTAACTGATTTTCAAAACTATATTTTTAAAGGACTCCCTAATAATGGAGATATAACTTTAACTTTGGATAAATCTTCAGGAGAAGTTGATAGACTAATTGGGAATCCATATCCTTCGGCTATTGATGCAACGGAATTTATTTTAGATAATATGAGTATTGCAGATGGCGGAAATAATGTGAACGGAACAATTTTTAATGGTGCTTTATATTTTTGGGATCATTTTGGAGAAGTAAACTCTCATAGCACAAGTGATTTTATAGGAGGATATGCAACTCGAAATTTAACTGGAGGTGCAGTAGCTATTTCTAATGATATTAGAATAAATGCAACAGGAGAAGTAGGATTAAAAATTCCAGGACAATACATCCCAGTTAATCAAGGTTTTTTTGTAACTACAAGTCTTGAAGGGTTTAATAATAATAATGGAGTCGCGATTTCTGTAGTTGATGGAGGAGATATTGTTTTTAAAAATAGCCAACGCGTTTTTGCAACAGAAGCATCTGCAACTTCTGTTTTTATGAGATCTTCTGAAAATAATACTACTGCTAATGAAGATGAAATTATTAATGATAATCCAATAATAAGATTGATGTTCGATTCTCCAACAGGCTATCATAGACAAATTGTAGTTGGTATTAATGAAGTGGCTTCAAATGGATTTGATTTAGGCTATGATGCATTTATAGCCGATATTAATGAAGAAGATATGTATTGGACTTTTGATGACAACAAATTTGTAATTCAAGGAGTTAATAATTTTAGTACAACCCAAGAGTTCTCACTAGGTTTAATTGTCAAAGAAGCAGGGTTAATAAATATAAGTGTTGACGCAATTGAGAATATAGATGCCAGTGTAGACTTATATATTTTAGATGAGACTACAGGTGAAACATTCCAAATTAATAACAATCCGTTTGAAATTAATTTAGAGCCAGGCGAATATAAAGATAGGTTTAAACTTGTATTTCAAGCTAATCAACCAAATTCGTTATTCACAAATGAAGTTGATTTAGAAGATGGATTTATTGTTTATTACGATCCGAGTGTATCAGAAATAAAGGTTACTACATTAGTTGACATTGAAGTTTTAAATGCCACATTATATAATTATATAGGACAAAGAATAAAATCTTTATATTTTAATTCAAGAGAAATTTCTATTCCTGTAAATGTAAGCTCAGGAGTTTATATTGTAAAATTTAATACCACAAAAGGCCTAATAAGTAAAAGAGTTATTATAAAATAACCACAGTATTATATTACTGTAAAGTGTACTTCACCATATTTTACCTGAAATAAATAGCTTTTTATATTAAATTAATTAATATTTATGCATTTCATCATGCATTTTTAGCATTTAATCGATAATTATTTGTATATTGCCCTACATTTTAAGTCTAATAATTTAATTATTAAGATAAAATGAACTTTTATTGAATTAAAACCACTATTTAATGGGTAAACATAAAATTGTTATTGCCGAAGACAACTCAACACTTTCTTTATTATTGAAATTTAGATTAGAAAAGGAAGGTCACGAACTATTAATGGCAGTTGATGGCAAAGAAGCAATTGAGCTTATTGAAAATAATAAGCCTGATTTGGTTATTACTGACATAATGATGCCATTTGTGAGTGGGCTTGAGGTGATTAGCCATATAAGAAACAAGTTAGCTTTAGAAATTCCAATTATTGTTTTTTCTGCTGCTGGCCAAGAAGAAATGGTACTTAAAGCTTTTAAATTAGGCGCTAATGATTTTATGGGGAAACCATTTAGTCCAAACGAGTTAGTTATAAGAGTTAACAGGTTATTAAGTTAAAATTATAGATTTTACAAATATGATTGATTATCAATACTTAATTGATTATTTCGAAGAATTTCCTTTCTTGATTCAACTGGCTTGGAGAATAAGCGGTCTATTCCTTGTGGCAATATTTCTACTCACAATTTATTTAAAAGTAATAAGGTATCATTTAAGAAAAAAAGAGAATGAGTATAAAGTATTCAAAAATCAATACGAAGCATTGTTAGTTGAATACTTGTATGCAGATGAAGAAAGTGAAGAAGCTCACACTAAACAGAAAGCTATAATTTCTAAAATAAAATCCCATATACCAATTAAGTATAAAAGGAAAATGGTCCTTTCTGTTTTGTATAATTTATTGAATGAAGTCTCAGGAGAAATGGCAGAATCTATTAAAACGCTTTACTATGAAACAGGCCTTATAGATTATGCTTTGACAAAATTGGAAAATAAAAACTGGTATGTAATAGCCAAAGGTATAGGTGAACTTAGACGCTTCAAAATTGAAGAATCTTATGGCGACATTATTAATTTTATTGAACATTCAAAAAAAGAAGTAAGAAATGAGACACAATTATATTTAGTAAACTTATTTCGATTTGATGGGCTTACATTTTTAAACGAATTAAAGACACCTTTATCAGAATGGACTCAATTACAGTTGCTAGAAGTTTTACAAAAATTTGACGATCAGCAAATTTGTGATATCAAACCTTGGTTAAAATCTAAAAACGATAGTGTAGTCTTATTTGCCTTAAAACTAGCCCAAATATATAATCAGTTTGAAATGAAAGACATACTTATTGAATTACTTTCTCATGATAAGAAGGAAATTAGAATTTGTGTTATTGAGGTGTTAACCCACCTATATGGAATCGAAGCTAAAGAAATGTTAAAAGCAAACTTTAATGAATTAAGTATAGAAGAGCAAATTAGCTTCTTTGGATTGTTAGAAAAGTTAGTTGTGCCATCCGATGAGCCTTTTATTGAAAAACACATTTTTCATAAAAACTTTGAAATACAATTATTAGCCCTTAAAATATTAAAAACAATTAACCTAGATAAATTTATGGGCTTGAACAAATTGTCTTCAAACAAAAAAGCACCAGTAATGTTTAAATTCGTAAATAACATATCATAATGGATACAAGTACAGTTAAAATAATTATACAAATAATCCATTATTTATTTTTCGCATACGCTTTTTCTGCAATACTGTCTTATATTATATTGGCTATAATTTCTGGAAAAGAAACGATGGAATATCTTAAAAGGAACAGTTTTGTTAATTATAAAGATATACTCTCATCAACTATGTCTCCTTCTATAACTATAATTGCTCCTGCGTATAACGAAAGCCTTAATGTTGTAGAAAATGTAAGATCATTATTATCTAATCATTACGTAAATTATAGTGTAATAATAGTGAATGATGGCAGTAAGGATGACAGTTTAGAAAAGTTAATAGAAGCCTATGATTTAGAAAAAGTTGACTACATAATTAACGAAAAACTTAAAACAAAACCTTTACGTTCAGGAGTATTCAAATCAAAGAATCCTGCTTTTGAAAAACTTATGGTTGTAGATAAGGAGAATGGAGGAAAGGCAGATGCACTAAATATGGGCTTAAATATTAGCACAAGTAAATATGTTGCTTGTATTGATGTAGATTGTTTATTAATAGAAAATGCGCTCCAAAAAATGATAAAACCATTTCTTGAAGTAACAGATGCGAAAGTAATTGCAACAGGAGGAGTTATTCGTATTGCGAATTCTTGTGTTATTAGAGGCGGAAAGTTGATAGACGTTAATTTACCTAAGAATTTACTTGTAAGATCACAAATTTTAGAATATTTAAGAGCTTTTTTACTTGGTAGAATGGCATGGAGTAGGTTAAATGGGCTATTAGTAATTTCTGGTGCATTTGGCGTATTCGATAAAAAAATAGCTATAGATGTTGGAGGTTACGATACCAATACGGTTGGAGAAGATATGGAAATTATAGTGCGCATGAGAAGGTATATGGAAGAACAAGGCAGAAAATATAAAGTATCCTATATTCCAGATCCACTATGTTGGACCGAAGCACCAGATAATTATAAAATTTTTATTTCACAGCGAAATAGGTGGACTAGAGGCACCATAGAAACATTAAGAAAACATCGTAAAATTGCATTTAATCCAAAATATGGGTCTTTCGGATTGTTAAGTTATCCTTATTGGTTAATATTCGAGCGTTTAGCTCCTATTGTAGAGACAGTAGGTATCCTTTATTTTGCAGTTTTAGTTATTTTAAAAGAGGTAAGATGGGAATATGCATTATCATTCCTTGTTTTAGCTTATTTGTTTTCAGTTTTATTTTCTATTGTTTCATTATACTCCGAAGAACTAACATTTCATCAATATAAAAAGAAAGGCACAGGTTATAAATTAGTTCTATTAAGTGCATTAGAGCCATTTGTTTTACACCCTTTTATTTTATATGCAGCTGTTAGAGGGAATATTGATTACTATTTCAACAAAAACAAGAAATGGGGAGAGATGAAACGGAAAGGATTTACTTCTAATACGGCTTAAAAAAAAATAGATATGAAACTTAACCTACAAACAAAAGATTTTTATAAATATATTTATTTAACACTTGCGCTAATATGCGCTTTTTGGGTTATTAGTTTATTTGAGTTAATCGCATCAAAGTTAGCTGGAATAGTAATACCAAATTTAGGGTTAGCAATTTTATTTAAATTTCTCAACGATTTTTGGAGTGGTTTAATAATTGGAGGTCTATTGTTTCCAGTATTCCTTTTGATTTATATAGGTGTAAAAAAAGGAGCATTAACAACAATAAAAGTATTATTTGCATTTTTTTTAATTATTCAAGTTTCATTGGTAAAATACAGTTTAACAACATTATTAAACTTAGGTGCCGATATTTTAGGCTATTCTTTAAATGACATTTATATAACGGTAAGTTCTTCAGAAGCAATGACTTTAATGTCGTTATTGCCGTTTATCGTTTTCCCATTGTTGCTTTTTTTCATTTTCATTTTAATAAATAAATATTTTAATGAACGTATAACAATTGGTATAAGTATTCTTTTTATTTTAATATTTGGCAGCTTAAAATTAATATTCTCTGAAGCTTATGATACAGCCTATCAAAACAAAATTGCGTTTTTAACAAAAGATATAATTAAATTTCAAAATGAGAAAAGGAAAACAAAAGCCTATAACTTATTTGATAGAAATGATTACCCTTTATTAAAGCCTTTTAATGATTCAAATGATGTATTGACTTCATTTTTTAACGTAAAAGAAGAAAAACCAAATATTGTAATAATTATTGTGGAAGGTTTGGGAAGCGAGTTTATAGGAGAAAAAACCTATAGAGGTTTTACTCCATTTTTGGATTCTTTAATTTCAAAATCGCTCTATTGGGAAAATTTTGTAAGTACTACCGGAAGAACATTTGGGGTCTTACCATCTTTATTAGGCTCACTGCCTTTTGGCGAAACAGGGTTTTTAGAATTGCAAAAAACACCTTCTCACATTAACCTAATTAATGTATTAAAAACAAACGGTTATACAACTTCATATTATTCCGGTGGACACTCAAGTTTTGATAGAATAATTAACTTTTTAGAATATAGTGGGATTGATCATGTTATTGACGAAAACAAATATGGGTCAGAATATAGTAGAACAGAAAATAATTCGGGCGGTTTTTCTTGGGGTTATCCAGATTCAGAAATATTTAGAAAAACATTGGCGTCATTAGACAATAAAACAGAACCAAGATTAGATATTATAGTAACTCTTACCAATCATGAACCGTTTAGTTTCCCTTTAAAAGAACAATATTTAGCAAAGGTGGATAGCATTTCAGAGTCTGGTCAACGATTTGATATTAGTAAGGAAGAAATCGCAGCTAATAAAGAGATTTATGCGAGTTTATATTATACCGATAATTCTATCAAAGATTTTATGACTGCATTTGCCGAGAGAGATGACTATAATAACACAATATTTATAATTACAGGCGATCATAGGCTTATTCCGATATCTCAAAAAGATAAGTTATGCCGATTTCATGTACCACTATATATTTATAGTCCAATGCTGAAGAGAACAGAAAAATTTAAATCTATTTCATCACATTGGGGTGTCACTCCTAGTTTACTTTCCTTTTTAATGAACAATTATAAGTTTAAAGGTTTAGACGAGATTGCATGGATGAGTCAAGGTCTAGATACAGCAAGAAATTTTAGGAATATTCATCGCATCCCTTTAATGCGTTATAAAGGAAATATCAATGATTTTATTTATAAAGATTATTTGTTATCTGATGGTAACTTATTCAAAATAAATGAAGATTTTGGAACATATGAGGTAATAGAAGAAGAGCTTATTAAAACAATGAAGGATTCTTTAGCAGCATTTAAAAAAATGAATGCCTATGTTACCCAACGTAATAAAATTTTCCCCGATTCTCTTAATATTTATATAAAGCCTAGTATTGAATTTTCAGAAGAACAACTAGCTACAATTACTGAGTTAACAAAGGAATTAAACTTTGATCAAACATTTATAAAAGCAAGAGAAAAGGCGTTTAATAAAGAACGTAAAATAGCGAGATTGCTTTGTGATTATATTTTAAATGAACTCCCTAATCATTCTGATGCTCGAACTTTAAAGGGACGGACTTTAGCTTGGGATGGCGATTATATTAATGCTGAAGCTGAGCTTTTAAATGTCATTAAAAGGTCTCCTTATTATAACGATGCTTATTTGGCATTATTAGATTTGTATTGGTGGTCAGATCAAGATAATAAAGCCATAGCATTGGTCTCCAAAGCATTAAAAAATGGACTTACAAACCCTGAGCTTAGTTTTAAATTGGCAAAGGCTTATAAACGAATGGAAAGTTTAGACCAAACAATTACATTAATGGATAGCATTATACAAGTTTACCCCAATAATCCTGAATATTTAACATTTAAAAAATCCTTAGAATAAGGACAATTCAAAACAGTTATGCGTAATAATTTATATATACTAATTTTTTTTATAAGCTTTTGTTCTTTCGGACAACAAAAAGTTTTTAAAGGTGATCCAGATAGAGCGTTTGAAGTCGCTAGAGAACTAGCATTTAATAAACAACGTAAACAAGCTCAAGACACTTTGTTGTTAATTTTAACGAAATATCCTAATTATCATGATATTCGCTCATTTTTAGGAAGCACCTATTCATGGGATGGAGACTATAAAAAAGCAAAAAAAGAATTTGCATATATCTTAAAAAGTAATCCTAATCGATTGGATACTTGGGAAGCAGCAATTAAAAACGAATTGTGGAGCGAAGCTCCTTTTAGCGCTTTAGAAATGGCTAATAAGGCTTTGAAGTATTTTCCTAAAAATCCAGAAATTTTGTACTTAAAGGCAAGTGCTGAAGATAATACAAGTAATCAAGAGGAAGCTTTACTAACTCTTAAAAATTCATTAAAAGACAATCCAAATCACGAAAAAACAGAGGCCTATAAATCAAGTTTGTTAAATGAACTTAGTCATAATAATATTGCGTTCAAATCTTCAGTAGATGTTTATTCTGATGTTTTTGATCCTATGCAATTTTATTTGCTAAAATATGTGAGGCAAACAAAATTTGGAAGCATACATAGTAAAATTAATTTTAGTAGAAGATTTCAATCTAATGGTGTTCAGTTCGAGGTTGATATGTATCCAAGAATAGTAAAAGGATTATATGCATATCTAAATTTTGGTGTGGCAAATACGTTTCTATATCCAGATATTAGGTATGGCGCTGAGTTGTATAAGTCTTTACCAAAAAGTTTTGAAATTTCGCTAGGGTTTAGAGCATTAAAATATAGCACTACAACCAATATTTATACAGGATCTTTAGGCTGGTATACAGGAAATAGTTATTTATCATTTCGTACTTATATTACTCCTGGCGAACCTGGTTCAAGTAAATCTGGAACACTTAATTATAGAAAATATAGAAGTGATGCCGATAATTATTTAAGCATTGTAATTGGAGCCGGTTTTTCGCCTGAAATTTATAACTTCATTTTTGAAGGGAATGAAAACGCTATAATCAATCTTCAATCTCAAAAACTAAATTTAGGATACTATTTTAC
>QMOV01000007.1 GCA_003650305.1 Bacteroidota bacterium | reverse complement strand
GGCAGAACTCAATAATAAACCCACACGAACACCATCTGCACCAAATTCTTTAATCAGTTTTAAGGCATCAGGCGAATTACCAAGCGATTTACTCATTTTACGACGTTGTTTATCGCGAACCAATCCTGTTAAATACACATTTTTAAACGGTTTTTCACCCTTATACTCATATCCAGCAATAATCATACGTGCTACCCAAAAGAATAAAATATCTGGTCCTGTAACCAAATCGTTGGTAGGATAATAATACTTTATATCCTCGTTTTCTGGATTTAAAATACCATCAAACACGCTCATTGGCCATAACCAAGACGAAAACCAAGTATCTACTACATCTGATTCTTGAGTTAAATCGTTAGTTGTTAGTTGTTTGTTGTTTGACTTTTCTTGTGCGAGATTTAATGCTTCCTCAATAGTTTCTGCTACCACAAAATCGTTTTTTCCTTCACCATAGAAATACGCTGGAATTTGTTGTCCCCAAAGTAACTGACGAGAAATATTCCAATCACGAATATTTTCCATCCAATGACGATAGGTGTTTTCAAACTTTTTGGGGAATAATTTAATATCTTTATCTACTAAAACCGATTGTATTGCTGGGTTGGCTAAATCTTTCATTTTTAAGAACCACTGGTCACTAAGTCTTGGCTCAATAACAGCATATGTGCGTTCGCTAACACCCACTTTGTGAAAATAATCCTCGACCTTAATAAGAATGCCAAGTTCTTTGAGTTCTTTGGCAATATCTGTTCTGGCTACTTCTCTATCCTTACCTTCGTGGTGTAATCCAAAACTATTTAAACTTGCATCATCGTTAAGAATATCTATAACTTCAAGATTGTGTCTGTCACCTATTTCCTTATCGTTTACATCGTGAGCAGGTGTAATTTTTAAGCATCCAGTACCAAACTCAATGTCAACATAATCATCTTCTATAATAGGCACTACTCTATTACAAATTGGCACGATAACTTTCTTTCCTTTTAAATCAATAAAACGTTCGTCATTAGGATTTACACAAACAGCAGTATCCCCTAAAATGGTTTCTGGACGCGTAGTTGCAATAGTTACAAAGCCATTCTCGCCTTCAATTTGATATTTTATATAGTACAATTTATCAGTACGCTCAATATGATTAACTTCTTCATCAGACAATGTGGTTTTTGCTTCTGGATCCCAATTTACCATTCGGTAACCACGATAAATCAGTCCTTTATTGAATAAATCCACAAAAACTTTAATTACGGCTTCGCTCATATCATCATCCATTGTAAACTTTGTACGATCCCAATCGCAAGAGCAACCTAACTTCTTTAATTGTTCCAAAATGACACCTCCATATTCATGCGTCCATTCCCATGCATGAGCTAAAAACTCCTCTCTTGTGAGTTCTTTTTTATCAATCCCTTGCTCTTTTAACTTATCAACCACTTTAGCTTCAGTAGCTATAGAAGCATGGTCTGTTCCAGGAACCCAACAGGCATTAAATCCTTTTAATCGCGCGCGACGAATTAACACGTCTTGAATGGTATTGTTAAGCATGTGTCCCATATGCAAGACTCCTGTAACGTTTGGTGGAGGAATAACAATAGTATAAGGCTCTCTTTCGTCTGGTTCTGAATGAAAAAAATTATTGTTCATCCAGTAATTATACCATTTGCTTTCTACATTATTTGCATCATACTGCGATGGAATAGACATACTTTGGAATAGTTTTTGAGCATTAATGTGCAAAAGTACTTATATTTCCTTTTCTGTAAAATTATAATGTGAAAATTATAGTTTTAATGTGTTTAAGTTATTGCATTACATCTAATATTTTTGCACAATGAACAAAAAGTAAGTATGTTTACCTTGAATTTAAAATTAAAGTGATGAAACATTTAATAGCAATTTTGTGCATTAGTTTAATCAGTTTTTCAGTAAATGCGCAAGAAAAAGTAGCAAAAATTAAGTTTAAAACTGATGTTATAGACTATGGTACTATTGAAAAAGGTGCAGATGGAGTAAGGGTTTTTGAGTTCACTAATACTGGAGAAGCCCCACTCATTATTACCAAAGTTAAATCTAGCTGTGGTTGTACAATTCCTAGTTGGCCAAAAGAGCCTATTTTGCCCGGAAAAACTGGAAAAATTGAAGTAAAGTATGACACAAAAAGGGTAATGCCTATTAGAAAGACCATAACGGTAACCTCTAATGCTGCTGACTCACCTACTATAGCCTTAAAGATTAAAGGCTTGGTTGTAGATTCGGGTAAGACAAGCGTTTTAGATAAAAAAAATAAAAGTGTAGTTGAAAATAACTAATATTACTTTTAACTTATTATAAAAATCCCATCAAAATTTGATGGGATTTTTGATTACAATAAATTTTCTAGTCTAAAATTAATTTTTAATTGAACTCCTCTTCTATCAATTAATAAACTTATACGCTTACCGTTTTCTCCATAGAACATTTGGATTACTTCTTGTAAAGAATATAAATGTACTTCTTTATTATTAACCACCAAAATTACATCTCCAAGTTGCAATCCAGCTTTTTTTGCTGGAGAGTTCTCTCGTAATTCTACGATAGTAAAAGCTGATGCTAATGAATATTTGTAAGAACTTGCAAACACATTAACACTTCCGACAGATTCAGATTCACTATTGAATCTTGTTATGCCAGAACTTCTATCAACTTCTCTAATTATTCGAACTCCATTGTGCTCTAGAGTAATCCCGCTTTTATTATTGTAAAATGGGTGGCTAAAATTACTGTTCTTTCTTAAAGTTATTTTATTATTTGGATAATCTAAAATTATATTAAACCGTTTTAAAATTCCACCAGACAGGCTTCCATTTCGGTCTTTAATTTTTTTGGCATGTGATATGGATGAAGAATCTGGAAAAGCTACATTAATTTTTTTTAATTCGAAACCTGCTAAAGAAAATTTATCAAGTTTAGAACGTTTACCATAAACGCTTCCGCTTAAACCTCTTCCTAAAAAATCTTCAAAATATTTATTTGGAATAATTATTTCTTCATCTTCAAATAACCATAATGCATCACTTCCGCCAGAATCAATTAACAATTTTACTTGTTTATTTTCACCATTTATGCTTACTGAACCAATTATGTATGGCTTTTTATTATGAAACTCTATATTAAGCGATTTACATTTATTACATTGTTTTGCCTTATAACTTTCTGGATCGTGAAGTTTTATATAGTTATTAGTATAGTTAATTTCAACAACAAAATCCTTTAAAAGGTCATACCCAATTATTCCATGAATAGGAACACCAAGTCGTGGTGCAAAATTTAGTGATGGATCAAAGATTGCATATAAATCCTGATTAACATTAATTGCTTCTCCAATTTTAAAAACATTGTTTCTAGATTTAAGGGCTTCAACAGGATCTCCCTCTCCTAAACCTCTTAAGAAAATACGTTCAGTTTGATTAATTTGAAGATCTTCTGATAGATTAAAAAAATTAAAAATTATAGGTTTACTTATTCCAGTATCTAACAAAAATGATAGCTCTGCTCCATTTATTTGTACTGGAATAACAATAAGATTATGAATAAGCTTAAAACTAATTCTATCCTTATCACCTTTTCGCAACACAAAATTTCCCTGTGCTAAACTTTGAAAGCATATCACACTACAAAAAATAAAAATTAAATACCTTTTCAACTTACAAATCATTTTCTAAAACTAGGCTCTACACAATTTACAAATCTTTTTTGCTAATTATTTATAAAGGGCTATATTTTAAATAAACTTTAAGATAAATTTTGCAACTTTGTATTTCATAAATAATTACTAAATGCCAAGTATTTCTAATAAAGGAAAATCAATGCCTCAATCACCAATACGAAAATTGGTGCCATTTGCCGAAGACGCAAAAAAAAGAGGCATTAAAGTGTTTCATTTAAATATTGGACAACCAGATATTAAAACGCCTCAAGTTGCTCTTGAGGCTGTAAAGAACAATACTCTGGAAGTCGTAGCATATAGTCGATCTGAAGGATCGGAAGAATACAGAACCAAGATTGCAAAGTATTATGCCAAAAATGAGATAGCTGTTAATGCCAACGATATAATTGTAACAACAGGAGGCAGTGAAGCTTTACTCTTTACTTTTGGAAGTATTATGGATACTGGAGATGAAGTCATTATTCCAGAACCCTTTTATGCTAATTATAATGGGTTTTCTATTGCTTCAGGTATAAATGTAGTTCCTGTTATTTCTAAAATTGAAGATAATTTTGCTTTACCACCTATTGAAGAATTCGAAAAACTTATCACTCCAAAAACAAAAGCCATTCTTATTTGTAATCCTGGAAATCCAACTGGATACCTTTATAGTAAAGAAGAAATTAAAAAATTAGCACAAATTGTAAAGAAACACGATTTATTCTTTATTGCCGACGAAGTATATCGCGAATTTGCTTACGATGGAAGTGAGCATTATTCTGTTATGCAAGAAGAGGGATTAGAAGAATATGCTATTATGATAGATTCGGTTTCTAAACGATACAGTATGTGTGGTGCGAGAATTGGTTGCATTGTTTCAAAAAATAAAGCAGTAATTGATACTGCCTTAAAATTTGCTCAAGCACGATTATCGCCTCCAACTTACGCTCAAATTGCTAGTGAAGCTGCTTTAGAAACACCTCAAAGCTATTTTGATGACGTTATTAACGAATATGTTTCAAGACGTAATACACTAATTGAAGAATTACAAAAAATTGAAGGCGTTAAAGTTGCTAAACCTAAAGGCGCATTTTATTGCATTGTAGAATTGCCAGTAAATAATGCTGATGATTTTGCACAATGGCTTTTAGAAGATTTTAATCTCAACGGAGAAACCATAATGGTCGCTCCTGCTGCAGGATTTTATTCAACTAAAGGTTTGGGTTTAAACCAAGTTAGAATAGCTTATGTACTTAAAAAAGAAGATTTAATAGCTTCCGTTAATATTATAAGAGAAGCCCTTAAACAATATAATGCCTAATACTGTCTTAGAAAACATATCTCTTAAACCTTTCAATACTTTTGGTATAGAAGTTAATGCAAAATATTTTGTTTCAGTAAATAGTGTTGAAGGGTTAAAATCTGTATTAAAACTCAAAGAGTATCCAGAAAAATTTATTCTTGGTGGAGGAAGCAATATGTTACTTACAAAAGATATTGAAGCATTAGTTATTCATTTAGACTTAAAAAACATTGAAATTGTTTCCAAAACTGAAAATACTGTAAATGTTAAGATTGCAGCTGGAGAAAATTGGCATGATTTTGTGTTGTGGTCTTTAAAACATGACTTTGGTGGTATTGAGAATTTATCGCTTATTCCCGGTAATGTTGGTGCAGCTCCAATTCAAAATATAGGTGCTTATGGTGTTGAATTAAAAGATGTTTTTGTAGAATGTGAAGCTTTACACATAAACTCCCTTAAAATAAAAACCCTTACTAAAGAAGATTGTAATTTCGATTATCGCAATTCAGTTTTCAAGCAAGATATAAAAGGTGAATATATTATATTAAATGTTACATTAAATCTTACTTCTAAAAACCACAAATTAAAGACTTCTTATGGTGCAATTTCAGAAGAGCTAAACAAATTGAATATTAAAAATCCTACTATTCAAGATGTTTCTAAAGTTGTAATTGCTATAAGAGAATCAAAATTACCTAATCCTAAAGTTATTGGTAATAGCGGAAGTTTTTTTAAAAATCCTATCATTTCAAAATCTCATTTCGATATACTAAAAAACAATTTTCCTGAAATACCTAGTTATACAGTTTCAGAAAACGAAATAAAAATTCCTGCAGGTTGGCTTATAGAACATCTTGGTTTTAAAGGAAAACGTTTTGGAAATTATGGTGTACACAAAAAACAAGCTTTGGTATTAGTTAATTATGATGATGCGAAAGGTGAAGATATTTTTAAATTAGCGCAACTTATTCAATCTACAGTTAAACGAATTTTTGATATTAATTTGGAAGTTGAAGTAAATATTATTTAAACTTGTTCGTTATTTAATGAAAAAATAATTTGGTTTCAAAATTAGAGCAACATATAGTAAGTCTTTTAAAAGAAGGCGATAAAAGAGCAATTTCATTAATTTATGAGAATTATTCTGGTTCACTCCTAGGTGTAATACAAAAGATTACAAAAGATCATGCATTAGCTCAAGATGCTTTACAAGAAAGTTTTATTAAGATTTGGAAAAACGCAAAAAAATACGACTCTAACAAAGCTAAATTATTTACATGGCTATATAGAATTGCCAGAAATACTGCTATTGATAAATTAAGAAGCCATAACATTAAGTTTAACAAAAAAATCCAAATAGCCGACTCTAACGTATATAAATTATCAACATCTGGTTTAAATCAAGACACAATAGATTTAAAAAAACATGTTGCTAGTTTAGAATCTAAATATCAAATTGTATTAAAGGCTTTGTTTTTTGAAGGCATGACGCAACAAGAAGCCAGCGAAGAATTAAGTATTCCTTTAGGTACAATTAAATCTAGGTTAAAAATTGGATTAAGAGAACTAAAAAAGATCTATAATCCTTAAAATGTAAAATCATGGAAAAAGAAGTACACGATTTTTTAGAGTCCGGTTTATTAGATAAATACTTAATTGGTGCGACAACAGTTAGCGAAACCAATAAAGTAGAAGCTTATATTGCTAAATACCAAGATATAAAAGAAGAATACGAAATTTTACAAGTACAATTAGAGTTAGCTGCAAGGTCTAATGCCATTAATCCTCCTTCTCACACTTTAGATGCCATTGTAAAAGCTATAGATAGTCAAGCTGTTGTTCAGCTACATACGCGACACAAAATCCCTTTTTGGTATAGTATTGCAGCGAGTATAACAGCTCTTATTTTTGCTGGAAGTTCTTATATGTTTTATAATCAAAATAAGAGTCTTTTAGATGAAAATAACACTATTGCAGACGAAGTTTTTGATTTAAGAAGTGACATCGAAAATAATAATGATAAGCTCGATAAAGTAATGAGACAGCTAATGAAATTAAACAATCCAGAAACCCAAAAGTACATACTTCGTGGAAATGAAAGAGCTAAAGATTTAAAAACAGTAGCATATATCAATCCTATTGATAAATCCTCCTTAATAGATGTAGTATCATTACCAGAACTTTCTGAAGAACAATGTTACCAAATGTGGGCTAAATTGCAAGACAAAATGGTAAATCTAGGCATATTAGATGTTAACGATCGCAAATTAAAATCTGTACCTTATATAGAGAATGCTTTAAGTTTAAGTATTACTATTGAGCCTAAAGGTGGTAATGACAATGCTTCATTAGAAAATGCTGTTGCGCAAATATTACTTAATCATGAAAATTAGCTAGAAAAGTAAGCTCCATCTTTTCACCTAATTATTACATAAAAACTTTATCTTTGTAAAAATCTTTTTTGCAATGAAACGAGCATGATAAAAATTTCTTTCTTTTGAAATTATTATTGGCGAGTGACATGTTACATTTAAAAAATAATAAACAGTAACACATGAAACTTCTCTTAATTACATTACTCCTTTTAGGTTTAGCAATAGCAGGAATTGCAATAAAAATTTGGGCAAAAAAAGACGGAAAATTTGCTGGTACATGTGCAAGTCAAAATCCAATGCTTAACAAAAATGGTGAATCTTGTGGTTTTTGTGGAAAAACTCCAGATCAATTTAAAGATTGCGACGAACCTCAACATACTTCATAAACAATGATTGTGTTAGATATCTTATTTTACACATTCATTATAATTACAATTGTTCAGCTTATCTATTATGGTTTTATTTTTTCAGGATTTGCTTTTGCAAAATCTAAAATACCTACACAAAAAAATATTGCTGTTTCTGTAATTATATGTGCTAAAAATGAAGCCAAAAATTTGCAGCAATTTCTTCCACATATATTAGAACAAGATTATCCAAATTTTGAAATCGTATTAATTAACGATGCTTCACATGACAATACTTTAGATATAATTGAAACTTTTGCAAAAACACACAACAACATAAAAATTGTAAATGTAGAAAACATTGAAGCATTTTGGGGAAACAAAAAATATGCTTTAACATTAGGCATAAAAGCTGCTACACATGATTATTTACTCCTTACAGATGCCGACTGTAAGCCCATTTCAAAACATTGGATTGCAACAATGAGTAGTCATTTCAGCAACACAAAATCTATTGTAATTGGTTATGGAAGTTATAAAAAGAGAAAGTATTCTTTTTTAAACACTTTAATTCGTTATGAAACTTTACTTACTGCAATTCAGTATTTCTCTTATGCAAAATTAGGAATACCATATATGGCTGTTGGACGTAATTTAGCCTATAGAAAAGATGTGTTCTTTAAGGCTAATGGATTTATGAGCCATATGAATATACGCTCTGGCGATGATGATTTATTTATTAACCAAGTGGCTAATTCTAAAAACACAAGTATCTGCTTTGCAAAAAATAGTCTTACCGAATCTTTACCTGAAACCTCATTTAAAGATTGGCTCAAACAAAAAAAACGACATGTTTCAACTTCAAAATATTATGAGTTAAAGCACAAATTCATGTTAGGGTTATTTTACATATCTCAACTCCTATTTTGGGTTTTAAGTATCATTCTTTTATCATTTCAATTTAGATGGGAAATTGTAATCGCATTAATTCTTTTAAGGATTATATTACAATACATTAGTGTTGGTTTTTCTGCAAAAAAACTAAAAGAACTCGATACAATAGTTTTACTGCCAATATTCGATTTATTTTTAATTTTCTCACAATTCTTTATCTTTATCTCAAATCTTACAACAAAACCCAGTAATTGGAAATAAAACAAGCCATTAAAAAAGCCAAAGAAAACAATCAAATAGCATTTAACTTTTTGTTAGATACCTTTTGGAATGACGTTTATGGTTTTCAATTAAAACGTACCGAAAACGAAAATGATGCTGAAGATATTACTATTCAAACATTTTCTAGAGCGTTCGATAAAATAGACACTTTCGACGAAAACTATAAGTTTAAAACTTGGCTTTTTACTATTTCTAAAAATATTCATGTTGATTTTCTTCGTAAAAAGAAAATTTCAATATCTCATGAAGAAACCGAAGGAAAAAATGAACATTTTTATGATATAATTGATGAAACACCAACTCCTGAAGATAAAATTATTACTGAACAGAATCTAGCTAAATTACTACTAGATATAAAAAAACTAAAACCACGTTATCAGGAAGTCATAAACCTAAGATACTTTCAAGAGTTAAGTTATTTAGAAATTTCAGAAAAATTAAATGAGCCTATGAGTAATGTGAAAGTTAAATTACTTCGTGCAAAAAAATTGCTTGCTGAAATTATTCAGAAAAAATAATGAAGTTTAATCTTAAAATACTTGGTCCAGGTTTATTATTTGCTGGTGCAGCAATTGGTGTATCACATCTTGTTCAATCTACAAGAGCAGGAGCAGATTTTGGATTAGGATTGCTTTGGGCTTTGTTATTGGTAAATTTATTTAAATATCCTTTTTTTCAATATGGTCCACGATACGCTTCAGCTACAGGTGAAAGTTTATTAGATGGCTACAAAAAATTAGGAAAAGGTGTTTTAATTACATATTTCGTATTGTCTCTTGCAACTATGTTTACCATTCAAACAGCAGTTACCATAGTTACTGCAGGTTTAGCATCTTCTTTATTTGGAGACTTTGTAAGTATTGAAATCTGGACTATTATCATACTTATAATTTGTTTGTGCTTATTAATTATAGGTAAATACAAATTGTTAGATAAATTAATGAAGATAATTATTATTGTTTTAACAATTAGTACACTTGTTGCAGTTTGTGCTGCATTATTTAATAATACACAACCTATTTCTTTTAAACAGATTCTTCCAGATAATAGTTTTGAAATTGCATTTTTAATTGCTTTTATGGGCTGGATGCCAGCACCATTAGATGTTTCTGTTTTTCATTCCCTTTGGACTATAGAAAAAAGAAAGAACGAGAAAAATTTTAATACCAAATCTGCAATTTTCGATTTCAATGTTGGATATTTAAGCACAATTGTTTTAGGTATTGGTTTTGTTTTTTTAGGTTACTTAATTATGTTTAATAGTGGAGAAACCTTTAGCAATGAAGCTGGAATTTTTTCAAATCAACTTTTGGAAATCTACACTATAAGTTTAGGCGATTGGGCTTATATAATTATTGGTATTGCTGCATTTACTACAATGTTTAGTACAACATTAACCATTTTAGATGCATCTCCAAGAGCAATGCATAAAACCACACAATTACTATTTAATAACAATTTTAAAAATGGTTATCTGTTTTGGATACTTACTATAGTTATTGGTACTATAATTATCTTTTTTGCTTTTGCTTCAGAAATGGGATTACTTGTAAAAATCGCAACTATTTTATCATTTTTAACAGCACCTTTCTATGCCATAATAAATTACAAATTAATTAGTAGTAAACATACACCAAAAGCTTGGAGACCAAACTTAAGCCTTCACATTTTAAGCTGGTCTGGAATACTGTTTTTAATTGGATTTAGTGTTTGGTACCTCACTACTTTATAAGAATACTTTGTATCTTTGTCAACTGAAATTGAAAAATGGATTCTAATACTACTTCGAGCGTGTTAACCAAACGTCAACCTAAACCAAAATGGCTACGTGTAAAACTTCCTACAGGAAAGAAATACACCGAACTACGTGGTTTAGTTGATAAATACAGTTTAAATACTATTTGTGTCTCTGGAAGTTGCCCAAATATGGGAGAATGTTGGGGAGAAGGTACTGCCACATTTATGATTCTTGGTAACATATGCACAAGATCCTGTGGGTTTTGTGGTGTAAAAACTGGAAGACCAGAAGCTATAGATTGGGACGAGCCAGAAAAAGTTGCACGTTCTATAAAACTCATGAAAATAAAACACGCTGTATTAACAAGTGTAGATCGTGATGATTTGAAAGACATGGGAAGTATTTTGTGGGAAGAAACTGTTAAAGCTGTTCGTAGAATGAATCCTGAAACTACTATGGAAACACTTATTCCAGATTTTCAAGGTATTGAGCAACATTTAAACAGAATTCTTAAAGTTACTCCAGAAGTAATCTCACACAATATTGAAACCGTTAGGCGTTTAACTAGAGAAGTGAGAATTCAAGCAAAATACTATAGAAGCCTTGGAGTCCTAAAATATTTAAAAGATCAAGGACAAAGGCGTACTAAAAGTGGTATTATGTTGGGTTTGGGTGAAACTCGTGAAGAAGTTATAGAAACTTTACATGACCTTAAAAATGTTGATGTAGATGTTGTTACAATTGGTCAATACTTGCAGCCAAGCAAGAAGCACCTTCCTGTAGAACAATTTATTACACCAGATCAATTTAAAGAATACGAAGCAATAGGTTTAGAATTAGGTTTCCGTCATGTAGAAAGCAGTGCACTTGTAAGGTCTTCTTATAAAGCTCAAAAACATATTAATTAGTTATGATTAATGTCGCTATAAATGGTTTTGGAAGAATTGGCAGACGTGTTTTTAGGTTACTTCAAGACCACAATAACATTCAAGTTGTAGCAATTAACGATTTGGCAGATGCCAAAACTTTAAGTCATTTGCTAAAATATGATAGTATACATGGTGTTTTTAAATGTGATATTAGCTATGATTCAAACCATATTAAAGTAAATAGTACAACTATTGCACTTCTAAATGAAAGCAATATTGCTTCAATTAACTGGAAACCTTTCAATGTGGACTTTGTAATTGAGGCTACAGGTCGATTTAAAACTAGAGAAGAATTACAACATCATATTACTAATGGAGCATCATGTGTAATTCTTTCTGTTCCACCACTAGACAAATCAATTAAAACATTAGTATTAGGAGTTAACAATCATATTTTAGACAATAATGACTTAATTGTATCAAACGCATCATGTACAACAAACAATGCTGCGCCAATGATAGATGTTATACAAAATCTTTGTGGTATAGAACAAGCTTATATTACTACAATACATTCTTATACAACCGATCAAAGTTTACACGACCAACCTCATCGTGATTTACGTCGTGCAAGAGCAGCAGGACAATCTATAGTTCCTACTACAACTGGAGCTGCAAAAGCATTAACAAAAATATTTCCAGAATTATCCAATGTTATTGGTGGTTGTGGCATTAGAGTTCCTGTAGTTAATGGTTCGCTAACTGATATAACTTTTAATGTTATTAAAAATGTTTCTGTAGAAGAAGTTAATCATGCTTTTAAATTAGCCTCTGAAACTAAATATAAAGGGATTTTAGAATATACTGAAGACCCAATAGTATCCATTGACATTGTTGGAAACTCTCATTCTTGTATTTTCGATTCACTTATGACTTCTGTTATTGGCAACATGGTAAAAATTATTGGTTGGTACGATAATGAAACAGGATATTCGAGCAGAATTATTGATTTAGTCGATAACTTATCAATTACACATATTATCGACAAAATACAAAAAAATTAAAAAAATGTGCATTTTATCGAATAAATAGTTATATTTGTCGATAAAGTTAACCTAAAATGTCCCCAATCAAATATTGCATATTTGTTTTTTTAGTCTTAATTGCTTCACAAAGTTACTCTCAAAATAAAATAGAGGATGATATTACTTTGGAAAAAAACAAAGTTGAAGTTGTTGTAGATAATGCAGACAAAGAAATACAAAAAGGAAATTTTTATAGTGCAATAAAAACGCTTAAACAAGCACTTGTTATTTCAAATAATATTGATGATAAAAAAGGACAAGGCATAATACTTTCTAAAATTGCAAAGCTCCAATATAATGTTGAAGAATTCAAAAACGCTAAATCGTCTATTACTAAAGCTATTGCTATACAAAATAGTATTGATGACAAATTAAATTTATCAATATCTAGATATACATTTGGTCTTATCCATTTAGGACAAAAAGATTATAAAAATGCTTTGGAATACTTTAAATCTGCAAAAACAATTTTTGAAGAAGAGAATATTAATGACCTAATTACCGAAGTGACCTTAAGTGAAGCCAAAGCACACATTGGATTAGATAATCTAAACGAAGCCAATTCGCTTGTAGAAAAAACAATAATATTATCGAAAAAACATAACTTATCTTCTTTATTAAGTGCTGCACTTATAAAAAGTGGCGTTATTGCTTGTAAACAAAAAAAATATAATACTGCATTATCTCAAGCTGAAGAAGGTTCAATAATTGCTAAAAACAATGGTGATTTAGAGATTTTAAACGAAAGCTATTTTCTGTTAAGTAATATATATTCCGAATTAAAAAACTATGAGCTGGCGAGTAAAAACTTAAGATTATATATAGGACTTAATGATTCGATATTAAAAAGCAGAAGCGAAGAATTATCACCCGAAAAAAGAGCACAGTTTATTATAGCAGATAAAGATGCAGTAATAAAACTACAAGCTGATGAATTAAACGAAAAAGAAGAAGCAACTAGCTTAAGTAAGTTAACAACAATATTAAGTATTGGACTTATTACTATACTTTCATTATTAACTTTATCATTATATAAAAACAACAATATTAGACTTAAAACTAATAATATGTTGTTCAAAAAAAATAGAGAACTTCTAACAGAAAAAGAAAGAGCCGAAATTGCTGCAACAGCCAAATCAAATTTCTTATCTACTGTAACGCACGAGTTAAGAACACCGCTTTATGCAGTAACTGGCTTAACAAAAATGCTTTTAGAAGAAGACCCTAAACCAGACCAGATACAGCATTTAAAATCGCTTAAATTTTCAGGAGATTATTTATTAACCTTTATTAATGACATACTTCAAATCAATAAAATTGAAGCAAATAAGGTAGAACTGGATCCCGAAATTTTTAATTTAAGACATAAAGTAGAAAATGTTGCAGCAGCTTTAAATAATTCTGCTTTAGACAATAATATTGCTATTCATATTGAATACGATAAATCGCTTCCTGAAATATTTCATGGAGACCAATTAAAAATATCTCAAATATTAATTAATTTAATTGGTAACTCAATAAAGTTTACCAAAGATGGCGATATTTGGGTTAGAATCCTTAAAGTAACTCAAAATCAAAGTCTATTTAAAATACGATTAGAAGTTGAAGATAATGGGATTGGGATTACAAAAGAAAAGCAGGAGAATATGTTCGAGAGTTTTTCTCAAGGTTCTATTCAAATTAATCGTAAATATGGTGGAACAGGTTTAGGATTATCAATCGTAAAAGGCTTAGTAGATATACTTAGAGGTAAAGTGTATTTAAAAAGTGAGTTAGGACAAGGCACAACTTTTAGTATTGAATTACCTTTAAAAGAATCTAAAGAAGTTGTTAAGGTAGAGAAGAAAGACCTATTTAAAAATGTAAACGATATAGATTTAAGTAAAATAAATATTTTAATTGTAGAAGACAACAAGATTAACCAAATGATAACTAAAAAAATCTTATCTAAAATGAAACTTAACTGTGAAGTTGTAGATAATGGTGAAGATGCTGTAGATTTGGTTAAGGAAAACACATACAACATAGTGCTCATGGATATTCATATGCCAGGAATAAGTGGTATTGAAGCTACAAAAAGGATTAGAGCCTTCGATAAAGAACTTACCATATTTGCACTAACTGCTGTAACACTGGAAGATAAAATGCAAGAATTTGATGAAGCTGGTTTTGATGATATTATTTCGAAACCGTTTAAACAAGAAGATTTTGAAAAGAAATTATTCTCAGCATTATTCGATAATAAATCTTCAGCTTCAGCTTAATTACCACTTAAGTATTCATTAATAATATTATCGAATTTTTCTTTATCAGAAATTTCAATTTCTATTGGTAGATAAAATAATCGCTCTATATCGATATTATCTTTTAATCTCATAAAATCTTTTTCAGTGGTTAAAATAAAAGGTTTGGTGTTTAGCAATTTTAATTCACTTTCTGTAAAGCTATGATGATCTTTAAAGTTTAAATGCTCGAAATTATATCCACAATTATTCAAAAAACTTAATATCGGTTTTGGGTTAGCAATTCCGGTAACTAAAGTAAATTTTTCTGTCTGTAAATCAATAAGAGGTTTGCTTGTTTTTAATGAATACACAGTTTCAGAATATTTAATAGTGCTAAAAAACACCTCTTGTCTAGAAAGCGGTTTTAATCGTCTAATAATTTTACTTTTTTCGTTTTCATGCAAATTAATAGGACATTTAGTAACTACAATTATTTGAGCTCTTTTTGCTCCAGATTTTGGTTCACGCAAATTCCCAGTTGGTAAAACAAAATCATCAATATAAAGTTTAGCATAAGTTGTAAGTAGTATGTTTAATCCTGCACTTACTTTCCTGTGCTGAAAAGCATCATCTAATAAAATAATTTCAGGTACATTTTGTAATTGTTGCAATTGTGCAATTCCATTTTGCCTATTCTCATCAACACTTACAATAACATCATCAAACTTTTGTAGCATCTGAAAAGGTTCGTCTCCAATTTTTTCTGCCGAAGCATTCTTGTCTGCAATATAAAACCCTTTGGTATTTCGCTTATATCCTCTACTTAATGTAGCAATGTTATAATTACTGCTTAATAACTGTATTAAGTACTCTATCATTGGTGTTTTACCTGTTCCACCAGCACTTAAATTCCCAACACAGATTAAAGGAAAGTTATACGATTTAGATTTAAAAATGCCTGTATCGTAAAACCAATTACGCAACCAAGTAACCAAATAGTAAATAGGAACTATCGGAAATAATATTTTTCGAACAAAATTCATAGCTACGAAAGTAATTATTTATATTTGAACTTAAACAAATGTTCATGATTGTTCAAGACGTTATAAATTATCTCGAAGAGTTATCGCCTTTAGCATATGCCGAAGACTTCGATAATGTAGGTCTTCTTGTTGGTAATCAAAATACACAAATTACTGGCATTCTTGTTACTTTAGATACTCTGGAAGCCGTTGTTGATGAAGCTATAGAAAACAGTTGTAATCTAATAGTTAGCTTCCATCCTATTATTTTTAAAGGTCTAAAAAAGTTAACTGGTAAAAGTTATGTAGAGCGTGTCGTGATGAAAGCCATAAAGCACGACATTGCCATTTTTGCTATGCATACAGCTTTAGACAATGCATTGCAAGGCGTAAACAATATGATATGCGAAAAAATTGGCCTTATAAATAGAAAAATTTTAATTCCACAATCAGGAACAATAAAAAAGCTCACCTCTTATGCACCAAAAGATGAAGCAGATAAACTGCGAGAAGCATTATTTAATGCCGGAGCAGGAAGTATTGGTAATTATAATGAGTGCAGCTTCAATACAGAAGGCATCGGAACTTATAAAGGAAATTTAAACTCAAATCCTTCTAAAGGAAAAAAAGGAAGTTTGCATTTTGAACCTGAAATTCAAATTTCGGTAACTTATGCAAAACATTTAGAAAATAAAATAATTAAAACACTTTTTAGAGTACATTCTTACGATGAAGTAGCTTACGAAATAACAACTTTAGAAAATAAAAATCAGCTAATAGGAATGGGAATGATAGGCGAATTTAAAATACCCATGGAAGAAACTTCATTTTTAAACCATATAAAGGGTGTAATGAATGCTAAATGTATAAAGCATTCGGTTTTATTAGGCAAACCTATACATAAAGTTGCAGTTCTAGGAGGTTCAGGAAGTTTTGCAATAAACAAGGCAAAAGCCAATAATGCAGATGTTTTTATTACTGCAGACCTAAAATATCACGATTTTTTTAAAGCCGAAAAAAATATCATTTTAGTCGATATAGGACACTATGAAAGTGAACAATTCACAAAAAATGTTTTAGTAGCATTTCTTATAAAAAAAATGCCTAATTTTGCAGTCGTTTTATCAAAGACAAATACCAATCCTGTAAAGTATTTTTGAGTATGGCTAAAAAGAAAGAAGTTAGTGTAGAAGAAAGATTAAGAGCACTATACGATTTACAATTAATAGATTCTCGTATTGACGAAATTAGAAATGTAAGAGGAGAACTTCCATTAGAAGTACGTGATTTAGAAGACGAAGTTGAAGGTTTAAATACTAGACTTGAAAAATTAAACGAGAGTCTTGCTAATATTGACGATCAAATTAAAGTTAAAAAGAATCTTATGGAAGAGGCTAAAGCTTTAATTAAAAAATATAGTAAGCAACAAAAAAATGTTAGAAATAACAGAGAATTTAATTCAATTACTAAAGAAGTAGAATTTCAAGAATTAGAAATCCAGCTTGCAGAAAAGCACATAAAAGAATTTCATGTTCAAATTGAACAGAAAAATGAAGTTATTGGCACCACTAAAGATCACTTAAAAGAACGCACCAATCATTTAAAACACAAAAAAGCAGAATTAAATACTATTCTTGCTGAAACCGAAAAAGAAGAAGATACTTTAAATAAAAAGTCAGAAAAATATAAACAATTAATCGAAGAACGTTTGGTAACTGCTTATACAAGAATTCGAAAGAATGTAAAAAACGGATTAGCTGTTGTTCCGATTGAAAGAGGTGCAGCAGGTGGTTCTTATTTTACAATTCCACCACAAGTGATAGTAGAAATTGCTTCTCGTAAAAAAATAATTACCGATGAACATAGTGGACGAATTTTAGTTGATGAAGTTCTAGCAACCGAACAAAAAGCAAAAATGCAAAAACTATTTGCTAAACTTTAATTTAAATAAGAAATATAGAACGAACCTTTATAGAAATATAGAGGTTTTTTTATTTGATATAAATCGTAATATAGCAATATTAAAATTATAATAAAATCTGCATATATACATTAAGGATTCAACTAAAATATCGACTACTTAAAAAATTCTAATATGAAATCTTTCTTTTTCTCATTATCATTTATTCTTCTATTTAGTTACCAAAACCATGCACAAGAAAACAAAAAGCAGGACGCAATACAAAAATTAAAACCCAATGAAGTTCCTTTACAAAACGGAAAAGCCAAAGCTTATTTTGCAAGTGGTTGTTTTTGGTGTGTGGAAGCAATTTACGAAAGTGTTAATGGTGTAGATGAAGTTATTAATGGATATTCTGGTGGTTATACTTTAAACCCAACTTACGAAACAAGCAATACAGGACGTACAGGTCATGCCGAAGCTGTTGAAGTAATATATAATCCTAATATTGTGAGTTTTAAAACTTTAGTCGATGTTTATTTTGGTTCTCAAAACCCGACTCAAGTTAATGGACAAGGACATGATAAAGGCTCACAATATCGTTCCATTATTTTTTATCAAAACGAGAAACAAAAACAAATTATTTTAGAAACAAAAGAAGTACTAACAAAAAAACTAAATGCTAAAATTGCTGCAGAAATTTATCCGTTTCAAAAATTTTGGATTGCAGAAGACTATCATCAAAATTATGAAAAACTACATCCTGAAAATAGGTATATTCAAAATGTATCTATTCCAAGATTAAACAAATTCAAAGGAAAATTTCCACAATTACTAATGGACAAACACTAAATTACTCCCTTCTAAAACAACTATAAGTTTCTTATATTTGAAATAAAAACTTATGGCACGTTTTATCTTAATTATATGTTTGGTTTCTTCTTTTATATCTTGTAAATCAGACAATAACGAACAAAATACTTCTAAAGCAGAAAATAAACCATTAACTGTTGCTCAAAAAATTGCTAATGCACATGGTTTTAAAAATTGGAATAAAGTTTCAAGAATAGAATTTACTTTTAATGTTGATCGAGATTCAAGTCATTTTGAAAGATCATGGATATGGAAACCTAATGTAAATGAGGTAACTATGGTTTCAAAAAGTGATACAATTTCATATATCAGAACTAAATTAGATAGCATAAACTTAAATACAGACAAAGCATTTATAAATGATAAGTATTGGCTATTAGCTCCATTTAATTTAGTTTGGGATGAAGGCACAAACATAAGTGAGCCAATTAAAAAAGAGGCTCCTATAAGCAAAGACTTACTTAATAAGATAACCCTTACTTATGCTAATGAAGGGGGATATACTCCAGGAGATGCATACGATTTTTATTATGGAAAAGATTTTTTAATTAGAGAATGGGTTTATAGAAAAAGTAATTCTGAAAAACCTTCACTAATTAACACATGGGAAAATTATCAAAATTTTAATGGGATTAAAATTGCTTTAGAACATAAAAAACTAGAAGGCAATTGGAATCTTAATTTTACTAACATAAAAGTAACGTTAGAATAAATTGTTTTAGTGTAAAAATTCCTATTTTTGAGTACAACCAAAATATTATAAAGAATTGTCCAAATTTCAACTCGGTCTGGAATATGCAAAACAACAAGACCATTTAGACGAATTATCCAACTATAGAAATCAATTCCATATTCCTAAAGATAATAATGGAAATGAATTAATCTATCTTACAGGAAACTCGCTTGGCTTACAACCAAGATCTACAAAAGAATATATTAATCAAGAACTTGAAGATTGGGCGATTCTTGGTGTAAAAGGACATATTCATGCCAAAAACCCTTGGTTATCTTACCATGAATTTTTAACAGAAAGTATGGCGAAATTAGTTGGCGCAAAACAAATTGAAGTCGTTGTAATGAATACGCTTACAGCCAATCTTCATTTTATGATGGTGTCTTTTTACCAACCTACAAAAAAACGTTATAAAATACTAATTGAAAGTGATGCGTTTCCATCTGATAAATATGCTGTAGAATCTCAATTACGTCATCATGGTTACGATGATAAGGAAGGCTTGATTCTATGGAAACCTCGAAAAAATGAAGAATTATTACATTATGAAGATTTAGAAGCTATTTTAGAATCTCAAGGTGATGAGATTGCTTTAATAATGATTGGAGGTGTAAACTATTACACAGGACAATATTTTGATTTAAAAAGAATAACAGAATTAGGACACAAACATGGCTGTATTGTTGGGTTTGATTGTGCTCATGGCGCAGGAAATGTAGAGCTCAATTTACATGATTCTGGAGCTGATTTTGCTGTTTGGTGCACCTATAAATATCTAAATTCAGGACCAGGTAGTTTAGCAGGTTGCTTTGTACATGAGCGTCATGCTCATAACAAAAAACTCAACCGATTTACAGGTTGGTGGAGCCATAACAAGCAAACACGTTTTAATATGCGACATGAGTTTGATGTACTCCCAGGAGCCGAAGGTTGGCAATTAAGCAATCCTCCTATTTTATCTATGGCTGCTATTAAAGCATCTTTAGATTTGTTTAACAAAGTTGGCATAAAAAAGCTTAATGAAAAATCAAGAAAGCTTACTAGATATTTTGAGCTTTTAATCAACGAATTAAATAATAAAGACATAAAAATCATTACACCAAGTAATCCTAACGAACGTGGTTGTCAACTATCAATTCAAGTTAAAAATGCTGACAAAAGCTTTCATGACAAATTAACTAATGCTGGAGTAATAAGCGATTGGAGAGAACCAGATGTAATTCGCTGTGCTCCTGTGCCACTGTATAATTCGTTTAAGGATGTTTACAATATGGTTGAAAAATTGAAAGAGATATTGGATGACATTTAAAGAATTTAAAATATTACATATTAAATTTTCTGATAAAACACTTCCTGCAGAAGTGTGGCAGTCAGATGAATATAATAGTTATACTCTTTAAATGACAATAAAAACTTTTCCAACTGGGTTTTATTGCAAAAACTTGAAGAAGAAAAATTTAATCATCAAGAATTTTGTTGCCTTACAATGGCTGATAATTTATTTGAAAGCAGAGATAGTAATGGGCAAATAAAATATGATAATGTTGATGTTATTATAAATAAATGGAGCGATGGCACTTATGGCATTCCAATACATGATGGTGGAACTTCAATTATAGAAATTAAATATTGTCCTTGGTGTGGGAAAAATTTAAAAAAGAAAAAATAATCAATATCAGTACAATGCATTGAAACTGTTGAAATGCAGAATATAAAAATTAAATCGTTAAAATTTCTGAAGCCTTGGAAGAAATTTAGGTTTTATTTTTGGTTTTCCAAAGGAAAAATTCCTTATTTCAACATGATTTTTTGGTTCGTTTTGTATCAAGACAAAATGAACAAGAAAAAAATTAAAAAGAATAAACTAAATTTAATGAGATTCCTGCCTTCGCAGGAAATATTATGAATAAAAAAGAAAACATACTTATTGTTGGTGCTGGACTTTGTGGCTCTCTCCTCGCTTTACGTTTAGGACAACGTGGTTATAATGTAACTGTATTTGAAAAACGTCCAGATATGCGAAAAGTTGACATAAGTGCTGGAAAATCTATCAATCTTGCATTTTCAAATCGTGGAATTAAAGCCATGAAATTAGTAGGAATTCAAGATAAAGTTAAGCCACTTTGTATTCCTATGAATGGACGTATGTTACACGATAAAGAAAGCAATACAATGCTATCTAATTATAGTGGCCGTGACCATGAATACATCAACTCCATTTCAAGAGGTGGACTAAATGCATTATTATTGGATGAAGCCGAAGCTTTAGATAATGTAACTATCCTATTTAACAAAAAATGTACATCTATAGATTTTGAAAAAACAACAGCAAATTTTTACGATTATGAAACTAAATCAGAATTTATTGAAGATGCCGATATTATTATAGGAACTGATGGTGCAGGTTCTGTTTTGAGGCAAAGTTATTATTTAGAAAAGAAATTCTTGTTTAGCTTTTCACAAAATTTCTTAACACATGGCTATAAAGAGTTAAGTATTCTTCCAACTGAAACTGGAGATTATAAAACCTATAAAAATGCGTTACACATTTGGCCTCGTGGTAATTTTATGCTCATTGCCTTACCAAATTTAGATGGGAGTTTTACAGTAACACTATTTTTAAGTCATGATGAAGGTGAATACAATTTTAGTAACCTAACAAATCCTGAAATCGTTACAGAATTCTTCCAAAAAGAATTTCCCGATGCGTTGGAACTCATGCCAAATTTAATTGAAGATTTCTTCGATAATCCAGCATCAGCATTAGGAACCGTAAAATGTTCCCCTTGGCATTACAAAGGAAACACACTGTTAATGGGAGACGCAGCACATGCAGTAGTTCCATTTTATGGTCAAGGCATGAATGCCTCTTTTGAAGATGTAGTAGAATTAGACCAAATTTTAGACAAACATGAAGGCAATTGGGAAGCTGTATTTAAAGCTTATGAAAAAACACGTAAAAAAGATACTGATGCTATTGCGGATTTAGCGATCGATAACTTCTTTGAAATGCGAGATCATGTTGCTAATCCTATATTCCAAGAAAAGCGTAAATTGGAAATGGCTTTAGAAGAAAATTTTCCAGATGAGTATTCATCAAAATATTCGTTGGTAACCTTTAATGAAAATATTGGATACCATGAAGCAATGACAAAAGGAAGAGCACAAGACAAAGCCATATTGAATATGATTGCTGATGATGATATTGATTTAAATGGTGATTTAAAAGAAATTTTAGCAAGAGTAAAACGAGAAACGGAAGATATTCTTGATGACGATAAAGTAGCCAAAACTATGCATCATTAGTTTAATTAGTAATTGACAATGAGCAATTAATAATTATTCAATGCAAAGCATTAAAAAAATGACCTACTAAAAGTTGACGTGAAATTTGAATTGAAGAATTCGTTAAAAAGCTTCCGCTTGTTTGAATTCAGCTTTAGCTGAAAAGGTCGGAAGATTTAGAATTCAAAAGAAAAATTTAGTCAAGGTTTAGTAAGTCTAGATTTTTTGCTTCTTTTTCATCAATGGAAAAAGAATGAGAATAAAAATAAAGTTAAATTTGATAAGATTCCCACTGGAGTTTATCTTGAGCATAGTCGAAAAGCAGAAAATAATTATGAGTGATAAAAAAAATGAGATTCCTGCTCCCGATAGCTATCGGGACGCAGGAAGTAGTGTAACACCAAGAGGAGAATATCCACACACCAAACGAGTTGGCGATTTCATTTTTGTATCAGGAACCAGTTCGCGACGAGCAGACAATACTATTGCTGGTGTTGAAATAATTGATGAAATGGGAACCAAGCGTTTAGATATCGTAGCTCAAACACGCACAGTATTAGATAATATTGCTATAAATCTTGAAAAAGAAGGAGCATCGTTAAGTGATGTGGTAGATGTAACTACATTTTTAGTTAATATGAATGATTTTGCAGGTTATAACAAAGCTTATGCCGAATATTTTAACGCTGAAACAGGACCAACAAGAACTACAGTGGCAGTTCACCAATTACCACATCCAGATTTGGTAGTGGAAATTAAAGTGATGGCTTATAAAAAAAGAAATGACTAACATCCAAAACTACATAAACGGTCAATATGTAAATCCCATTCAAGATAACTGGATAGATAACTCCTGTCCTGCAAATGGCGAAGTCTATGGGCAAATACCAAACTCTTCAAAAGAAGATGTGGAAACAGCATACATTGCTGCAAAAACTGCATTTCCAAGTTGGTCTCAAACCACATTAGATGAACGTAGTAGAATTTTAATTAAGATTTCAGAATTGCTTGAGGCCAATTTACAGCGATTCGCAGAAGCCGAAAGTAAAGATAATGGCAAGCCTATAAGTTTAGCAAAAGCAGTTGACATTCCTAGAGCAGCAAGTAACTTTCGCTTTTTTGGAAATGCCATTACACAATTTGCTAGTGAAAGTCATGAAAGTATTGGTCAAAATGCCATCAACTTTACGCTGCGACAACCCATTGGTGTTGTTGGTTGTATTTCCCCTTGGAACCTCCCACTCTATCTCTTTTCATGGAAAATTGCTCCAGCCATTGCATCTGGAAATTGTGTGGTTGCTAAACCAAGCGAAGTCACACCAATGACAGCCTTTCTTTTAGGCGAAATTTGCAATGAAGCAGGATTACCAAAAGGCGTTTTAAATATTGTTCATGGTCTTGGCTCTTCAACAGGACAAGCCATTGTTGAGCATCCAGATATTAAAGCCATCTCGTTTACAGGAGGCACAGAAACAGGAGCACATATTGCAAGAGTTGCAGCACCAATGTTTAAAAAATTATCCTTGGAACTTGGTGGAAAGAACCCAAATATCATTTTTGCTGATTGCGATTATGACGATATGTTGGAGACTACAGTTCGTTCGTCGTTTGCAAATCAAGGCCAAATTTGTTTGTGTGGAAGTCGCACTTTTGTAGAAGCTTCTATTTATGAAACATTCAAAAGTGATTTTGTAGAAAAAGTAAAAGCATTAAAGGTTGGTCATCCTTCCGATGAACATACAAATATTGGTGCTCTCGTTTCTAAACCTCATCTTAAAAAAGTGATGCAGTATATTGACATTGCCAAAGAAGAAAACGGAACAATCCTTTGTGGTGGAAACAAAGTGACTGTTGAAGGTTACGAAAATGGGTATTATCTAGAACCAACTGTTATTGAAGTTCCAACTGATGAGTGTCGTGTAAATCAAGAAGAAATATTTGGTCCTATAGTAACCATTATGCCTTTCAATACTGAAGATGAAGTCTTAGAAATGGCAAACAAAGTAAAATATGGCTTATCAGCTACCTTGTGGACAAATAACCTCAAACGAACTATGCGAATGAGTAATCAATTACAAGCTGGAATTGTTTGGGTAAATACTTGGATGATGCGTGATTTACGAACGCCTTTTGGCGGTGTAAAAGCTTCAGGAGTTGGACGTGAAGGTGGTTTTGAAGCCTTACGCTTTTTTACAGAAGCTAAAAATGTATGTATAAAGTACTAAAAAGAACATAGACAAAAGAGAAAAGAGAAAAGACTATAAACAAGAGTCTTTATTCTTTGTTCTCTTGTCTTTTATCTCAAAAGAAATGAATCTAAACTTAAACAACAAAAATGCTCTAGTATGCGGAAGCACACAAGGCATTGGAAAAGCAACAGCAATGGCATTAGCAGCCGAAGGTGTAAAAGTAACTCTTGTAGCCAGAGATAAAGAAAAGCTAAAACAAGTGCTTTCAGAATTACCATCTCAAAGAAATCATAATTACATCATTGCCGATTTTTTTAATCCAGAAGATCTTAAAAACAAAGTATCCAGTTTTATAAAAGAACATCATGGATTTCATATTCTAATCAACAATACAGGTGGTCCAAGAAGTGGTGCCATTCTAACAGCAACTTTAGAGGAATTTGAAAATACATTCACTCAACATTTAAAGTGTAATCATATCTTGGCTCAAGCTACAGTTCCCTTTATGAAAGAACAAAAATATGGACGCATAATTAACGTTATTTCTACTTCGGTTAAAGAACCTATTGAAGGTCTAGGAGTAAGCAACACGATTAGAAATGCTGTAGGTAATTGGAGTAAAACATTATCATTCGAAATTGGCGCATTCGGAATAACTGTAAATAATATACTGCCAGGATTTACAGATACAGAACGCTTAAATGAAATCATAAATGTAAAGGCTAAAAAAGCTGGTACTTCTATTGAAGAGATGACAAAAATCATGAAGAATTATACACCAGCAAAACGATTTGCACAACCAGAGGAAACGGCAAATGCAATTGTTTTTTTAGCGAGTGAAGCTGCAAGCTACATAAACGGAATTAATCTACCTATTGATGGTGGACGAACAAAATCTCTTTAGTGCAGTCACGATAATTATCGGGATTGATTCAACATCTATAAATTGAAAAGTATTCATTAATTTTATAGAATAACTAATATCACTAAAACATAAAACAATGAGCAAATTAGTTTCACCTTTAAATTTTAAAGATTGGATTGATGAAAATCGTCATTTATTAAAACCACCTGTTGGCAACAAAGTGGTTTGGAAAGATGGTGATTTTATCGTGATGGTTGTTGGTGGACCAAACAGCAGAAAAGATTATCATTATAATGAAACGCCTGAATTTTTCTACCAAGTGGAAGGTAATATGGTCTTAAAAATTATGAATAATGGTAAACCTGAAGATGTACCAATAAATGAAGGAGAGATTTATATATTACCACCAAAAGTGCCACATTCGCCACAACGTGGTAAAAATACAGTTGGATTAGTGATTGAGTATCCTCGAAAAAAGAAAATGAAAGATGCTTTAGAATGGTATTGCGAAAGTTGCAACCATCAATTATACAGAAAAAAATTCAAATTAAATGATATTGAAACTGATATGCCTGGAATTTTTGATAAGTTTTATGGTAGTGTAAAAAAACGCAATTGTAAAAAATGTGGTACTGTAATGAAACCTCCTAAAAAAGTATAAACCATTTGTCATTCCCTCGAAGGAGGGAATCTTATAAATTGAAATATAATTATTATTAAAAAGATTACCGCTTTCGCGGAAAGTAAACATGAAACGCAAATTACGAATAAACGGTCATTCACACTTATTACCTTATCCTGAAGAAATTCCTCAATTCATGAAGGATAAAGAGATTTTTTGGGTAGATAAAGACCGCAAATTCATGCTTCAAAAAGATTGGAAACGTCCAGTAACAGATTCCAGTTTCTTTTTAGATGAAAAATTAGCATGGATGGAACGTTTCAACATAGACCATGCTGTGGTGTTAAACCTCTCTCAACTCTATGGAAACGGTTTGCGTGTTGAAGAAATGAAACAAGCCTTACGTTTTCAAAATGATTTCAATTCCAAAGTGCAACATGATAATCCAAGTAAATTTACTTGTGGTTTTGTTGTTCATCCAGGTTTTGTTCAAGGTGCACTTTGGGAAATTGAGCGCTGTGTTGAAGAACTTGGTATGCAACTTCTATGCTTACCAACACATTATATGGACACTATTGGAACTTGGCGTTGTATTTTTGACAAAGAAAACGAATCTATTTTTGAATTGGCTAGTAAATATAATTTGGCTGTAGAAATTCATCCATATGATGGTGAAAAATTTATAAGGCTTGAAAACACTTCTTGGAGATTTCACCTTATTTGGATGTTGGCACAATGTGCAGACGCATATCATTTTTTAACTTTAAATGGTTACCAAGAAAAGTTTCCGAATATGAGAACCTGTTTTGCTCACGGCGGACAATTAGCGCAAATTAATCTTGGAAGACGCATACAAGGGTTTGATGGAAGACCAGATTTGTTTGAAGGGCAACATCATCCCAGAAAAGCAGTTGGTCATAAAAATATTTTCTTCGATACATTAGTTCATGACACTGGTTCTTTAAAGCTATTGGTGGAAAATCAAGGATCTAAACAAGTAATCATGGGATTGGATGATCCTTATCCATTAGGAGAAATGGAAAGCGATGCACAATCTTCTTATCCAGGAAAAATATTAGACTTAGCAATGGAACGTAATATTATTAATCAAAGTGAATATGATAACATTTGGGAAGATAATGTAATACAATGGTTGTGTGGAGATGATGAAGTTGCTAAACAAAAACTGATTTCACGAATTCAAGGGACTTAAGTCCCTTGAAAAACAAACATCATAGTGCAATTTATACCAAAAAAAATAGACGATTATGTTGTAAAACATAGCCAAGACGAACCAGAATTATTACAACAACTTAACAAAGAAACCTACCAAAAAATATTGCAACCACGAATGTTGAGTGGTCATTTTCAAGGTAGAGTGTTGAGTATGATTTCTAAATTGGTCAATCCAAAAAATATTCTCGAAATCGGCACTTACACAGGTTATTCGGCATTATGCTTAGCTGAAGGTATTCAAAATGATGGAGAATTACACACTATAGATATTGATGAAGAACTCTATGATTTTCAACGAAAATATTTTGATAAATCTAAATTTGGGTCTCAAATTCTTCAGCATTTAGGAAATGCTTTAGAGATTATACCAAACCTGAATATTACTTTTGACCTTGTATTTATTGATGCTGATAAAGAAAATTATTCAAACTACTTTAATTGTGTTATTGATAAATTAAATTCTGGAGGTATTATTATTTCCGACAATGTACTTTGGAGCGGAAAAGTAATTGAAACTTTACAACCTGATGACACTTCAACAAAAGCTCTCATAGAATACAATACATTGTTAAAAAATGATGAAAGGATTGAAACTGTGTTATTACCAATACGTGACGGATTAACAATTAGCAGAAAAAAATAATTTTACAACTTCCGCCTTACAGAACCTGTAAAATCTTCCAAGTCATCTTTTACTTTACTTATTTCTTCGTTGATGTTCTTGGTAACATCAGTATCAATGCCATGTTTTTCTGCACTTTTAGAAATTTCATGCTTGATATCGTTAGTAGCATTTTTAAGTGTTTTCATACCTTTCCCTAAACCACGAGCTATTTCAGGAATTTTGTCTGCACCAAAAACCATAACAACTATAAAGAGTATTATTGTTATTTCTGCACCACTAATAAATAAGAATGTTGCTTGTTGTATCACTTTACAAATATAGTAGTAATACTAATTAAACTTTAAAATAATACAAATAAATAATTTTAATGCAATCCTGAAAATTAATTCTTTCCACTCTTAATTGTTTTGAACTCTATACTTTGATGAATCAAAAATCCTAAAAACTGCAATTCGTTTCCATCATCCAGAAGGCTAACTTCAAACCCTTTATCTTCAACAAAGTACACAAACTCGTTCACACTTTCTTCAGGAATATTAAGGTTTTTTACTAAATATGATAAGGAATATTTTGTAGTTAAATCTTTGTATGAATCTGATATATTAGAAACATCTTTCTTCTTAAATTTAAAAATAGGTTTTAATAAGAGTCCAATAACTCCAACAAAATCTACACCATTATAATAGCGTCCTTTTTCCATAGCCATGTTTATAACTTTAGACTTATAATCGTCTGAAAACTCATAGTCATCCATGTTTTGGATTCCGAAATAAAGCGCATCTAAATCTGGATTAAATGTTTTTATACTTTCAATATCTACTGTTAGGTTTCCTGTTAGACCATAAGGCAGAATGATGACTTCGTCCAGTTTATTAATTTTTTCTACTAAAAAGATTGTCATTATTTTTGAAGTAATTATATCTTCATTAATTACTACAACAAACTTTTCAAACTGTAATGCAGAAATTTCCAGTCTGTCGTTAAGAGCAACTTCAATAGAAAATTTTCCGTCAATATCTGTAACCGTTCCTTTGTTAGAAGATGTATTGTAAACTGTAACGCCTTCTACATCTACACTATCTACAACAATCCTTCCAAATGCTTCTATGCGATTAATGTCTTGAGAGAACGCAAAAGAGACCGTAAAACATAAGATAAATAATATATAGTAGTTTTTTTTCATGTGTTCATTCTTATTGTTTTTTATTTGTCATCCCGATAACTATCGGGACTGTTCGTTATTAATAATTCCTTTGGGTAAGAAAGATTTTAACATGCTCGTTTCATAGGATAAAGAAAGGAATTACTAGTCTTAATAAAATGTAAAAAGCTTCTAAACTTTTGTTAAAAGGAACTATTATACCAAAAACATATCAAAATGAGTGATAAAAATCGTTTCTTTTTGCCTTCTTCTTTAATTAAAAATAATTTCGTAACTATCACTATGAAAGGATTTTTAATCGCTATTAAGAAAAAAACAATTCAATTTTTCTATCAATCATTTTAACACGTATTTGGTATTACTTAAATTTACAACAAATAAATGAAGATGAGAAACATTATAATTGCTAGTACATCTACAGTTTATGATAGTGGATTTTTAGAATATCTTCTGGAAGATTTAAAACTTCATTTTAAAAACACAAATGACGTATTATTTATACCTTATGCCAGACCAAGTGGAATTTCTCATGATGTTTATACCAAAAAAACACAAATTGCCTTTACTAAAATAGGAAAAACTATTAAAGGAATACATAAATTTGATAATCCTAAACAAGCAATAAAAGAAGCTCAAGGCATATTTATTGGTGGTGGAAACACCTTTGTTTTGGTAAACCAATTGTATAAAAATAATCTTATTACACCACTACAAGATGTAGTAAATAATGGAACAACATATCTTGGTACAAGTGCAGGAAGCAATATTTGCGGTCTTACATTATGTACTACAAACGATATGCCTATTGTTTATCCACCCAGTTTTAAAACGCTTGCTTTTGTGCCATTTAACATCAATCCACATTATTTAGATCCAGATCCGACTAGTAAACATATGGGAGAAACAAGAGAAACAAGAATACAAGAATTCCATAATTTTAATACTCAACCTGTTATTGGCTTAAGAGAAGGTAGTTATTTGCAGGTAAAGGATAAAAATATTATGCTTAAAGGAAAGCTTTCGGCACGTATTTTTGAATATAATAAAGCACCTTATGAAATTGAACCCAATTCGACTTTAAATAATTTAAAATAGAGCTTTTAAAATTAAAATTTCTTAAAAAAATGATATCCCAAAATTTCGAAACCTTCATTGCAATAAAATTTGTGTGAAGGATAATTTTGAACATAAGTATTTAGTTCTGCCGATTTACATCCTTTTTGCATAGCATAATCGTAAATCCATTTAAAAAACTGTTTTCCTAAACCTTTTCCTCTGTAACCATCATTAATAAAAACATGATCCACTTCCATGCTTTTCCCTGAATAGTGTCGGGTACAAAACCACATTCCTGAAATACCTATTAATTTTTCACCATCAAAAATACCTGCACATTCGTAATTTTGAGTGACCATTTCTGCAAATCGTTTTTTTAAAATAGCTTCAGATTGTTTGTTATCGTTAAGCTTTTGAACTAATGGAATAATACTATTTATGTTTTTCTTTTCTATTATTTTTAAAAGTATATGACATCTATAAAATATTACTATTAATATCTACAAATTACTCCAAAAAAGATTTTATTTATAAATATTATCTTTATTAAAACAGTTGATTCTATTTTCATTCATAATCTTGCTATTTAGCAAGATTATGTTTTTATCTTTGAAAATTATAATATTTTTTTAAAAATGAACAAAAAAGTTATCTTAATGATACTTGATGGTTGGGGAAAATCTCCTGACCCCAAAGTCTCTGCTATAGATCATGCTAATACAACTTTTATAGATTCACTCTATAACAAATATCCAAATGCATTTTTAAGAACAGATGGTTTACATGTTGGTTTACCCGAAGGACAGATGGGAAATAGTGAGGTTGGACATATGAATCTTGGTGCTGGTAGAATTGTTTATCAGGACTTGGTTAAAGTAAATTTGGCAATTAAAAATAAAACTTTAGCTCAAGAGCAAGTTTTAGTCGATGCCTTTAACTATGCTAAAAACAATAACAAGAATGTTCATTTTTTAGGATTATTAAGCGATGGTGGCGTGCATTCGCACATAAACCATTTACTCGGATTGTTAGATGCTGCGAATGATTTTGGATTACAAAATATTTTTGTTCATGCCTTTACAGATGGTCGTGATGTCGATCCTAAATCCGGATTTGGTTTTATTACAGAACTTGAAGAACATTTACAAAACACCAGTAGTAAATTGGCAACAATTACTGGTCGTTACTATGCAATGGACAGAGACAATCGTTGGGAACGTATTAAATTAGCTTATGATGCTTTAGTAAATGGTAAAGGTAATTTTTCTACAAATGCTGAAAAATCTATTCGTGAAAGTTATGAAAATGATATTACAGACGAGTTTATAAAACCAATCGTTTTGGTTGATAATAATCAACAATCTATAGCAACTATTAATGACGATGATGTGGTTGTCTTTTTTAACTTTAGAACAGATCGTGGCAGACAACTCACTCAAGCTTTAACTCAAAAAGATTATCATGAGCAAAATATGCATAAACTCAATTTGTATTATGTTACCATGACCAATTACGATCATGCTTTTCAAGGCATCAATATAATTTTCAAGAAAGAAAATCTTTCTAACACGTTAGGCGAAGTTTTAGAAAAACATAATAAAAAACAAATACGTATTGCTGAAACCGAAAAATATCCTCATGTAACATTCTTCTTTTCAGGAGGACGCGAAAAACCTTTTATAGGCGAAACTCGAATTTTAAGAAACTCTCCTAAAGTTGCAACCTACGATTTAAAACCAGAAATGAGTGCCTTCGAATTACGTGATGCTCTTATTCCTGAACTTCAAAAAGGTGAGGTGGATTTTGTTTGCCTTAACTTTGCCAATGGCGATATGGTTGGACATACAGGAGTTATGGAAGCAGCAATAAAAGCATGTGAAACTGTCGATGAATGTGTAAAAGATGTCATTACTAATGCACTTGAAAATAATTACTCTACTATTCTTATTGCAGATCATGGTAACTGTGAAACTATGATAAATCCAGATGGAACGCCACATACAGCACATACAACAAATCCAGTACCTATTATTTTAATCGATAAAGATTTAAAATCAATACATAATGGTATTTTAGGAGATATTGCACCTACAATTCTTAAACTTATGGGAATAGAACAACCTAAAGTAATGACGCAACATTCTTTGTTAGATTAAAAAAATGTAGATATATTGTACATCAATAAGCATTAAAATGAATTCATGAATTTTCACAACAAATTAATTATTGCCATTGACTTTGATGGCACTATTGTAGAAGATGAATATCCAGACATTGGTAAGCCTCGAATTTTTGCATTTGAAACTTTGAAAAAACTTCAAGAAAATGGACATAGATTAATTTTATGGACTTACAGAAGTGGCATTAGACTAAATGAAGCTGTTGCCTTTTGCAAAAAAAATGGGATTGAGTTTTATGCTGTAAACAAAAGCTTTGAAGAAGAACAATTCGATTATTCTAAAAGTAGAAAAATCTATGCCGATTTGTTTATAGACGACCGAAATATTGGCGGCGTTTTAGGTTGGGGAGAAATCTATCAAATGATTACCAACGAAATTCCAAATATGGAAGTTCAAAAAAAGAAAAAAGGATTCTTCGGTCTTTTTAAATAATTTTAACTTTTTATTAAATTAAAATATTCTTTATCTATAGTTTCTCTATGGTCTGGATGTGCAATCTTTACTAAAGCTTTTACACGTTCTTTTATGGTTTTTCCATACAAGTTCGCAATACCATATTCGGTTATAATATAATGCACATGTGCTCTCGTTGTAACTACTCCTGCTCCTGGTTTTAGACTTGGTACAATTCTACTAATTCCTGTTTTTGTAACAGATGGTAAAGCAATTATAGCTTTTCCTCCTTCACTTAAAGACGCACCACGAATAAAATCCATTTGTCCTCCAACTCCAGAGTATAATCTTGTACCTATTGAATCTGCACAAACCTGACCTGTTAAATCAACTTCTATTGCTGAATTAATTGAAACCATTTTTGGATTTTGCTTTATTATAGAAACATCATTTACATAGTCTGATTCACGCATTTCCACAAAAGGATTGTCATCTACATAATCGTATAGTCGTTTCGAACCCATTAAAAAAGTTGCCAAAGCTCTACCTTTATTTACACCTTTGTAGTTGCTGTTTATAACATCTTTTAAAATCAAATCAATTACTCCATCAGAAAACATTTCTGTGTGCAAGCCCAAATTTTTATGATTTGTTAAACGTGATAATACTGCATTAGGAATAGTACCAATTCCCATTTGTAATGTGCTTTTATCTTCTATTAAACTCGCAACATAATCACCAATTTTGTTTTCTAATTCGGTTGGTTCAGGCATGAGATGAACAGGCAATGGCTCGTCACATTCTACAAACAAATCTATTTCTGAAATATGGATTATTCCATCACCATGAGTTCTAGGCATTTGTTTATTCACTTGTGCTATTACATATGTTGCATTATCTATTGCTGCCAGAGAAGCCTCGATTGATACTCCCAACGAACAATAACCATGTTTGTCTGGTACTGACACGTGAATTAATACAACATCTAAATCAATTATATTTCTTTTAAAAAGTAAAGGCACTTCACTTAAAAAAACTGGAGTATAAGAACCATTACCAGCTTTTAAAGTATGTCTAACATTTTTTCCAATAAAAAAAGAATTAATATGAAAACTATCTTTAAATTCTGGATTCGCATAAGGTGCTTCACCTTCGGTATGCAGCTGGCAAATTTCTACATTACTCAATTCTTCATGTCTTGCAGCCATTGCATTAATTAAAACTTGTGGTACTGCTGCTGCTGCCTGAATATAAACTCTATCATTCGATTTTATTACTTTTACGGCATCCTCTGCACTTACTGCTTTATACATGACTTTTATTTTAGACTACAAAATTATAACAAAACAAAGTATAAAAAACTATCAAAAGTCATATTACAATAAAAATTAACACAAGCTTAATTTTGATTATCTTTGCCAATATTTTTTATTGATGATTATAGTAAAAACCAAAGAAGAAATAGAGTTAATGCGCGAAAGTGCTTTAGTGGTTTCTAAAACTTTAGGCCTAATTGCAAAAGAAGTAAAACCAGGCGTTACCACTTTGCAGTTAGATAAAATGGCTGAAGAGTTTATTAGAGAACAAGGTGCTATTCCTGGGTTTTTAGGCTTGTACGATTTTCCTAATACATTATGTATGAGTCCAAACTCGCAAGTGGTTCATGGTATTCCTAATAAGGAACCTTTAATTGAAGGAGATATTATTTCTATTGATTGTGGAGCAATTAAAAATGGTTTTTATGGCGATCATGCTTATACTTTTGCTATTGGTAAAATTGCTCCAGAAACTGAAAAATTACTACAAGTAACAAAAGAATCACTTTATGTAGGAATTAGAGAATTCAAATTGAACAATCGTGTTGGTGATGTTGGTTATGCTATACAACAATATTGTGAATCATATGGTTATGGTGTTGTACGCGAGTTAGTTGGTCATGGTTTAGGACGTAAAATGCATGAAGATCCCGAAATGCCTAATTATGGTAAACGTGGTCGTGGCAAGAAATTTATTGAAGGCATGGTTGTAGCGATTGAACCTATGATTAATATGGGAACTCACAGAATTAAACAACACAAAGACGGCTGGACTATTACTACACAAGATAATAAACCGTCAGCTCATTTTGAACACGATGTAGCTTTGGTAAATGGTAAACCAGAATTACTTTCCACTTTTGCTTATGTTTATGACGCTTTAGGAATTGAAAGTGATGAAGAAGCTGAGTTTAGACAACATGAATTAATATTATAATTATGACTACAAATATTTCTGAAATTCCTGAAAGACTTCTTGTAAAAGGCATTAAAGGTCGTTATTTTCATACTAAAAATAGTACTATTGGGTTTATAGAAATTAAAAAAGGTGCTGTTTTACCAAAGCATTCTCATTTTCATGAACAAACCACACAAATAATTGAAGGCAAGTTAAAAATGACAATTGATGGTGAAACTAAAATTCTGGAGCCTGGTATGTTTACCATAATTCCTTCAAATGTTTCACATAGTGCTGTTGCTTTGACTGATTGTCTTGTAACTGATACGTTTTGCCCAGTAAGAGAAGATTATAAATAATTTTTTTGTGAAACAACTCTTCAAATTCATATTAAACTTTTTACCAAGACCTTTCCTAATCAGGTTAAGTTATACCATACGTCCATTTTTAGCTTTCTTTTTAAAAGGAGATACTTTTACCGATCCTATTGATGGTAAAAGCTTTAAAAGTTTTTTGCCATATGGTTATAGCAAACAACGAGATAATGCTCTATCTCCTTCAACGCTCTCGCTTGAAAGACATAGATTACTTTGGCTATACTTAAAAAATGAAACAGATTTCTTTTCTGCCAAAAAAAAAGCACTTCACTTTGCTCCAGAACAAGCCTTTTATAAACGTTTTAGAAATATGAAGAATCTGGATTATACTACTACCGATTTACTTTCTCCTTTAGCAGATGTAAAAGCAGATATTTGTAATCTTCCGTTTAATGATAATGAATTCGATGTAATTCTCTGCAATCATGTGTTGGAACATATTCCTGATGATATTAAAGCAATGCAAGAACTGTATCGTGTTTTAAAACCTAGAGGAATTGGCATTTTTCAAGTTCCACAAGACTTGTCTCGTGAAAAAACTTTTGAAGACTATAGTATTACAAACAAAAGAGAACGTGCAAAAATCTTTGGACAATACGATCATGTTCGTGTGTATGGTCGTGATTATTTTAATAAACTTCGTAGTGTAGGTTTTAAAGTTGAAGAAGTAGATTATACCTCTAAACTTTCCGAAGAAGATATAAAAAGATTTTGTTTAGCAAAAGGTGAAATTATTCCTGTGGTTACCAAATAGGAATGACAAAAATTAGTTTTCTGGAAACCCATTAATTGACAAAGTTTCTAATTCTTTCTTATCATTTTCAAAAATTAAAAATGCCTTTAGTTCTGGATGCTCTTTTAAAAAGGTTTTAACATTTTCAATTCCCATAGCTTTAAAAGCTGTGGCATAAGCATCAGCAGTCATGCAGTTTTTTGCTATTACTGATATACTTAATAAATTGGTTTTACTAGGATAGCCAGTTTTAGTATTGATTATATGAGAATACCTATTGCCATTTTCATCTACTTTAAATTTACGATATATTCCTGATGTTGCCATAGATTCATTATGTAGTGTAATGGCTTTTAGTATAGATTGTTCTCCTTCAAAATTTGGGTTTTCAACACCAATTTTCCAAGCAGATTGTTTTTCAAAATTTATACCTTTTGCTCGTATCTCTCCTCCTATTTCGATCAAATAATTTTCAATATTTCGATGTTCTAAAAAGGTTGCAATTACATCTACACCATAACCTTTAGCAATGGCATTAAAATCTATAAATGTGCCTTTTGGTTTAAGGATTGTACTATTAATTTGGTTAACCTTGTCCAACCCAACAAACTGCATTAAGCTGTCAATTTTTAAGCTATCTAAATTGGCTATTTCTCCTTCTGGTCCAAAATCCCAAGCATTTACTAGAACACCAATAGTTGGGTCGAAAGCGCCTTTGGTTTGTTTATAAATCACATGTGAAGCATCTAAAACTTTAATAAAATGTCTATCTACAAGTACAGCTTCATTCCTATTCAATTTAGAAATATCTGAATTGACTTGATAGGTTGACATCGACTTATTAATGACATAAAACAAACTATCAAATTGAGTTTCGAAATTAAGATTGCTTTCAGAATAATATTGAACTGAAAAGGATGTGCCAAACACAGCTCCAGAAATTATAACGTTCTTTTCTTCTTGTTTACAGGAAACAATTAATAATGCAATGAGTATGAATGATAGTATTCTTTTCATCTTTTAAAGCTATGAAAATGTTTTGTTTATATCGTAAAATTACTACTAAAATCTATTTGAATAAAATTTGTTTAACTTTAAAATCGCTAACTAACTATTTTTTAATTCCCTATGATTAAATTCTTTCGCAAAATACGTCAAGACCTTCTTAATAGAGGTAAAACAGGAAAATACCTAAAATATGCTATTGGTGAAATTGTTCTTTTGGTCATAGGTATTCTCATTGCATTGCAGATTAATAATTGGAATGAACATCGAAAAAATAGAATATTAGAGCTTACTTATTTAGACAATATTAAAGCCGACTTAAATTTGAACCTTACTCCCTTGAAGAATTTATTTCGACAAGAAAAATATCTATTAAAGCTACAGATAGTATTCTTGAATTTTTTGAAGATACTAAACTGTTAGATGTTAATGCATTTAATCGTTATGGTCTCAATGTAATGGTTTGGTATCCTTTTGAACAAAATGATAATACTTATCAAGAATTAATGAATTCAGGTAAGTTATCACTAATATCCAGCAAAGCTATAAAAGATAACATTCAGAATATGCAAGCTAGTTTTAAAAGAGTAACCTTTATTGAGAGCGAAATGCAGCAAGATTTTGAAAGTTATCTTTATGATACTTTTTTTTCTATTGCAGATCTTAACAAAGCATTTAAAAATTTCAATGCCCAAGCTGATAATATCTCGAATGTTGAAGATCTAGATATTTCTCAAGTAAAAGAATTATTGAATAATCAAACATTTAAGAACGGATTTGTACTCTCCAAATATAATAGTGAATTACTTATCACAGAATATTCTAACATTATGGAAACTACAAATCAACTTATTCTTTTAATAGATGAAGAATTAAATAAAAATTAATTAAAGAAACGTTTAAAATAATTAAATTCTTTTGTCGTATAATACATAAAAACCAACACTTTCATATTGGTATTTGTCTATTCAATAAGCCCTCACAGGTTTTAAAAACCTGTGAGGGCTATTTATGTTTTAGAATTCTCATCATGAGATTCCTGCTTCAACAGGAATATTACCCTCCAAAGTCATCAAACCTAATATTCTCATCTGGAAGACCAAAGTCTTCACCCATTTTCTGTACAGCTTTGTTCATTAATGGAGGACCACAGAAATATAACTCGATATCTTCTGGTGCATCATGTTTAGATAAGTATTCATCAATTACCGCTTGATGCACAAAACCTCTAAATCCGTCGCCTTCAGGATCATTAACCTCTTTTTTATCGACCCAATTATCTTCTGGTAAGGGTTCAGATAACACCAAATAGAATTTAAAGTTTGGAAAATCTTTTTCTAATTTATAGAAGTGATCTAAATAAAATAACTCGCGTTTTGTGCGTCCTCCATACCAATAGGTTACTTTACGTCCTGTCTTTAAGGTTCTAAATAAATGATACAAGTGGGAACGCATTGGTGCCATTCCTGCTCCACCACCAACATAAAGCATTTCGGCATCAGAGTCGTTAATAAAAAATTCGCCATAAGGTCCAGAAATAGTTACTTTATCTCCTGGTTTCTGATTAAAAATATAAGATGATGCAATTCCAGGATTTACATCCATCCAACTATTAATGGCGCGATCCCAAGGTGGTGTTGCTATACGTACATTTAACATAATTTCTCTTCCTTCAGCAGGATATGAAGCCATAGAGTATGCACGTTCTACTGTTTCAGTATTCTTCATAACCAAAGGCCACAATCCAAATTTATCCCATTCTTCTTTAAATTTATCTGGAGTTTCGTGTTCTTCTGGATGTGATGTAATATCAATGTCTGAAAACTTGACTTCGCATTCAGGAATTTCAATTTGAATATATCCTCCTGCTTTATAACCCATATCTTCTGGGATTTCTACCACAAACTCTTTAATAAATGAAGCTACATTATAGTTGCGAACTACAGTTGCTTCCCATTTCTTAATACCAAAAACTTCTTCAGGAATAGTAATTTCCATGTTTTGTTTAACTTTAACCTGACAAGCCAAACGTATGCCTTCTTTTAACTCTTTACGTGTAAAATGAGGAGTCTCTGTTGGTAGTGCTTCTCCTCCACCTTTTAATACATGGCATTCGCATTGTACACATGTTCCTCCACCACCACAAGCCGATGGTAAAAATATTTTTTGAGCACTTAATGTAGTTAACAAATTATCTCCCGAAGCGACTTCAATTTCTCTTTCTCCATTAATTTTAATAGTTACAGGACCAGATGGTGATAATTTCTGTTTTACAACTAATAACAACGCAACTAATGCTAATGTTATAACCAAAAATGAAACAACTGTTGCTATAACTGTCCCTAATGTACTTGCTAATATTATCATGCTACTCGATTACTTTTATTGTGGTGGCTAATTCTTTCTTGTCATTTTCCTTATCGTCTTTAGAATCAACTTTTACTGCCTTCTCATCTGTTTTTTCTTCTTCTTCGCCTCCAGTTAACATACCACCAAAACTCATAAACCCTATTGCCATTAATCCTGTTATAATGAATGTAATTCCTAATCCTCTTAAAGGTGGTGGAACATTAGAATATCTTATTTTTTCACGAATTGCAGCAATAGTTAGAATAGCTAAGAAAAAACCAATTCCTGAACCTACTCCATAAACTGTGGCTAAACCAAGTGTTGGAATTTCACGAGATTGCATAAACAACGAACCTCCTAAAATGGCACAGTTTACAGCAATTAATGGTAAAAAAATACCAAGTGAATTATATAATGTAGGAGCAAATTTTTCTACTACTATTTCTACCAATTGCACCATAGTTGCAATAGTTGCTATAAATAAGATGAATGACAGGAAACTTAAGTCATAATCAGCAAACTCTTCACCTAACCATGATAATGCTCCAGGCTGTAAAATGAACTGATCCAACAACCAGTTTAAAGGCACAGTAACCAATAGAACAAAAATTACTGCAGCTCCAAGACCTACTGCTGTGGCTACTTTTTTAGATACTGCCAGATAAGAACACATTCCTAAGAATGTGGCAAATACCATGTTATCTATAAATATTGATTTGAAAAATAATTCTAAATATTCCATACTCTATGTTTTGATAAGATTCTTCGCTTGGCTCAAAATGACAATTATCTTTTATTAATGATCTTCTATTAATGCTTCATTTCTACTTCGCTGTACCCAAATAATAATTCCTACAACTATTAATGCCATTGGTGCAAGTAACATAAATCCATTATTTTCATATCCAAACGCATAAGCTCCAGTTTTTTCTATTGGATCTCCTAATACTTGAATTCCCAGCAAAGTTCCAGACCCTAATAATTCTCTAAAGAAACCTACAATTATTAAAATAATGGCATATCCAAAAGCGTTTCCAATTCCGTCTAGGAATGAACGCCAAGGTCCGTTTGCTAATGCAAAAGCTTCAAAACGTCCCATAATAATACAATTGGTAATAATTAATCCTACAAAAACAGATAGTGTTTTACTTAATTCGTAAGCAAAAGCTTTCAGTACTAAATCGACAATAATTACTAAAGCAGCAACTACTGTTAATTGCACAATAATTCTAATTTTAGAAGGAATAATATTTCGTATTAATGAAATAATAACATTACCAAATCCCATTACAAACAAAACTGAAATTGACATTACAATAGATGCTTCTAACTCTGCAGTAATTGCAAGAGCCGAACAAATACCAAGTACTTGAATGGTAATTGGATTATTGTCGAATAAAGGATCTTTGATTAATGCGACATCTTTTTTAGATAAAAATCCCATAAGTTATTTTTTTAAATTTTTAAAATAAGGTAGATACAATTTCAATTCGGATTTTAGCATTGCAGAAACACCATCTCCAGTAATTGTTGATCCTGCAATAGCATCTACTTCATTATCTGTTTTATCAATGTTTTTTGGATCTGCATTACTTTTTGAAATTGTAATGCCTTTAAATTTCCCTGAAGCATCTAATAGGTGTTCTCCAGTAAAATCGTCCATAAAGAAACGTTGGTTAATATTTGATCCTAAACCTGCTGTTTCTCCTTTATGGTCAAAAAACACACCTTGTACAACCATATTGGTATCCATGGCTACATATGCCCAAATAGCATCCCAAAGTCCTTTTCCTCTAATTGGAACAATGTAAAATGTTTTTCCATCTTTCTCTCCTATGAATAATGGCAATTGTCTTTTGTAAGATTTATCTTTAGCTGATGATTGTTCTTTTTTAATATCAATCAAGTATGCATTAGTATCTTCGGTTACATTGTCTCCTTGTATTACCAATTGTTTTGTAATGTATTTAGAAAACTCAACAGCAACTATATCTTTAGAAACAAAGCTCATGCTACGACCTTCGTTTTCATTTACTCCCATAGCATACAAAATGTTTAGCTGCTTTTCTATACGCTTATTCTCATCTATTCTTTCTTTTAATCCTGCTGCAGAAAAAGCTAATAATGAACCTACAATTATTACCATTCCGATGGCAAATAATATTGTATATGAATTTTTATCTGTTCTCTTTTCCATCTTTTTTCAAGTGTCTAAAGTTGTAAGTACTTGAAGTGCACTTAAGTTATTTATAATTATATTTTTATTTTTAACTTTAAGTACTTTAGTTACACTTATAACTTTAAGTACTTTTAATATTAAGCGCATTTTAGGCACTTTTAACTTTTAGTCTTTTTAGTCTTTGTTTCACATTAGCTTGAACAACATAATGATCTATTGTTGGTGCAAACACATTCATTAATAAAATAGCTAACATAACACCTTCTGGATACGCTGGATTAAATACACGAATCATTATTGAAATGAAACCAATAAAAAATCCGTAAATCCATTTCCCTCTGTTGGTTTGCGATGCTGTTACAGGATCGGTTGCCATAAATACAATACCAAATGCCAAACCACCAATAAGTAAGTGATGCCAAAACATTGTATCCATTAAACCGTAGAATTTACTGCTTTCAGAAATCCATTCGGAATCCACAACAAAATTGAATATTAATCCCATTACCAATGTTCCTATCACAGATGATAACATGATTCTCCAGCTTCCTATTTTAGTAAAGATTAAAAACAGACCTCCTAATACTATGAGTAATGCTGATGTTTCGCCAACTGAACCTGGAACAAATCCGTAAAACATATCCATTACCGAATACCCAACATCATTGTTTTGCGCTAGACTTCCTAATATGGTTTCACCCGAAATGGCATCAAGGTTCGCGCCTTCTGCAATGTCTTGAGTTCTTTTTACTGCACCTTCTATCCAAACTTTATCTCCACTCATCCAAGTTGGATAAGCAAAGAATAAAAATGCGCGAATGGTTAAGGCAGGATTTAAGATATTCATTCCTGTACCTCCAAATATTTCTTTACCTATTACAACACCAAATATTACAGCTACAGCAAGCATCCAAAGAGGAATATCAATAGGAACAATTAATGGCACTAACATTCCTGTTACCAAGTATCCTTCTTCTACTTCATGTTTCTTAATTGTAGCAAATAAAACTTCTATACCTAATCCTACAACATAAGAAACAATAATTAAAGGGAGTATTTTCCAGAAACCAACTGTAAAATTAGCCAATGTCCAGAATTCACTGCTAAAAAATCCTCCAGTTACTGCTTGAATATCTCCAAATGCTAAATGATGCTGATAACCAGTATTAAACATCCCAAAGATTAAACACGGAATAAGTGATATAATCACTGTATTCATTGTACGTTTTAAATCATCGGCAACTTTTATATGAGTGCCACCATGAGTGGTTTCGTTTGGCAAATACAAAAAGGTATGGAGTGCGCCAAACGCTGTCTCCATCTTGGTGCCTCTATACTTTTCTTTTAAGTTATGTAATATTCTTTTTAAACCCATTTATTTAATATTTTTCATTTCTCTTCGCACAATGAATAAAAAAACTATTTTTCATTTCTCTTCGCACAATGAATAATTTATCCAATTTCTTTTAACATTAAGTCTAAACCTTTTCGTATAATTTCCTGATGTGGTTGTTTAGATACACACACAAATTCTGTAAGTGCAAAATCTTCAGGTGCAACTTCGTACATTCCTAAAGCTTCCATTTCGTCTAAATCTTTATACATGCATGATTTTAAAATTTGCATTGGATAAATATCTAACGGAAACACTTCTTCGTAAGTTCCAGTAGTTACAAATGCGCGACGCTCACCATTTGTGTTTGTGTCTAAATTGAATTTTTTCTTTGGAAGCATCCAAGAAAATGTTAATGCTCTTGAAACTGATACTTTATTGAAAATAGGTGTTGTCCAACCTAAGAATTCGTAATCGTCACCTTCTGGAATTACTGTAATAGTATTACTATAATAGTCAAGATAACCATCTGGATGAATTTGCTTTCCGCTTAATATATTTCCAGAAATTATACGAACATTAGCCTCTTTTTCAATACCATAATCGTAAATCATTGTTGCTACTTCGCTTCCTATTTTAGTGACAAAATATCTTGGCTTTTTAATTGAAGAACCTGCTAAAGCTATAATGCGTTCTGCATTAAATTTACCAGTTAATAATAACTCTCCAATAATAATAAGATCTTGCGGATTCACAGTCCAAACTACTTCGCCTTTATTAACAGGATCGATTTTATTAATTTGTGTACCAACGTTTCCTGAAGGATGTGGACCAGAAACTTTATGCAATGTAGTTCCTGATAAACCAGCTAATGGAGAATTTGAATTCTTCTCAACCGAAACATGTACTGTCCCTTTTGTTAATTTACCTAAAGCTGTAACTGCAGCTTGTAATTCGGTTTCTTTACCTTGCAATACATAATCCATATCTGCAGCTAAAGGTTCACTTGCATAAGCCGAAACAAAGATAGATTTTGGCGCAATGTCTGGATTAGCAATAACATCGTAAGGACGTTGTTTAATAAATGGCCAACATCCTGATGCTAAAAGTTGGCTTTTTATTTCTTCAGAAGATGCAGTATCAACATCAATTTCACAATTATCATGATAGGTTTGCTCTCTATCTGCTTGAATTTTAATCGCTACTATTTTACGCTTTTCACCACGTGCTATTTCAATGATTTCTCCAGAAACTGGAGATGCAAATTTAACAGCTTCATTAGATTTATCATAAAATACAGGTTCTCCTGCTTTTAATTTTGAACCCTCTTTTGCAATAAGTTTCGGAATAACATTGTGGAAATCTTCTGGTCTAATGGTGTAGAAGTTACTTACTATAGCTTTTTCAATTGCTTTTTCGGCTTTACCTTTAAGTTTAATGTCTAGACCTTTTTTAATACGAATGTCGTTGGACATATTATATTTACTGAATTTAATTATCTAAAAATCGATGCAAATTTACGAATTTAAAATACAGTTTTCATAATAATTTAAAATAAATTCAATAAGTAAAATTCAGTTTTTTTTTGATGTCAATATTATATTTTGCTATACAAATATTTGCATTCTATAACATTAAATAAATCGTTACTTTTATGGTGTATAAAATATTATATAAATTATGATTTCAGAAAATAAACTCATGCTAAAAGCAGAATTTAATCCGAAGATTAAAACATACATTTTTATTACAATTGCATTTTTCTTATTAGTTACTGTTATAGGAATTCCTATACTCATTGTTTGGCTTCTTGGTCTTGGACAATATATAAGCAAACGCTATTACGAAAACATGTCTTGCGAATTAACTACTAAGCATTTAGAATTTAAAAAAGGGGTGCTCTTTAAAGTTGAAAAAACAATTCCGTTAGAAAATATTCAAGATTTAACATTTATTGAAAATCCTTTATTAAAATATCTCGATTTACGAATTTTAAAAATCGAAACCGCAGGACATAGCAATCCACAAGGAAGTGATATGAAATTAGTAGGTATTATTGGCGCTTCCGATTTTAAGAAAAAAGTATTACATCAAAGAGAATTATTAAAACAAAATGAAAGAGTTATTAGTACTCAAACCCAAACAAGCAACGAGCAAATTAATAATACGCTTATTGAAATAAGAGATATTTTAAATGAGATAAAAAATAAATGAACCCTCAATCCCTAAAGGGAAGCCATTATTAAAAATTATATAATGCAAAAAGACTGGCTTAAAATCTCTGGAATGCATGATGGAGCTACTCCTAAAATTTTTAGGAATGCAGCAAAATTAAGATTTGATATGACTGAACCAGAAAAACTGCTATGGGAAACTTTAAAAACAAAACCTGAAGGGTTTAAATTTAGACGACAACATCCAATCAAGTTTTTTGTTCTTGATTTTTATTGCCACAAGAAAAGATTATCAATAGAAATTGATGGGGGTTATCACAACAATGCTGAACAAAAAGAAAAAGACAATAAAAAAACCACCTACTTAAATGGTGTTGGAATAAGTGAAATGCGATTTACAAATACTGAAGTTCTTGATAATATAGATAGTGTAATGAGTAAAATAATATATAAATTGCTCGAGGATTCCCTTTAGGGAATTTAAGGGAAGTATGGACAAAAAAAATACTAATGATTAAATTCTTCAGATTATCTAAACACATTTTTTAGGCATAAAATTTGTTTACCTTTACACACAAACTATTTTTAAATGAAATTTAGGCATCAACTATTCTTTATATTCTTGTGTTTTACAGCGCTAACTTTTGGTCAAGTTAAAGAGGTAAATCCTCCAGAATATATAAAAACCATCACTTTTAAAAGCAATACTAACCAAAGCCAATTACCAATTTTAAAATTGAGGGAACGTTTGCTTTTAGAATTTGATGTTTTAAATGGAGATGAAGCCGATTTTTATTACACCATAACACATTATAATTTTGATTGGACTTCTTCAAATTTAATGAAGTCTGAATATCTTCAAGGATTCGATAACTTAAGGATTGTTAACTACGAAAATTCTTTTAACACTTATCAAATTTACTCGCATTATACTTTACAAATTCCAAATCAGCAAACACGATTAAAAATGTCAGGAAATTATATGATAAATATTTATAATGAGTATGAAGAATTAATGTTTAGTCGAAAATTTATGATTTATCAAGACATTGCCAATGTTGGTGTTGCTATTAAACGTTCTCGTGATGTAAAGTATATACAACAAAAGCAATCTGTAGATTTTAACATCTCTTCACCTTCAATGCATTTCAATAATCCTAAACAAACCATTAAAGTTGTTGTTATACAAAATAATAATTTGAATACTACAATTACAACTTTAAAGCCATTATATACTATTGGTCGCCAACTCATTTATAAATACGATACAGAATCCAGTTTTTGGGCAGGAAACGAATTTTTATTCTTCGAAAACAAAGATGTAAGAGGTGCCAATGTTGGTGTGCAATTTATTGATTTAAAAGACATCTATCACAACTATTTATTTACAGATATAATAAGAGCAAACAGGCCTTATACTTACAATCCAGATATTAATGGTAATTTTTTAATTACTGCTTTAGATACAGATAATGTAGCAATTGAAGCTGATTATACTGTTATACATTTTTCAATACAGCATCCAGAACTATTTAATAATAAAAGTATTCATGTGTATGGTAATTTTAATAATTATGCCATAGATGAAACTACTAAAATGAGTTTCAATCTAAAATCTGGTTATTATGAATCTAAACTAAAATTGAAACAAGGGTTTTACAATTATAAATATATTGTTGTGGATGAAAATGGTAAATTAGAAGAAGGCGCAATTAGTGGAAATTTTGACCAAACCGAAAACAATTATAAAGTGTTAGTGTATTACAGAGATTTAGGAGCACGTTACGATAAAATTATTGGATTTGGAGAAGGCTCATCTGTTAATATTTCTAATTAATTGAAATTTTTAACAGTTTTTTACGTCAAATATCTTATTAATTAATAGTTAGCGTCTAATTTTTACTATTTTAGCATTTCAATACTTTTTGTATATTAATTAGTAGCATGGTTCAACAAGTAACAAGAGGAATAAAAATTTCTGTCGAAACAAATTTTGAAGGCACATTTTATAAAAATTATAAAGTGAATTTCGCCTTTGGATATAAAGTTACTATTGAAAACCAAAGCAAAGATTCGGTACAATTAAATTCAAGACACTGGAGAATTCTTGATGCCCTTAATAACATTGAAGTGATTGATGGCGAAGGTGTTATTGGTAAAAAACCTGTGTTAAAACCTGGAGAATCTTATACTTACAGTTCTGGCTGTTTATTAACGTCGCCATTTGGTGCTATGCAAGGACATTACAATATGGTTAATTTTACTACCACAAAAAAGTTTAAAGTATCCATTCCTACCTTTAAATTAAGTGCAGTTTTTGCAATGAATTAATTCGCAAACTTTCTATCAAACCTAAATACCATATCATTTTGTTCTACATGAAAGAACTTACAGTTTGAGTAATGCACAAAATTAAAGCCTTCTTGGTAGTTAAATGCTGAATCATTTACTACAAACACATCTTGCACATTTACATGTCCACTAGGTGCAATGTTTCTATAGTTAAATTCTGCTTTTTTTTCTGTTTTGTGCAATTCAAACCAAGCTCCTGCTCCAACACCTCCAAGCCATTGCGCTTTTTTATGAACACCATCAACAGATTTTGGAAGTTGATTCCCTATTAAACTAGGCTCGTAATCTTTTAATCTATCAAGAAAACATCTTATATTTTCTTTTTTAACTGAAGATGTAAATTTTGATATTTCCCCTTTATCTGAAACTTCATAAATATAATTTCCAGTATTAGCGATAACAACATTACCAACAGTACTTGGCGTAAATCGAGTAGATTTAATAAGCTTCTTTTTTATGCTTTCATTAGTTACAGAAGCAATTATAGTTGTGGTTACAAAACGGGAACAATTACTTGCCCCTTTTATAAAAACACCATAGCGAATAAAATGACGTTGCTGCATGGTTGTTATATAATCTATGGCTTTATCATAATCTATGGCATCGCAAACTGAAGCAATTAATTTTCCTTCTCCATGAATTAATTTTGGATTAGTTGCCAAAAACTTAAGAATCTCGTCTAAATTTTTAATTTTCCCTTCTTCAATCTGTGCTTTAAGCAAAAAATCCAATTCGTTATCTGTGTCTTTTCCTCTTACTCTTCCTGTAGATTGCGTTGTGATATAACGACCAAAATCATGATACTCTAATATTCCTGTTTCTTTATCAATAAGCACCAAACCAGCATGACCAGCTTTAACATAGTGTTTTTTACCAATACCCATAAATCTTAAAAACGGAGAAAACCATTCGTTTGAAACTCTAACAACAGTTTCAGGATATGCCAATGCTATTATAAATCCAGAGCTATTCATTTACAGTTTGCTGAAGTTTAAATGTTTTTACTGAGGCAGTATTACTTTGAAGGTTATTAAATCGCATTTTTACAACATCCTCAATTTTTTCTACTTGAGTGATGCTCGTTGTTTTTACAAAATGACGATCCATTACAACTCCATAATCTGCATTTCCATTTCCAGCGGTTTTATGAAAATTCAACAAAGAAGCAGAATGTAATTCGTTGGCAATTTTAAAATCTTCAAACCACTGTAAACGTTCTTTTTTCATAACTTGGGAATACAATGTAGAAGATGACCAAATTTTAGGTTCAAGAGGTAATACTTTAAAATGTTTTTGTTGACCATCCCAAACCAATTCAAAAAGCTTCAAACTAACATTCCAATCAACAATTACCAATGTAAACGGTTCTATATCATTAAGATTATAATCTTCAATTGAAGCTACTACATCTTCAGAAGCTAATAAATCGTTAACAACTACACCACGACTCATTCTATAATCCGCTTTTCGCTCATGACAAGTAAATCCTCCATTCAACAAACAAATTAATCTGTTTTTCTCACTCACTCCAATCCAAGTGCCTCCAGCAAGTTCATCTTTAGGAAACATCATTTTTGTTCCTTTAATTGTATAAATATCTGGCGCAAGTGAAGTTCTGTTTGGAGCTTCATCTCTATTGGATGTTAATATAAAATCGTTATTCCCTTTCGGAATTATAGTTACTGTACACATAAAAAAAGTAGTCTTAAAACTATTTGGCAACTTACAAAAAATAAGCAATATTTTATGGTAGTTTTTGTAATCCTTCAAATAAAAAATCATCAAAAAAGTTGTAAGTTTGCAATCATTTATTCACATAACATTTTGTGAAGATGAACTCAAAATTCAATAAATCAATAAACAAAATAAATCATGGCAACAGGATTTTATAATGTACCAAAAGCAGTTAACGAACCTGTAAAATCGTATGCACCAAACAGTCCAGAACGAAATGAGTTACTAGCGACTTATAAAAAAATGTACAATGAAACCGTTGACATTCCTTTTTATATTAATGGTAAAGAAATAAGAACAGGAAATACGGTTTCCATTCATCCGCCTCACGATCATAAGCATACTGTTGGTAATTATCATTTAGCAGAAAAAGTACATATAGAAGACGCTGTAACTACTGCATTGGACGCAAGAAAAAAATGGGCTGCAACACCTTGGCAAGATCGTGCTGCCATATTTTTAAAATGTGCTGAATTATTAGTAGGTCCTTATAGAGCAAGACTGAATGCTGCCACAATGATTGCACAATCAAAAAATGTATTTCAAGCAGAAATTGATGCTGCTTGTGAATTGATAGATTTCTTTAGGTTTAATGTGGAATTCATGACCGAAATATATGCAAACCAACCTATTTCTTCTTCAGGAATTTGGAACAGAATGGAGTATCGAGCTTTAGAAGGATTTGTATATGCCATAACGCCATTTAATTTTACATCAATCGCTGGAAATTTACCAGCAGCTCCTGCAATGATGGGCAATGTGGTTGTTTGGAAACCTGCTCGTACGCAAGTCTATTCTGCACAAATAATTATGGAATTATTTAAAGAAGCAGGACTGCCTGATGGAGTAATTAATATGATTACCGGAAACTCTGCAACGATTACCGAAGTATTGTTAGACAGTAAACATTTTTCTGGAATCCATTTTACAGGATCTACTGGAGTTTTTAATAGTTTTTGGGAGCAGATTGGCAAAAATGTAAATCAGGGAAAATACATATCGTACCCAAGAATTGTAGGCGAAACTGGTGGCAAAGATTTTGTTTGGATGCATCCATCGGCAAATGCAAAACAAGTAGCAACAGCTTTAACTCGTGGATCGTTTGAATATCAAGGACAAAAATGTAGTGCTGCATCAAGAGCTTATATTCCTAAAAGCAAATGGAATGACGTTAAAACACATTTGCAAGCAGACTTGCAATCGATGAAAATGGGATCTCCTGAAGATACTT
>QMOV01000006.1 GCA_003650305.1 Bacteroidota bacterium | reverse complement strand
TGATGGTTTGCATCCCAAAACGATTGTTTAGAGATTACTTTCCCTTCTACAACTAAACTAGAGGCTTCAATTTGTTTCTGTAGTGAAATTTCCACAAGTCCAACTTGAGCAGATAAATTCTCAAAACTTGATAAGTAAAATAATAAAATTAAAACGAAATTAATACTAGTAATTTTTTTCATAATATTTAGTGTTTTACTCAAAAATAGTAAAAATTCTGCATTTATTTAGTTTGTTTGTTTAATTTTATCTGGCCAAAATTTTAAAATGAAATACTATCCAATAGACAATTTTTTATTCATAAAAAACCGAAAGAATTTTATAACTCAAATGAAATCGAACAGTTTAGCTGTTTTTAATTCTAACGATATCTATCCAATAAGTGCTGATAGTACAATGCCTTTCGAGCAACATCGAGACATCTTTTATTTAAGTGGAGTTGACCAAGAAGAAAGCGTGTTGGTGTTGTTCCCTGATTGTCCAAAAAAGAAACATCGTGAAATTTTATTCTTAAAAGAAACTAACGAACATATAGCAGTTTGGGAAGGCGAAAAACTAACAAAGGAAAAAGCGTTTGAAACATCTGGAATTAAAACGGTGTTTTGGCTTCAGGATATGGAGAAAATCATGTTCGAAATCATGACACAATGTGATACTGTTTATATTAATACTAATGAACATTACAGAGCTTCAGTAGAAACTGAAACTCGCGAAGATCGTTTTACAAAATGGCTTAAAGATAAATATCCTGCACATAATGTTGCTAAAAGCAATCCAATATTACAACGGCTTCGTTCTGTTAAAGACCAAATAGAAATAGACTTAATTCAACAAGCTTGTAATATTACCGAAAAAGGATTTCGTCGTGTTTTAAATTTTGTAAAACCCAATGTTTGGGAATACAATATTGAAGCCGAATTTATGCATGAATTCTTAAATAATAGATCTAAAGGTTTTGCCTATACATCAATAATAGCTTCCGGTAATAATGCCAATGTGTTGCATTATCTCGAGAATAATCAGCAATGTAAAACAGGAGATTTAATACTTATGGATGTTGGTGCCGAATATGCAAATTACTCAAGTGACATGACGCGTACCATTCCTGTTTCAGGACGTTTTACTGACAGACAAAAAGCAGTTTACAATGCCGTTTTACGTGTAAAAAATGAAGCGTCCAAACTATTAATTCCTGAAACAGTTTGGGCAGATTATCATGTAGAAGTTGGTAAACTTATGACTTCGGAGTTACTTGGTTTAGGATTACTTGATAAAGCTGATGTGCAAAACGAAAACAAAGATTTACCAGCTTATAAAAAATATTTTATGCATGGCACTTCGCATCATATGGGATTAGACACACATGATTATGGCATATTAACCGAGCCTATGCAAGCCAATATGGTGTTTACAGTAGAACCAGGAATTTATATTCCTGAAGAAGGTTTTGGAATTCGTTTAGAAGACGATGTAGTGATACAAACGCAAGGAGAACCTTTTAACTTGATGAAAAATATTCCAATAGAAATTGAAGAGATTGAGGATTTGATGAATTAATCATAAAACTTGTTTTAGTTTCTTTTGACAAATTCAGAATTTTGAGGAAGAGGAATTGATAATTTTTTATTAACTATTTTTTTTCTCATCGTTTCCTTGTTTTTAAAATGTCTCGAAATGTTTTGAACTATATCAGTGAAGTTATCTGTTCCATCATCTTTTAAATGATAAAATATTTTTATAGACCTACAATTATTGTGTTCAAATATAGTATTCAATAAAGTTCTATCGGATAATCCACAAGAATGTCCTAATATATAAACTTGAAATTTCTTTGTCTCAATAAAGTTCAATAAGTTTTTATAGTTCATGTTATCAAGATATTTGAATGATTTAAAATTTCTTAAATATTCATTTTCACCAATATTTTCAATCTTTTTATAGTCATCATCCATTTCATCTCCAAAACCAAAATTTATTAAATTGTCAGGATCTTTGATTGTTCCATGAATTTTTAATTCAAAACATCTTCCATAAGTTTTTGAAAAATCACTTTTATTAAAGAGGTTTAAATAAGGTTCAATAGAACTTGTATAATTGAAATTTAAAAATAGACTATCTGCAGAAAAAAAATCACTCATTACAGCTTTAGTAAGTTTATTATTTTTTTCTGCCTCAATTAATTCATTATCATTTTTTATTAACTCTAACCTATCTTCATTAGGGAATTCCATTAAATAATTTGTTCTATTTGGAGTTTTTTCTAAATATTTTGGTTTAATTGAAAAGTAATTAGTTAACTCATGAGAATTAGTTGGTAATGTTTTAAAGTCATACTTACCATCAATTTTTTCATATAAATAGTTTTCAAGAAGATTTTTTACTTGTTCAAATTCTTTATTTAATTTTCTTACTTCTTCTTTTTGTTTTCTTAACCATTGTTCTTCATCTCTAGGAATAGTTAAACTCTCTGATTTTACAATCCTCTTTAGTTTTTTATAATACTCATTCTCAATGTCAACCCAATCATTGATAGATTCATTAATGTTAATTTGTTTGAAAAAATCGTTTTCAAATTTAAAAATAGGTATACTCCTACCCCTTGCTGTAAAACATACATTATTTTTTTCATCATAAAAGTAGTCATATTCTTTACTATACTCTTTTAAATTTTTAACTATATCTTTGTAATTGCCTATTGGATTATAATCAAAAAACCGATAATAACTTGGATTAATGTCAACAACTAATTTGATTTCTTCTTTTTCATAATTTTCTTTAAGACATTTCCAAAAATCATCTATAAAATCATTATAAGAAGTGGGCAATCCATGTGCTAAATCAAAACCGTTACCAACAATGACTAATTTATTCATGCTTTTTTCTATTTATCAAATTAACAATTATAAAAGCTACCAAAGCTGGCAAAACCCAACCCAAATTATGTTGTGCAAATGGAATCCAATCTATTATACTTTGCAAATTTTTAGCTGGAATTAAAAAACTTAAAAAGTCTGGAATGCTAAAAACAAAAGCTACTAAAACTACTGCTCTAAATACTATTTTTGAAGCAAATTTCTCTGGAATTACATTCAGTAAAATTAATACGATAGTTATAGGATAAATAAACATTAATACTGGTAATGCGACATCAATGATATAGTGAACATCCATTTGTCCAACCAAAACACCTAGCAAACAGGATACAATTGCTGTAATAAGATATGCTTTTTTAGAGTTGTTAAACAGTCCTTTAAAAAAATCGGCTGTGCCAACAATTATCGCAACTGCTGTTGAAAAACAGGCCAATGCAACTAATACACTTAAAAAGGTAGTGCCAACATTTCCTAATGTTTTTAGGGATAATCCTGAAAGTAATTCTGTTCTGGTAATATCACTTCCAAATTGAGAATTATATAATGCACCTACAGCTATTAGTCCAGCATATATTAAAAATAATCCTAACATGGCAATAAATCCTGATTTAGCAATCATGATTTTTTTCTCTTCAGAAGAAATATTTATTTTTAGTTTGTTGATTGAAATAATTACTATACCTCCAGTAAGTAATCCTGCTAAAGCATCATAGGTTTGATAGCCTTCTAATAATCCGCTAATAATTGGTGACTGGAATGTGGTAGGATTCATTGCTCCTACAGGCGAAAAAATACCAACTACTATAATAGTCAACAAGATTAACACAATAAAAGGAGTAAGATATTTACCAAGTATTTGTAATACATTATTTCTATTCATAACAAACAAAAAAGCTAATCCAAAATAAATACTGCTTGTTAATAAGGAACTTGAACCAAAAAATGGTTGTATTGCCATTTCGTGAGTTACAGCAGCAGTTCGTGGACAAGGTAAAGCAATGACTATTGCATATACACAAACGCAAAAAATTAAACTAAATAATGGTGATACTTTATTCCCAAAGTCTAACATGGTACCTTGTAATCTGGCATGTGCAAAAAGTGCCAATAAAGGAATTAACGTTGCAGATATTATAAAACCTAAAGCAACTAACCACCAATCTGATCCAGAATTAAATCCTAAGAATGGTGGAAGAATCAAATTACCTGCACCAAAAAAAGCAGCAAATAATGCAAAACCGAATACGAATGTTTCTTTAGTTTTATTCATTTTTATAAAAATTAACTTTCCGAAGATAAATTAAAAATGACTTATATAAATAAAACAAACTAAAAATGCTCTTTTAGAATTTTAGAAATATCCCTAATGCATAAGAAATATTTAATAATTGTAAGTATTTACTTATAATATATAGTATTTCATCGAAAATATAAGACATTTTGACGTTTTTTGTTTATTTATTTTTATGTTTACTACTACTTAACTCCACCTACTTATGAAAGCAACTACTTCAACCACAGGATCATTTTCAAAATTGTATTGTACTGTTTTTGGGCATCAATATAATGTTACAAAAAAAGTAACTAAACATGTTAAAGAATACACATGTAAATGCTGCAAAAAACAATTAACTACAAATAGCAATGGATGTTTAACCGAGCTAACACCAACCTTTAGAGAGATAAATTCCCTTTTAGAACGAGTCCATTCAAAAAGAATGATGCGTTTAAACCAAAAAATTGCCTCTTAATCGATTTGTTACGACTGTAAAACAATCGTGTAAAAGTATTTTCATATATTTAATGCCCTTAAAACATTTAGAGATATATGAAACATTTTTACTGTTCCTTGTTTGGTCATAATTATGTTGTAACTAAAAAAGTTACTTTTCATGTTAAAGAGTACACTTGCAAACAATGCAACCAACAAGTTACAACAAATGGTAATGGGAAATTAACCATTTTAACTCCAAAGCATAAAGAAATCAATTCTGTTTTAGAAAGAATACATTGTAATAGGCTTAAACGAAAATCACTTATTCTTGATCGTTAAGTGCATTCCAACCTTGTGCAGTAATTGGAATTTTAGTTTCAGCTCTAGTAACAAGATGCATGCCTGAATTTTCTTCTGTCATATAACCAATAACTGTTAAATTAGGATTTGCTTTAATTTTTGGATAATCTTCTTGAGCTATTGTCATTAATAATTCATAATCCTCTCCTCCATTTAAAGCGATTGTTGTACTATCTATTTTAAACTCTTCGCAAGTAGAAATTACTTGAGGGTCTAATGGTATTTTGTTTTCATACAAATCGCAGCCTAATTTACTTTGCTTACATAAATGCATAATTTCTGAAGACAACCCATCGCTTATATCAATCATTGCCGTTGGCTTAACTTCTAACTCTTTAAGAAGCTTAACAATATCTTTTCTTGCTTCAGGTTTTAATTGGCGTTCTATTATGTATGAATACTGATCTAAATCTGGTTGGTTTTTAGGGTTTACTTTAAACACTTCTTTTTCGCGTTCTAATACTTGCAATCCTAAATACGCAGCTCCTAAATCTCCTGTAACAACAAGTAAATCGTTAGGTTTAGCTCCATTTCTATAAACCACATCCTCTTTATTTACTTCTCCAATAGCAGTAACCGAAATTAATAATCCAGAAGTTGAAGATGTTGTGTCTCCTCCAACAACATCCACGTTATAAATATTTGCAGCAGTTTCGATTCCAGCATATAATTCTTCAAGAGCCTCTAAAGGAAATCTATTGGAAACTGCAATAGAAACAGTAATTTGAGTGGCAGTAGCATTCATTGCATACACATCAGATAGGTTTACAATAACCGCTTTATATCCTAAATGTTTTAACGGCATATAACTCAAATCAAAATGAACACCTTCAACTAACAAATCTGTTGTAATCACAATTTGTTTTGTTTTACATTCTATGACTGCAGCATCATCACCAATTCCTTTTATCGTTGATTTATGTTTTATTTTTAAGCTTTTTGTAAGGTGATCTATGAGCGCAAATTCTCCTAAATCGCTTAATGGTGTACGTTCTTGGCTTTTGTCCTCTATCATGTTGCAAAAATAATATCCTTTTTGAGTTTTGCCAATAAATAAATATTAAATTGCAATAAAAAAAGTTTTATATGAAAAATTTTAACCTACTGTTAAGAGCCATTTCTATATTCATAGTTTGTGCTTTTATAATAAATTGTTCGAATGAAACACTAGACTTGAATAATATTAACACTGATACAGATGGAGATTCAATTTTAGATATTAATGACAATTGTGTAAATATTGCTAATTTAGATCAATTTGATACAGATGGAGATGGTATTGGAGATGTTTGTGATGATGACGATGACAGCGATAGTGTTCTAGATGTAAATGATAATTGCCCTTTAGTAGAAAATCAAGACCAAGCAGATATTGACAATGATGGAATTGGAGATGTTTGTGACGATTTAATTGCTTTCACTCCACAGTTTAGATGCGAAAACGGTTTTGCAGATATTTATCCTTGTAGAGATTACGATCTAATGGCACATATACCAATAGCTGATTTGGGAGGTCCTGGAGCAGCAGGTAATGATTCTTGGGGCTGGGTAGATCCTATTACACAAAAAGAATATGCTCTGGTTTGTACATCTACAGGAACAGCTTTTGTTGATATTTCGATACCTAATGCACCTGTACTAATTGGAACATTACCTACTGCTACAATAAATAGTCCTTGGCGAGATGTAAAAGTTTATCAAGACTATGCATATGTTGTTGCAGATTTTGCAGGTAATCATGGTATGCAAATATTTGATTTAACGCGTTTAAGAGATGTAACAACTTTTCCGGAAACATTTAGTGCTGATGCAAATTACACCGAATTTGGTAGTGCTCATAATATTGTAATTAATGAAGATAGTGGTTATGCATATGTTGTTGGTACTTCAACTTTTAGTGGTGGTCCTCATTTTGTCAATATTCAAAATCCAACAAATCCTGTTGCAGCTGGAGGTTATTCTGCCGATGACGACTCACACGATGCGCAAGTGGTTACTTATAATGGTCCTGATAACGATTATTCAGGACGTGAAATATATATTGGAAGTAACGAAAATGAAGTTGTTATTGTTGATGTAACCGATAAAAACAATCCTGTACACATTTCTGCCATAAGCTATAATAATCTTGGGTTTACTCACCAGGGTTGGTTTACTGAAGACTTGAATTATTTTATAGTAGGTGATGAACTGGATGAACTCAATTTATCAGTAGCATCAACAAGAACCTTATTTTTTGATTTTACAGATCTAGATAATCCATCATTTCAGACAGAATATTTTGGCCCTACTTCTGCCATAGATCACAATGTTTACACTAAACAAAATCAACTCTTTATGGCTAATTACACAGCTGGTGTAAGAATACTTGACATTACAAATATAGAAAGTGGTTCTATTAATGAGGTTGGTTTTTTTGACACTTATCCTCAAAACAATAATACTAGTTTCAATGGTGCTTGGAACGTATATCCTTATTTCCCAAGTGGCAGTATTATTATTAGCGATATTGAAAGAGGGTTATTTATTATACGCCAAAGCACAAATTAGAAAAAAGAGAAAATAAGTTCAATCCTCTTTTCAATAAAAAAATCTTATCAAACCATTAATTAATATAATGTTAGGTAGTGTGGTAAAACACTACTAATATTGTATATTTGCACTCTATTTAGAATTAATCTATATAATAATTTATGATTAAAGTTTCAGAAACAGCCAAGAAGAAAGTTATCGAACTTATGCAGGATGAAGGTTACAACCATACCAACGACTTTGTTAGAGTTGGAGTTAAAAGTGGTGGTTGCTCTGGTTTATCTTACGATTTAAAATTTGATAAACAGAAGGAAGAAGAAGATAAAGTGTTTGAAGATAATGGCGTTAAAATTATTGTTGACAAGAAAAGCTTTTTGTACTTAATAGGAACAACTTTAGAATACTCTGGAGGGCTAAATGGATCTGGATTTGTGTTTAACAATCCAAACGCCAATCGCACTTGTGGTTGTGGAGAGTCGTTTTCACTATAAATTCTATGTTTAAGGTTTAAAATTCAAGGCTATGGCAAGTATAAAACAATTTGAAGATTTAGAGATTTGGAAACTGTCTAGAATCCTTTGTAACGATATCTACAACCTTGCTATAAAAACTGATTTAAGAAAAGATTACAGACTTTATAACCAAATAGATGGTTCATCTGGTTCTGTAATGGATAATCTTGCTGAAGGTTTTGAACGAAATGGTAATAAGGAGTTTATACAATTTTTATCAATTTCTAAAGCTTCTTGTGGAGAAACATGGTCTCAACTTTACAGAGTCTATGATAAGAGTTATGCTTCCAAAGAAGAGTTTGAATTATTACAAACACAAACCTTAGAAATAAGCAGAAAGATTGGAGCATTTATAAATTATTTATCTAAAAGTGATTTTAAAGGGAGCAAGTACAAAAATTATCAAAAGTAGAACTTTGAATAATGAGCATTAAACTTTGAATATGAAGTACAACGAAGATGACTTAAAGAAAGAGCTTGAAACCAAAGAATACGAATATGGTTTTTATACAGATATTGAGTCAGATACATTTCCAAAAGGATTAAATGAAGGTATTGTTCGAGCGATTTCTAAAAAGAAAAACGAACCACAATGGATGACCAATTGGCGATTGGAAGCTTTTGCTATTTGGGAACAAATGAAAGAACCTGAATGGGCAAATGTAACCTACAAAAAACCAGACTTTCAAGACATTTCTTACTATTCTGCGCCTAAAAAGGCAGATCCGAATAAAACTTTAGACGATGTAGATCCTGAACTTTTAGAAACTTTTAAAAAATTAGGAATTTCTATAAACGAACAAAAAAAATTAACTGGAGTTGCAGTTGATATTGTAATTGATTCCGTTTCTGTTGCTACAACATTTAAGAAAACATTAAGCGAAAGAGGTATTATTTTCTGTCCTATTTCAGAAGCTATTCAGAAACATCCTGAATTAGTTAAAAAATACATTGGAACCATTGTACCACAAAAAGATAACTTTTATGCAGCATTAAATTCAGCTGTTTTCACCGATGGTTCTTTTTGTTATATCCCAAAAGGCGTAAAATGCCCAATGGAATTATCTACATACTTCAGAATTAATCAAGCAGGAACAGGACAATTTGAACGTACACTTGTAATTGCAGACAAAGGTAGTTATGTAAGTTACCTCGAAGGTTGTACTGCTCCAAGTCGTGATGAAAACCAATTACACGCTGCAGTTGTAGAACTTATTGCGCTTGACGAAGCCGAAATTAAATATAGTACAGTACAAAATTGGTATCCTGGAAATGCTGAAGGCAAAGGTGGTGTTTATAATTTTGTAACCAAACGTGGTTTGTGCGAAAACAATGCAAAAATCTCTTGGACACAAGTAGAAACTGGAAGTTCTATAACCTGGAAATATCCTAGTTGCATCTTAAAAGGCGATAATTCGGTTGGTGAGTTTTATTCAATTGCTGTGACAAATAATTACCAGCAGGCTGATACTGGAACTAAAATGATTCATTTGGGAAAAAACACCAAATCAACAATTATTAGTAAAGGCATTTCAGCTGGAAAATCACAAAATAGTTATAGAGGATTGGTACAAATACATTCTCGTGCAAAAAATGCGCGTAATTTTTCACAATGCGATAGCTTACTAATGGGAAATGAATGTGGTGCACATACCTTTCCATATATAGAAGTTAAAAATAAATCGGCACAAATAGAGCACGAAGCCACAACCAGTAAAATTGGTGAAGACCAAATCTTTTACTGCAATCAGCGTGGCATCAATACCGAAAAAGCTATTGCTTTAATTGTAAACGGATTTAGTAAAGATGTATTAAACAAGCTTCCTATGGAGTTTGCCGTAGAAGCACAAAAATTATTAGAAATTAGTTTAGAAGGTAGCGTAGGATAAAAATTAAATAAATGAAAAAAACAATTTTATTAGTATTTGTTCTTTCAGCATTTATAAGCTGTAAAAACGATTCGAAAACAGAAAAAGAAATAATTACTGTAGAAGGTTCAGAAAAAACTTCCAAACAAAATGATGGGCTAACCCTTTTAAAAGGTGAGTTTATTTATTTTGCCGATGCTGCAGTGTTACAAACACACAGAGAAGTTTATGGTGTTGTTATTGACGAAAAAATGCATGAACTCAATGAACAAATTCAACAATATAAAGTAGCGGTTACAGATATGGTTCCTGTAGAAATTCGTGGAAAAATAACACCTAAACCAGAGGGCGAAGAAGGCTGGCCTTTTAGAGTAGAGATTAAAGAAATATTAAACGTTAGTAAACCAACCCCACAAGACAACGACGTTATTAAAGTAGGAAAAGAATAATATGTTAAAGATAACTAATTTACACGCAAGTGTTGATAATAAGACCATTTTAAAAGGTGTGAATCTAGAAGTAAAAGCTGGAGAAGTTCATGCTATAATGGGACCAAATGGCTCTGGGAAAAGCACATTGGCTGCTGTAATTGCTGGCAAAGAAGATTACGAAGTGTTGAAAGGCAAGATAACTTTTGAAGGTCAAGATATAGACGAATTATCTGCTGAAGATCGTGCGCATAAAGGGATATTTATGTCGTTTCAATATCCTGTTGAAATTCCAGGAGTTTCCGTTACTAATTTCATGAAAACAGCCATTAACGAAACTCGAAAAGCAAAAGGATTAAAAGATATGCCAGCAAGTGAAATGCTCAAGTTAATTCGAGAAAAATCTGAGCTTTTAGAAATCGACAGAAAATTCTTGTCGCGCTCTCTTAACGAAGGTTTTTCAGGAGGAGAAAAGAAACGTAACGAAATCTTTCAAATGGCAATACTAGAACCAAAGTTAGCCATTCTGGACGAAACTGACTCTGGTTTAGATATTGATGCGATTCGTATTGTATCGAATGGTGTTAATAAACTGAAAAATAAAAACAACGCTGTAATCGTAATTACGCATTATCAACGTTTGCTAGACTATATTGTCCCTGATTTTGTTCATGTTATATATGATGGAAGAATAGTAAAATCCGGTACAAAAGAATTGGCACATGAGCTTGAAGAAAAAGGTTATGATTGGATTAAAGAAAAAGTGGACGCATAAAAAAAGTAAACAGCCCACAGTTTGAAGTAAGCAGTTTTTGACTGAAAACTAAAGACTGAAGACTGAAGATTCAAAAAAAATGGACTTAAAAGAAAAATTAATATCATCATTTCTTGCATTCGAAAATCAAGTAGATGTAGATGCTTTCGTACATGGTATTAGAAGTAAAGCTATAGAAACCTTTGAAAACAAAGGGTTTCCTACAAAAAAAGATGAAGATTGGAAATACACATCGCTAACCCGAATTTTAAAAAAAGACTATACCGTTTTTCCTAAACAAGAAAACGATATAGAATATCGAGATATAAAAAAATATCTTATACACGATATAGATTCTTATAAGATTATCTTCATAGACGGAAAATATTCTTCACATCTTTCTGAAACCACACACGATGGTATGGATATTTGTTTAACCTCGGCAGCACTAACTAAACCAAAATATCGATTAATAATTGAAAACTATTTTAATAAAGTTGCAACAAAAGATAGTTTAACTTCCTTAAATACTGCATTTTCCAGCGAAGGTGCATATATCCATATTCCAAAAAATAAATTGGTGCAAAAACCAATTCAAATTTTGCACTTTTCGACAGGAAATGAAGTCGCAACAATGTTACAACCACGTAATTTAATTGTTGTTGACGAGAACTCGCATGTACAAGTTATAGAACGCCATCAAAGTTTAACCAATAATCCAGTATTAACTAATAGTGTAACAGAAATATTTACCAATAAACGCGCTATAGTTGATTATTATAAAGTGCAAAACGATAATCAAAATGCATCTTTAATAGACAATACTTTTATTAAGCAAAAACAAGAAAGTATATGTTCGGTACATACTTTTTCTTTTGGAGGTAAATTAACACGTAATAATCTTAAGTTTTTTCAACATGGCGAACGTATTAATTCTGTTCTAAAAGGAATTACAATCGTAGGAGATAAACAACATGTAGATCATAATACCTTGGTACAACATATTGAGCCAAATTGCGAAAGCCATCAGGATTACAAAGGTATTTTTGGAGATAATGCTGTTGGTGTTTTTAACGGAAAAGTTGTAGTTGAAAAAGAAGCACAAAAAACCAATGCTTTTCAAGCCAATAACAATATTTTACTTAATGATAAAGCAATAATAAACACAAAACCTCAACTGGAAATTTTTGCCGACGATGTAAAATGTTCTCATGGTTGTACTATTGGACAATTAGACGAAAATGCACTGTTTTATTTGCGTTCAAGAGGCATTCCAAAAAAAGAAGCCAAAGCCTTGTTAATGTATGCTTTTGCCAATAACGTTTTAGAAAGTGTAAAAATTCCTAAAATTAAACAACGTATCAATAAACTTATTGCAAATAAATTGGGTGTAAATATTGGGTTTGACCTTTAATAATGAAATCCATAAATCAACATACAACTTTTAAAGTGGAAGAAATTCGTAAAGATTTCCCAATACTATCTCGAAAAGTTAATGGGAAGCCTTTAGTCTATTTTGATAATGCTGCTACATCACAAACACCTCAAATAGTTATCGATGCCATTGTAAATTATTACAGCAATTATAATGCTAATATACATCGTGGAGTACATACTTTAAGTCAGGAAGCAACTGATGCTTACGAACAGGCGAGACAAAAAATCCAAGCACATTTTAATGCTAAATCTAGTCACGAAATTATATTAACTTCTGGCACCACACATGCAATTAATTTAGTTGCCAATGGGTTTTCTTCTATCTTGAAACAAGAAGATGAGGTTTTAGTTTCTGCTTTAGAGCATCATAGTAATATTGTGCCTTGGCAAATGTTATGTGAGCAAACTGGAGCCATTCTTAAAGTGATTCCTATGAATCAAGAAGGTGAGTTGGTAATAACTGAATATGATAAATTACTTTCAAAAAACACCAAGCTGGTTTTTGTAAATCATATTTCTAATGCTCTTGGAACCATAAATCCGATTGAAGATATTATTAACAAGGCACATAAAGTTGGTGCAGCAGTTTTAGTAGATGGCGCACAAGCATGTCCACACATAACACCAGATGTACAAGCATTAGATGTAGATTTTTATGTTGCTTCAGCGCATAAAATGTGTGGTCCAACAGGCATTGGAATGCTCTACGGAAAGTCCAGATGGCTCAACAAATTACCACCTTATCAAGGTGGAGGAGAAATGATTGAAGAAGTCACTTTTAAAAAAACCACCTACGCTGATTTACCTTATAAATTTGAAGCAGGAACACCAAATATTTGTGGTGGCATTGCCTTTGGAGTAGCAATAGATTACATGAATGCTATTGGGTTTGATGCTATTGCTTCGTATGAAAACAAGCTGCTTAATTATGCAACCAAAAAACTTTTGGAGATAGAAGGCTTAAAAATTTATGGAACTTCAAAAAATAAAACGTCTGTTATTTCATTTAATATTGAAGGTATTCATCCATACGATATAGGAACTATCGTCGATAAATTAGGAATTGCAGTAAGAACAGGACATCATTGTGCTCAACCTATTATGGATTTCTATGACATTCCAGGAACAGTTAGAGCTTCGTTTTCATTTTATAATACAAAAGAAGAAATTGATGCTTTAGTAGAAGCTGTTAAAAAAGCTAAAACAATGTTGTCATAAATTTTTGGCTTCCTTTTTGTATATCATTTAAGTCTAAAACATATTAAGATGAAATATTTAATCAGTTTATTAGCCATCGTTTTTATGAGCAAAGAATGTGATAAAAACAAAACACCTATAACAACAGATTCTGTAAATAATATCAAAGAAAACAATGTAACCCAAACACAACAACCTTCTGGAACATATTATGTAACATTCTTAAAAGAGAACAACATTAAGTCTTTACATCTAACATTGGTTTTTGATGAAAATTCTAAGAGTGTTTCTGGATTTTCTGGTTGTAATCATTTTGCAGGAACTTATACTATAAAAGAAGATTCTATTGCTTTTAGCCAATTAATCACTACCAAAATGGCTTGTACTAAAACCCCAAGAATAGAAAATTTAATGTTAGAATGTTTATCTAAAGCAAATTCATTTTCATTAGAAGAGGATGAATTAACGCTTAAAAACGGAGAAGAAAATTTGTTAACAGCTCAAAAAGAAAGCATTGAAAGTGTTAATAATGATATGGTTCTTGAGTACTCAACATTCTCAAGAGGAGGAACTTACAAAAGGATACTAATTACAAATAAAACCATTTCGGTTCAAAAAGGCAGAGACTCTAAAATGATACCAAAACCTTGTAGTAACGAAGAGTGGAATAACATCGTTAATCTGTTTAAAACTATTAACCTTAAAAATTTACCTACCCTAAAAGCTCCTTCTCAAGCAAGATTATACGATGGTGCCGACATTGCTGATTTAAAAGTGATTTATAAAGGAGCTACCTATGATGTACCACCTTTTGATCATGGAAATCCTGCAAAAGAAATAGAAGCACTTGTTAAAGATATTTTAAGTCTGTCTGAAAACATTGAATAGCAATAATTCTTATTGTATTTTTGCTTAAAATTGAAAACGTGAACATAAAAGACATACAAAACGAGATTATTGATGAGTTTACAATGTTTGACGATTGGATGCAACGTTACGAATATATGATCGATCTTGGTAAGTCTTTACCACTAATAGACGACCAATACAAAACCGAAGACAATATCATTAAAGGATGCCAAAGTAAGGTTTGGGTTCATGCAAAAATGGAAGATGGTAAAATAATATTTACAGCAGATAGTGATGCTATTATTACTAAAGGGATTATAGCTATTTTAATAAGGGTATTCTCCAATCAGCAACCAAAAGATATTATAGAGGCAGATACTGGTTTTATTGACAAAATTGGTTTAAAAGAACATTTATCTCCAACTCGTGCAAACGGATTGGTAAGTATGATAAAACAACTAAAAATGTATGCAATAGCATACCAAACACAACTTAATTAAGATGAATAATACTATAGACACACAAGCATTGGGAGAAAAAATAGTGCGTGTAATAAAAACAATTTTCGATCCCGAAATCCCTGTAGATGTTTACGAATTAGGATTAATATATGATGTTTTTGTAAACGAAGATTATGATGTAAAAATCCTCATGACTTTAACAACACCAAATTGTCCTGTTGCAGAAACGCTTCCGTTGGAAGTTGAAGAAAAAATAAGATCGATAAACGAAGTTAAAAGTGCCGAAGTAGAAATTACTTTCGATCCGCCTTGGAGTCAGGACTTAATGAGCGAAGAAGCTAAATTAGAACTGGGAATGCTGTAAATTAGTAAGCAGTATTCAGTCAACAGTAAAAATAATTTAAATATTACCTTGAGCGCATTCGAAAGGTCTTTATACAAAATGCAGAAAGAAATAATAAACCGTGTTGCAAACAGCAAATTAATAACTATAAATCTTGAGGATTATTATCCAGAAGGGAAACGCTCCCTTTTTGATATTAAAGATTGGCTTTTTGAAGGTTTAGTTTTGCGCGAAAAAGACTTTAGACAAAAAGTAAAAGCACATGATTGGTCACAATATCGTGACAATTATATTTCACTTACTTGCTCTACAGATGCTATCATTCCGAGTTGGGCATACATGCTACTTACAACATACTTAACTCCATTTGTAAAAAAAGTGTTTGTTGGAAATCTGGAAACCCTAGAAACTTCAATCTATCAAGATATTATTACAAATTTAGATGTTTCAGAATATAAAGATAAGCCTGTTATTATAAAAGGTTGCACTAATAAACCTGTGCCAAAAAATGCTTACATTTTACTAACTTCTAAACTTATGCCAGTTGCCAAATCTATAATGTTTGGCGAAGCTTGTTCTTCGGTTCCTTTATATAAAAAAAGTAAATAAATTCTTATTTTTATACAGCTAAAATTCAAAGTATTACAAAAGCTAAAGTTACATTCATTTTAAAACCCTAAACAAATCTCATGAAAAAAGTTTTACTTATAATTATATTTTTTAATTCACTCTTTTCAATTAATGCTCAAACATTAGAAGAGCTAAAAGCAGAACAAGCAACTAAAAAAGATTCTATATCTGCAATTCAATCTAGAGTAAATGCATTACAAGGAAAAATTGATGCCTTCCCAGGATGGAAAATCAGAGCCTTTGGAACAATTGGTGGTATTTTATCTAATTTTAATAATTGGTATTCTCAAGGAGTACCTAATAATTCTTCAGGAAATATTGGATTTACTGTAAATGCAAATGCGAATCTTTTACAAGATAAATTCTTTTGGCGAAATGCCGCAACTCTTAATTTAAACTGGGTAAAATTAGATAACAAAAATAATCCTGATGATGATGAAAATTTTAACCCAACAACTGATGTGTTTAATATCACCTCATTATATGGGCGCAAGTTAAGTGATAAATTTGCAATATCTACCCTTGCAGAATATAGAACTACATTATTAGATAATTTTAATAATCCTGGGTATTTAGATTTAGGAGTTGGTGTTACATGGACGCCAATAACCGATTTAGTATTTGTTATTCATCCCTTAAACTACAACTTTGTGTTTAGTGATAACGATACAGCTTTCGAATCCTCTTTAGGAACAAAAATACTTGCAGATTATACCAAAAAAATAGGTGCTATAAACTTTAAAACTAACCTTTCTATGTTTCAAAGCTATAAAAGTTCTAATCTTTCTAATTGGACTTGGACAAACTCTTTTGGCTATACGCTATGGAAAATGATTGGTGTTGGTTTTGATTTTGGGTTGCGAAATAATAAACAAGAAGCACTTAATTATGCTCTAAATACTCTAGGTGATGTTGATGTTACTTTTGATACTGTTGATAATGATTTACAAAGCTATTGGGTGTTTGGTTTAAGTTATTCATTTTAAAAAATAATAATTATTATATCTAATATTCATCATAATCTGGATACAAAAGATGATTATACGGAAAACGTGTAATATGCATTTGCCGCACTTCATCATAAACTCGTTTTTTAAAATCATCAAGGTTTTCCTTTTTTAAAGCAGATATGAATAATGCATTATTTCCTATTTTACTCATCCAAGTGTTTTTCCATTCTTGTAATGTGTAATTTGCTTTGGTTCTTACTGCTATTAAATCCTCATCATCAAAAGGTTCTGGTTTATAAGCATCAATTTTATTAAAAACCATAATGGTTGGTTTTTCTGCACCATTAATCTCGCCTAATGTTTTATTTACAGATTCAATATGTTCTTCAAAATTTGGATGTGCAATATCTACAATGTGTAATAATAAATCGGCTTCACGAACTTCGACTAAAGTACTTTTAAAAGATTCTACAAGTTGTGTAGGTAATTTTCTAATAAATCCAACAGTATCACTCATTAAAAAAGGTAAGTTTTTAATAACTACTTTTCTTACTGTGGTATCTAAAGTCGCGAAAAGCTTGTTCTCGGCAAAGACTTTGCTTTTACTTATTACATTCATTAAAGTAGATTTTCCGACATTAGTGTAACCAACCAAAGCCACACGAACCATTTTACCACGATTACCTCGCTGCACAGCCATTTGCTTGTCAATGTTTTTAATCTTTGTTTTTAATAAGGCGATTTTGTCTCTTACAATACGTCTATCAGTTTCTATTTCGGTTTCTCCAGGACCACGCATTCCTATTCCACCTTTTTGCCTTTCGAGATGCGTCCACATTCCTTTTAATCGTGGTAATAAGTATTCGCATTGTGCCAATTCTACTTGAGTTCTTGCATAACTGGTTCGTGCGCGTTGTGCAAAAATATCCAGTATTAAATTCGTTCTGTCCAAAACTTTACATTCAAGAATTTTACTAATATTTCGTTCTTGGGCTGGAGATAATTCGTCATCAAAAATAGCTGTTCCAATTTCATTTTCTTTAATAAACCGTCCTACATCTTGTATTTTCCCTGTGCCAATAAACGTTTTAGGATTAGGCATATCCATTTTTTGAGTGAATCGTTTAATAACTTCTCCTCCTGCTGTATAAGTTAAGAATTCAAGCTCATCTAAATATTCTTTAGATTTATCTTCATCTTGTGCTCTAGTAATAACGCCTATTAATACCGTTTTCTCTAAAGTAGTATCTTTCTTTTCTATCATAACTTAATTTAAGTTGCAAATGTACAAATTGAATTTTTCTTCTGTATAAAAAACAGACCTTTACTATTTATCATTTTCTCATCGAAATCATAAAGATAATTACAAAACCGATCTATGATTGTTTGATTTTAGTATTTTAGACACCTAAATTTAGACGAATGGTCTTTCCTATATTAAAAAAAGAAAAGCAATCCGATTATTTCACTATTGCGTTTTACAATCTCGAAAATTTATTTGATACATTTGATAATAAATATACACATGATGATGACTTTTTGCCAACTTCTGAAAAACACTGGACACTAAGACGCTATAAAAAAAAGATAAGAAAGTTAGGATATACCATATCTAAAATAGGATTTAAAACTTCTGGTAAATCTCCTGTAATTGTAGGTTTAGCTGAAGTAGAAAACAAACTTGTAATTAACGATTTATTAGATTCAAAATTCTTAAAATCAAACAATTATGGTGTTGAGCATTATGACTCGCCTGATGAAAGAGGGATTGATGTTGCGCTTATTTATAACAAAGATGTTTTTAAAGTAGAAGCTTCTGAAACATTTTCTATCGATCTTTTTGATGAAAATAAAGAAATAGATTATACAAGAGATATTCTACTTGTTGAAGGTTGTCTTAATGAAGAGAAGATTTATGTATTGGTAAACCATTGGTCGTCAAGGCGAGAAGGGGAAAAAGAAACAGAGCCTAAAAGGTTAATAGCATCTGCTAGATTGATAGAAATAATTGACTTGATAAAACAACGCGATAACAATCCAAAGGTTATCGTTATGGGAGATTTTAACGATAATCCTACCAATAAAAGTATTACACAACTTGTTAGCACTCAAGATTTATATAATCCTATGGAAACTTTACTATCGCACAATAAGGGAAGTTTAAGCTTTAGGAAAGAATGGTATTTATTTGATCAAATTCTTTTTTCAACAAATTTTTTCGAATATACAGCTAATACGCATCAGTTCTCTAAGGCTAATATTTTTGATGAAGAATTCTTAAAACGGTTTAAAGGAAAATATAAAGGCAATCCTTTTAGAACTTATGTTGGGAAAAAATATAAAGGTGGTTACAGCGACCATTTCCCTGTGTATATTCATTTAAAGAAAACTACGCAATAAAATTATTGCGAGAGCAGTACTGGCAACTGGAAGCAACCAAATTAAGATTATATTTTGCTGTGGTGTTTTTTTCTTAGTCATTTTAGCTTTTAAAATCATTCTGTTTCTGCCACTAAAAGACATCCAGTTTTTAAAGTATATAAAAATTGAAGTGATTACAAATAGTATCCATGCATTTCCAGAAGTAAGCGTATCTATTTTCATTTGATTAAAAAAAGCAGCAAAAAACATTCCTAATAATAAAACCAAGCTTATTTGAAGTAACGATATGTAAAACACAGCTATCCTACTCGCTTTCCTTTTATAAGACTTTTTGTAATAAGTATAAACTGTGAAAAATAATTGATTGAATCCTGCCATGTGCTTAAGTTAATTAAAAAATAAAACCTGCTAAATAATTTAGCAGGTTTTAGTCTCTATTTAGTAAAAAACACAGCTTTTTACATTCCTGTTACTTTTATATCATCGATATGGTATCTGGTTTCAGCACCACCAGCTGCACCAAGATATTTAAATGCCACATGTACATCGCCACTTAAACAAGAAATATTAATAGTTCTAACTACAAAATCGCCAAAACCTCCTCCGCCAATTGGAATGTCTGCGTCTAATAATGCCCATTCGGTTGTAGTTGGGTCTCCAGTATAGTTTTCTGTAATAAAAACAGTTAAAATTTGTCCTGTTTCAAAGCTAGTCGAAACATTAAAACTTAGTTCTTCTTGAGTAGTGCTATCTAAATTAATTGCTGGTGTTACTAACCATGCTTCTAATGGGTTTTCTCCAGTACCAAAAGCAGATATTTTCATATAAGTGTCTCCACTAAAGGAACTGTCTTCATAGCGTTCACTCCCGCCAGAAACATTTACGTTCGTCCAACCCATTCCGTCTAATTGACTTTCGTCAGTTATAGATTGAAAATCTTCTTCAAAAACTGTAACTGCAGTAGAAGTAGCACCAGTACATTCTAAAATTACTGGATCACAACGTTCGGTATTATCAAAAACTATATCTGACGTACTATTAATAACAAGAACATTTAAATCGTCTCCAAAATCTCTAGTAAATATTGCTTTAATTGTTCCTTTATTTTGTGGTATTTGCACAGATTTAAAATCTGCAAAAGTACTTGTTTGTAAAGCTATAGTTCCTCCATCATCACAACTCTCTAAGGTTCTAAAGCCATCAAATTGATCGGAAGCTTCACCTGCATAAGTTAATGCAATACTATTTCTGTGTATTTGCATATTGTCTAACTGAATAAAAGTATTTTCATCAGCTTCAGTTAAATCTGCTATTGTAGTTACCTTAGGTAAAATTGTAGCAACTTCAGCACTTCTAAAAATAAAATTTAAATATTCGAATTCTTGTAGTTGTTCTAAAACATTTCCATTTGCTCTTCCTAAAGTGTAAACTCCATTTTCTTCTCCAACTGCTAAGCCATTAAGTTTTATATATACTTTTCTTCCAAATTCATAAGTATCAGATAAGCTTCTTACGTTTATTTCGACAATTAATCCACGTCTTTGGTCTGATCCAGCATCATTACCATCAGTTGAATTTTGCACAATAATTTCCTCAAAAAAGTTTCCAGACTTATCGCTGGATACAACATAACCTTCTATATAGAGCGCAACATCATTTTCATCAAAGACACCTACTTCTTCTCCATCTGCAAGAGCATCTAAATATCTAGATACAACTGCGCTAAACGTTGTTAGTTGTCCTAAATCATCAATATTAGGTTCTTCAATTGTTACATTAGGTATCCCATAATCATCATCTTCTACACAAGAAGCCATAAATAAAGTAAGTGTAAGTACACTTAAAAAAGTTAAAATTTTATTCGTTTTCATAATAATATTTTTAAAATTGTTGTGCTTTAATTAAAATCTAAAATTAAGGTTTACAAAATAGTTAGTGCCTCGGCCATACCAATATTTAGGTCCAAAAACAGGAGTATTTAAAGCCTTATCATCTCGTAATTCTCTATAATTGGCATTTCTTCCTTGTTCGAATCCTCCTGTTCTATATTCTGTATTGAATACGTTTCCTATACTTGCAAAGAACCCAATAAAATACTCTCCAACTCTCCATGATTTACCTCCAATAAGGTTAACCACCATATAGTTATCAAACTTTTCTTGTCTTAATAATTCTCTAGCTAAATCTTCATCATAATCATTAAATGGTAAACCATCTAGTGGATCTTTATAAAAATTAGAGCTTCTAACTAAAGGGCTAACATCTACATACGTGTCATCAAAAAAGTTTGCAGTAGCGCCAAACCACCAATAGTCTGGATCGCGATATTCAAACCCAACCGAATATGCTTTTTGAGGTCCTACTGCTAATTTATAATCCTTAAGGGTTGCTACTCCGAAAGACACTGTTTGATCATCGGCTGAAACATATAAATTAGGATTATTATCATAAGTATATTGACCAAAAGATCCAGCAGCTTTCAATTTTATAGTTGGCGTTACTTGTGCTTCAATACCAAACTCTGCTCCAATATGTCTTTTGTCAATACCTTGTAATACTTCCGAAATAAACTCATTAGATTGTGCTATATCATTATCATCAAAAAAACCTCCAACGCCATCAGCATAGAAAAAAGAGATTTCGTTAGCATCTTTTATTGTTGTATAAAACCCAGTAAGTTTTGCTTTTACTATTGGAGAACGAAAAATATAACTGGCATCAACAGACGTAATTTTTTCTTCAGTAATGCCTTCTCCAGAAATAATCGTGCCCGAACTATTAATATTTATAATATCATGATTCGATCTAGAATTTGTATAAGTATTACGCAATGAAGGTGCTTTAGTAATATAACCAGCATTAATATCTAATACGTGCTTTCCAGTAATTTTATAAGTCAATCCTCCTTTAGCTCCTATTCCTGTAAATGTTAGATTTTCGCCTTTTCCAAAAGAGTTGCCAATATTTGCTTCGTTTTCGTACAATCCTTCTCTTTGATATTGTGTATTTGTTACACTTGCTGCAAGAAAGAAATCTACTTTATTATATTTAAATTGAGCTTGTGCGTAACCAGAAATTATATCAGCAGTTAAGTTATAATTATATCTAAAAGTATCTCCAACGTCTGCAATTTGATTTGGGTTTTGTAAGTCGAATTGAAGTGCATCAAATCCATCAACGTTTAAATATCCTGTTCCTCCAAGTAAGTCAATAATTTCTGCAAAATTTTCAGATTTTAAATGTTTATAATTTATTGACGCATTTAATATAATGTTCTCATTTAACTCTGTATTTAGTATAGAGTTAATTGTAGTTTGTGTGTCGTCTACTCTATCTTCATATAAAACATATATAGAATTCAGCCCACTATTAGCATTTGCAATATTAGATTGATATAATGAATTCCAATTTATTTGTCCATTGTTAACAAATTCTTGCTGTGCTCCAAAAGCAAATTCTGGATTGTCAGGAAAATTTCTTAATAAATAGCTAGGCAATAATTGATAATATGCTCGACTTGGGTTTGCGCCTCCTCCTTCAATATCTCCACTAGGCATTAAACTATTTCCGTTATAATCTAAACGACTATTCCCTAATTTACCAAACTGATAAGCGACATTAGTATTTAATGTTGTTTTACTATTAATATTCCAATAGTGATTTAACATAATAATAGGCTCTTCAACTTCTTTAATACGTGAATTACGTTTTTTTCCGTCTTGCCAACCCCAATATTCATTATATTTTATCCCTTTTAAATCGAAAACTTCTTGTGTGTTAGGTGAAGATTTTCCCCTTCGATTTGGCGCATAAATGCCTGTAAAATTTAAACTATGTTTATCGTTTATCTTCTTTTCAACAGAGGCAAAAAATGAATTAGAATCGTACAATGTCGCATCTTGATAGCCTTCATTTCCCCAACGCCTTCCTGCAGAAATTGTATAAGCCCATCCTCCTTCGACAAGTCCAGAAGCATACTTTACCATTAACCTATTTGTATAGCTTCTGTTGGAAGAAGAATACGTTACACGACCACCTGGTCTTGCTTGTGAAGCTCTAACATTAATATTAGTTGATCCCAAAATACCTCCAAAATTATAAGCTGATGGTGTTAATCCAGAAGTAAGCTCTTGGTTTCTTAAAACATCGTTTAATCCTCCCCAATTACTCCATTGTGGTCTCCCATTGTAGAGTTTGTTCATTTCAATTCCGTTAATTAAAAGAGAGCCGTTGTCGGAATCTAGTCCTCGAACTCTAAAAAATGAAGGGCTAAACTCAAATGCAGCAGTACGTTGAAAAATATCTTTAGAAGACGATAATAATCCGGAAATATTATCAGATGCACTTGTATCATCATCAAGTTCGTCGTCAGAGAGTGAAATAGTAAACAAATCTGATGCATCTAATGCATCAAACTCAAGAGTCATATCTGTAATATTTACAGTTTGACCTTCATTGACTACTATTGGATATCTTTTATTTACATAACCTTCTTTAGAGATTTTTAAAACTTGTTCTCCTAAAGGTACATTACTAGAGAACACAAACTCCCCAAAACTATTTGTTTGTGTAGTTTGTTGTGTTTCTTCAATAGTTATGGTAACATCTGGAATGGGCTCAAAAGAAATAGCATCTTTAACGCTTCCTTTTATAATAGTTTGTTGTGCAAATGCAGTAAAAATTGAAAAAAATCCTAATAAAAAAATAAATAATCCTTTTTTCATACTTGAAATTATAGTTAATTGTTTGTTCTGTTTTAAATATAATATTTAAGGCTAACAAATTTACATTATTTATTATTAATATATACATTTGGTGTAAGATTTGATTACATTTTTATATAAACATAATACGTCTGTTAATGAGAACATTAAAATTTTTGATAACTACACTTTTTCTACTTATTCTATTAAACGCCAATGCTCAAGAAAAAAAGAAATTTAAAATACATACTATCGCATTTTATAATCTAGAAAATTTGTTCGACACTATTAATGATCCAAACAAATTTGATGAACGAAGCCCTATGATGGAGCTAAAAGCAAATCGTACTGAAGTCTATAAACAGAAGGTGCGTAATATGGCACGTGTAATTGCTGATATTGGATATGAAGTTACTCATAACACACCTGCAATTATTGGTGTCTCTGAAATAGAAAATAGAGAAGTTCTTGAAGATGTGGTTAACGACCCTTTGCTTTTACACAAAGATTATGGTATAGTTCATTTTCATTCTCCTGATGAGCGTGGCATTGATGTGGGTTTACTCTATCAAAAAAGATTATTTACTCCAATATATACAAGTTCGCACGAACTTAAAATTTATCATGATAATACAAGAAAACGTGATTATACAAGAGACCAATTATTAGTAAGTGGCAAACTAGAAGGCGAGATGATTCATATTATTGTTAGTCATTGGCCATCTAGAAGTGGTGGTGAAGCAAGAAGCCGACCAAAACGTATTGCTGCTGCTAAACTGAATAAAAGAATTATAGATTCGCTTCAATCTATCGATCCTTATGCGAAGATTTTTACTGTGGGAGATTTTAACGACGACCCAACTAATGCTAGCATGAAAGAAGTTTTAAAAGCAAAAAAAGACAAAGAAGATGTAGGGCTTAAAGGTATTTACAATCCTATGGAAGCTATGGCTAAAAAGGGGTTGGGATCTAATGCTTATAGAGATGCCTGGAGTTTGTTCGATCAAATTCTAATTACTAAACCCTTACTTGAAAAAGATTACTCTTCGTTTCGATTTTATAAAGCAGGTATTTTTGGTGAAAATTATTTAATTAATAAAAAAGGGCGTTGGAAAGGTTACCCATTTCGAAGCTTCGCTGATGGTGGTTTTACTAACGGATTTAGCGATCATTTTCCTGTTTATGTTTATGTAATTAAGGAGGTTAAATAGAAACTTATTTAAATGAGTTTCCTAAAATAAGTTGACGCAAACATTACAAAATGAAAAAGGCATTATTTTTAATACTAACGTTAGTAAGTTGTCAATTTATTATTGGGCAAGACAATTCTATTATGCAAACCGATGAGCTCTATAGAGAAGATCAATTTTATTTTGGTGTTACATATAATCTTTTAGGTAAAATGACTCAAAATATGTCGCAAAATGGGTTCTCTAGTGGTTTTCATTTAGGATTTATTAGAGATATGCCCATTAATAAAAGTAGAACAATAGCTTTTGGTTTAGGACTTGGTTATTCTGCGAATTCAATTAATCAAAATCTATTAATTTCTAAAAACCAGCAAGGTGAGTTTAATTACGAAATTCTTGAAAATGGAACATTTAGTAAAAATAAATTTTCAATGCATCTCGTAGAAATTCCATTAGAGTTTAGGTGGAGAACATCTACAACAGATTCGTATAAATTTTGGAGAATCTATTCGGGATTTAAATTGGGTTATGTATTTGCTTCTACTTCAAAATTTGATGGCTCTCCACAAAATATTAAACTTAAAAGTATTAATCATCTTGAAGAGTTTCAATATGGTTTTACCTTAAGCGTAGGCTATAATACATGGAATGCCTATTTGTATTATGCACTCAATCCTTTATTTAAAGAAGAGGCGAAAATTGATGGAGAATCAATAAATATTAACACTATCAAAATAGGGTTAATGTTTTATATATTATAGCCAATAGTTTACCAAAATTAGTTGCGGAATCAATCCAACAAAAAATCCTATTATTAATTCAATATAAGTATGTGCATTTAGATGTAGCCTAGACGTAGCAATAGCTCCTAGAATAATAATAAACAAAGCTATAGTACCATTAATATTAATGTTAAAATGAATACTTATAGCAATAAAAAACATCAAAATTCCTGCAGAAGCAACCATATGGATGCTAACCTTAAATTTTAAAATAGAAAGTATTAAACAAGCTAATGTGGACAATAATATTCCAATAAAAAAGAAGTATAGTTCAATAATTTCATGAGAAGGTAAAACACGTTGTGCTACTAAAAATATAATAATGCAATTTAAAATTAAAGGAGTAATTCGTTCTTCAGTTGTTTCCAAGTAAATAGTATTTATTTTTCGAATTTTTTTTAATACAAAAAAGAGTAGTATTGGAAGAAGAATAGTAAGTAATGCTAACGAAAATAATTTCGCCTTAATTATTGGTAAAGGAATAAATCGTGGTGACTTAGAAAAATAAAAAACAACACCTAAAAACGGCATTAATAGAGGATGAAAAATGTATGATATACTTTTTAAAATAGCACTCATTTAAATTTGTTTTCTTAACCTAGCTACAGATATATCAAGCTGTTCTCTATATTTAGCAACAGTTCGTCTTGCTATTGGATAACCTTTTTCTTTTAGGATTTTTGCCAACTTCTCGTCTGTTAGAGGTTTTTTCTTGTCTTCATTTTTAATTACGGTTTCCAATATTTTTTTTATCTCACGAGTTGAAACTTCTTCACCTTGGTCGTTAGTCATAGACTCGCTAAAGAACTCCTTAATTAATTTTGTTCCGTAAGGCGTATCTACATATTTACTATTGGCAACTCTAGAAACAGTAGAAACATCCATTTCAATTTCATCAGCGATATCTTTTAAAATCATGGGTCTTAACTTAAGTTCGTCTCCTGTTAAAAAATAATCGTGTTGATAATGCATAATTGAACTCATGGTTACAAACAATGTTTGTTGACGTTGTTTTATAGCTTCAATAAACCACTTGGCTGCATCTAATTTTTGTTTTATAAACTGAACAGCTTCTTTTTGAGATTTCGATTTTTGTTTAGCCTCTTTATAGCCTTTTAACATATTACTATATTCTCTCGACACATGAAGTTCTGGCGCATTTCTTCCATTTAAAGTAAGCTCTAACTGCGTGTCAACTATTTTAATTGTAAAATCGGGCACTACATGTTCTACCATTCTATTATTTCCTGAATAAGAACCTCCTGGTTTAGGGTTTAATCTCTCTATTTCTAAAATGGCATCTTTAAGTTCAACTTCGTTTATATTAAACTTTTTAAGTAGCTTTTTATAGTGCTTTTTTGAAAACTGATCGAAAGCTTTTTCTATAATATATGTAGCTAATCCTACGTTAGGCGTATGCTTCTTGTTTTTTAATTGAATGAGTAAACATTCCTGTAAATTTCTTGCTGCAACACCTATAGGTTCTAGCTGTTGCACAATTTTTAAAACACTTTTAATTATGTCTTCAGTTGTATAAATGTTTTGCGTAAATGCAAGGTCGTCCATAATATCTTCTAAAGAGCGACGCAAATAACCACTACTATCAACACTTCCTACAAGGAATTCGGCAATTTTGTATTCTTCTTCATCTAGTCTAAATGTGTTTAATTGCGATATTAAATGTTGTGTAAATGAAATTCCTGAAGCATAAGGAATACTTTTATCCTCATCGTCTGCACTATAATTATTGGCTTGGGTTCTATAGTCTGGCATTTCATCATCGTTCAAATAATCATCAATATTTATATCATCGGCATCAATAGTTTCACTATCATTAATTTCTTCTGAAGCATTAGAGAAATCATCATCAAATTCATCGGTATTCTCTTTTCCGCCTTCAAGCGCAGGATTTTCTTCCAGTTCTTGTTTTAAACGTTGCTCAAAGGCTAGCGTAGGCAATTGTATAAGCTTCATCAGCTGGATTTGCTGAGGCGACAATTTTTGAGATAATTTAAATTGTAAAAACTGTTTGAGCATTTTTTTTATTTGGGTTTATATAAAAATACTAAATTGAATAGTAATTAAGTTCTAATTATTAAGATTCCTGCCTATGCAGGAATGACAAATTTTTAAAATTCTGCATTTTGTGGTGTTCTAGGATAAGGGATAACGTCTCTAATATTGCTCATTCCTGTTGCAAACATTACTAAACGCTCAAAGCCTAATCCAAAACCAGAATGTACTGCAGTACCATATTTGCGTAAATCTAAATACCACCATAATTCTTCTTCAGAAATATCTAAAGCTGCCATTTTTTCTTTAAGTACATCTAATCGTTCTTCACGTTGTGCGCCTCCAACAATTTCGCCAATTGCTGGAAACAAGATATCCATAGCACGAACTGTTTTACCATCTTCATTTAAACGCATATAAAAGGCTTTAATATTCGCAGGATAATCGAATAAAATAACAGGGCACTCAAAATGCTTTTCTACTAAAAAACGTTCATGTTCACTTTGCAAATCAGCTCCCCATTCTTTAATAATATATTTGAATTTCTTTTTTTTGTTGGGTTTGCAATTACGCAAAATATCAATGGCTTCGGTATAACTAACACGTTTAAAGTTGTTATCTATAACAAATCTTAACTTTTCGGTTAAGGTCATTTCATTGCGTTCGGCTTGTGGTTTCGTTTTATCTTCTTGTATTAAACGCTGTTCCAAAAACGCTAAATCTTCTTTATTATTTTTCAGGGCATACTTTAAGACATATTTCAAAAAGTCTTCTGCCAAATCCATATTTCCTTCCAAATCCATAAAGGCAACTTCGGGCTCTATCATCCAAAATTCGGATAAATGACGTGATGTGTTGGAGTTTTCTGCTCTAAATGTTGGACTAAATGTATAGACTTTACCTAAAGACATGGCATAAGTCTCCGCTTCTAATTGTCCTGAAACAGTTAGGTTGGTTTCTTTACCAAAGAAATCTTGAGTGTAATCTACTTTCCCATTATCGTTTAATGGAGGGTTTTTCGCATCTAGTAAACTTACACGAAACATTTCTCCAGCACCTTCGGCATCACTTCCTGTAATTATTGGTGTATGCATATAATAAAACCCATTCTCATTAAAATACTTGTGAATGGCAAAAGACAAGGTTGAGCGCAAACGCATAACAGCACTAAATGTATTTGTTCTAGTGCGTAAATGTGCATTTTCTCTTAAAAACTCAAACGTGTGTTTTTTAGGCTGAATAGGGTATTCATCAGGATTTGAATCTCCAAGAATATTAATGGACACAACTTGTATTTCTACAGTTTGCCCTTTGCCCAGACTTTCTACCAATATTCCTTTAATATGTATTGCAGCACCAGTTGTAATCCGTTTTAAAATGGATTCATCAGTATTTTCAAAATCAATAACACATTGTATATTGTTAATTGTAGAGCCATCATTTAAAGCTATAAATCTATTAGCTCTAAATGTTCTTACCCAACCTTTAATTTCTATTTCATTTTGCTTTTTGACTTGAGATAATAATTCGGCTACTGTACTATGCTTCATTGTTATTGATTTAATTTGTGTGTAAAGATAAAAAAAGCCAATCGGCTATCAAGCAGCAAAAGAAAAAATCTCAATTATTTAAACTCAAAATGGGCTGTGTTTAGATATTTAAGATTCGGATTATTCTGCTTTTTTGTCTTCTACAGGGATAATTCTAAAGTTAGGTTCTTTTAAAACTTCTTTATTGGCAATACTTCTTTCCAACGATAAAAGTAATGAAGGTAACAATAATAAATTGGCTAACATGGCAAATAATAAGGTTGCAGATACTAATGCGCCAAGCGCAACTGTACCTCCAAAATTAGAAATGATAAATACTGAAAACCCAAAGAATAATACAATAGATGTGTAAAACATGCTCACTCCAGTTTCGCGTAAAGCTGCATAAACCGATTTGCGTATTTTCCAGTGATTTGCCTGAAGCTCCTGTCTATATTTTGCCAAAAAATGGATAGTATCATCTACTGAAATACCAAAAGCAATACTAAAAACCAATATTGTTGAAGGTTTAATAGGCACATCTAAATATCCCATTAAACCAGCAGTAATTAATAACGGAATTAGATTTGGTATTAACGATACAATAATCATCCTGAATGACCTGAACATATAAGCCATAAAAATTGAAATTAACAGTATCGCCAATGATAAGGAAAGTATTAAGTTGTTCACTAAATATTTAGTTCCTTTTTCAAACAGATATGCTTTTCCAGTCAAAGTAACTTCATATTGATCTTCTGGGAAAATCTTTTTTATTTTATCCTGAAGATTTTCTTCAATACGCTCCATTTTGTCAGTGCCAATATCCTTCATAAATGTTGTAATTCGAGCATATTGTCCTGTGCTATCCACAAAGTTTTTTAATAAATCCACATTTGAAGATGAGTTTTTAACATAAGATAAAATGAAGCTATTTTCTTGAGATGTTGGGAGTTGATAATATTTTGGATTTCCATTGTAATAGGCTTGTTTAGAATATTTCACTAGGCTTACAACTGAAATGGGTTTGGATAGTTCTGGGATTTCAATAATAAGGTCTTCAAGTTCACCCATTCGTTTAAGCGTAGCGAGTTTCATAACGCCTTTTTTATGTTTGGTGTTTATCATTATTTCTAAAGGCATAATTCCATTAAATTCTTCTTCAAAAAAACGAATGTCTTTAAAAAAATCTGCTTTTTGAGGCATATCTTCTATAAGACTTCCAGATATTTTTATTTGATACATCCCAATAATGCTTGCAATTAAAAGAATTAAAGATGTGATATAGATTGTTATTTTTCTATGTTTTACCATACGTTCCATCCAATCTACAAAAGCATTAATCCAACGTTTGTTTAAATGCTCTAAATGTTTGTCTTTAGGCATTGGCATAAAACTGTAAATAATAGGAATTATGAGCAGGCACAATATAAATATTGCGAGAATGCTTAAAGAGGCTACTGTACCAAATTCGGTTAGTAATTTGCTGTCTGTTATAATAAAGGTAGCAAATCCAGATGCTGTGGTAACATTGGTCATTAACGTAGCATTACCAATTTTTGTGATTACACGTTGTAAGGATTTTGCTTTGTTACCATGTTTTTGTACTTCATGCTGATATTTATTAATAAGAAAAATACAGTTCGGAATACCAATAACAATTATAAGTGGCGGAATTAAAGCTGTTAGTACTGTAATTTCATACTCTAATAATCCAATAATACCAAACGTCCACATGACGCCAATTAATACTACAATTATGGAAATGACGGTAGCCCTGAAGGATCTAAAAAAGAAAAAGAAAATTAAGGATGTAACAATTAAAGCGGCGATAATAAACGTGCCAATTTCATCAATAATATTTTGTGAATTTAGCGTTCGAATATATGGCATTCCCGAGACACGAACATCTAGATTATACGTGTTTTCAAAAGCTTCAATTTTTGGGATAAGTTTGTCTGAAATAAAATCTTTTCGAGCAGAAGTATTAACAATTTCTTTATCTAAATAAATAGCAGAGCGTATTGTTTTTGTGTCTTTGTTGAATAAAAAATTATCGTAAAAAGGGTATAGTTCAAAGAGTTGTTTCTGTAATGATTCTAATTGTAAAACGGAAGATATTGAGTCTTTAATGAAAGGTTTTAAATCAAATTGTTTTTTAGTTTCATTCTTTACAAGTTTTTGAAGATCACTAATTGAAATAACGGTTTCAACTTCATTATAATTTTTAAAACTATCTGAAAGAGAATTCCAAGCATTTAGATTTTCAATAGTAAATAAGGAAGAGTCTTTAATTCCTATAACTATTAAATTTCCTTCTTCGCCAAAAGTTTTAATAAAATCGTTATACTTTATGTTTACCTCATGGTCATCAGGTAATAGATTAGCTTCAGTATAAGTAAAACGCATCTTTTCCCATTGCAATCCAAAAAATAAAGTTGCTACAGCAATACTTAATAATATCCCAATTTTATTTCTTAAAATTAATCGTGCAACGGTTTCCCAAAAACCAACCGAAAATAGTTTTGCCATAGCTTTTTTACTGGCGCAAAGGTATATAATTAGAGCAGATAAAATAAGCAAAAACAGACTGTTTAACTGTTATTATTCTATACTGATGTTAAAAGTAAATTTGAATGCAAAATTGTCTCCAAATTCTGGGAGATGATATGAGCCATAACGATATGCAAAACTAAAACCAAAGCCAAAAAAAAGTTTATTAATCTCTAATCCAGATTCGGAGAACCCTTTTTCAAGTGTGTTAAAACTTATGTTTTCATGCCTATCAATATTATTCATATTACCAATAGCATATCTATAAATTAAAACCAATTGAGGTTTAAACCAAGGCGAAATGTTAAATGGTTTTAATTTGTGTTTTAGCTGAAACGTTGCAAATCTATCAGAAAAAAATTCATTAAAAAACATGGTTTCAAAACTGTTTATTCCTGCAACCGAAAAGCGTTGTAATATCGTTTCTTTATTTACATTATTAGGATATGCATGGTATAAATGTGTAATAGGAGCATCGCCATTAGTTATTCCGCTTGTGAGAACAATTTGAGTTGATGCTTCACTTTTATAATCAAATTGCTGTATAGCTCTAAAGTCTAATTTCGAAAAATTAAAATTGCCATTAATAATGTTTGCGAAGCTTTTAGTGTATTGTAGTGTGAATTTTGGGTAATCAGATTTGGTTTCGGTATTGTTTAAAGTTTGATTAAACTCACTAAACGGGCTCCATTGTGCTGCAATCTTTAGAAGGCTTAAATCAAAATCAGTGAAGCTTTCGTTATCATTCGGATGAAATATATAGTTATATGTTGGATTTATTTTACTAACAGAGAATTGAGTTTCGGTTAATATTTTTGGGCGAAGTTGATGTTCTATACTTACAGTTTTAGAAATATGTTTATGAAATAAATCTATGTTTATTAAACGAGGTTCGAATAACTGAAAAAAACGTTTGTCTGTTAAAAAAGTAGAACTACCAGTTTCTTCCAGGTCTTCTGTATAAAATAAGTTAAACCATGTGTTTGTTTTTTCAGCAATTTTTACACCACCTCCAAAACTGTATTTAAATCTATGATCGAGAAAACCATAAACCATATAGCCTTGTAATCTAAAATTCTCAGAGAAGGTTTCATTAGTAACTCCTCCTAATCCTGTTCTAAATCCTTCGTGTTGATTAAACTTTATAAGATATCTTAAATCGAAGTTAAAATATTTAGTCGGGAAGTAACCATTTCCTAAATAATTTACGAATTCAGCTTTTTTTATGGAGTCATTAGCTATTTGAGAATTGTTATTAGCAGCATCAAGATTTTGTGCCTTACTTTTATAAACGAATGCTGTAATAAAAATAAAAAGCCAGTAATATTTCATTAACCAAAAATTATAATATATTAAGCTGTCTTAAACATGTATGTTCTAACTAAACCATGTTTTCCAAGGAATCATAGCTAGTACCAGTAATAATGATAAGGTGTAAAAAATAGCTATCGTTTTAAATTTTGAAGTGGAGGTTAATTTCTTTTTGTGTTTAGAATAGCCAATAGTGATTAACGTAACAACAAGCAACATAGTTATTGGATGCTCAATAATATTAGATCTCAAAGTACTATTCTTCATAATTGCTCCCATTCCTTCCTCACTAATTTGACTTAAATAATCTGATACAAAAAATAAAATAACACCTATAATTAATTGTATATGCATCACAATTAAAGTAAATAACGAGATTCTAAAATCTTTGGCATGAAACTCTTTTTTGCCAAAAAATTTAATCAGCACATTAAATGTCGCTAATATTAAAATAAGCAAAACTAAATAAGCCCAATATGAATGCAATATTTTTACTGTATTATACATAATATATTAATTAAGTTAGCAAAAATAGTGAATTTTACCTATAAAAAAACCATGCAAAAAAGCATGGTTCTTTTATAATAATGATTAATTATATTATTGATAAACCCAAGCTCCACCTGTTTTTATCACACTCTTAACTTCATCTACGGTTGATCCATTATAAATAACATATGTAAGAACATATTTTTGTCCTTCCGGTGCAGAAGGATTAATACTATCTAAGAGAACATTAAACGCCTCAAGTAGCATTGAATCACTCCAAAAGTTGGAACTTGAAGATCTCCTGTCAAAACTACCGAAGAACCCTACATTATCTGCCGGACCAGGATATATATCGATAAACGCAGCCCTAATTAAAGCAATGTCTGCCCCTGTAAAGGTATATCTAATCGTATTGTCAGGTACCCAAGAATTTCCATCATGTCCAAACTGTAAATTTGTGCTTATTACAGATGTATGTGGTGTCCATTCACCATCTATTACAGAATAAGAATTACCTCTTGTTTGAGTACAAAAACATGAGGTAGAAAAATATTTATATATAACAAATATTTCATCTTCTTCCTGACCAAAAGCAAATGGGTCATTGATAGATAAGAAAGTAGGAATATATGCATCAGCAGGTGTTGAGCTGCTAAAGTTATTAAACCTTCCTGGTTCTCCAGAATTTTCACCCATAGAATCGTAATCTGCTTTGCTTAAATAATAAACATCATCTGCCAGTTCCCATCCGCCATCGTAGGTATAATAATCACCTTTGTTATTAGCATCACCATCAACACCAAGTGTTTTTATAGCCAAACTCTCAATTCTCCATCGTCCTGCATCTCCTTCATCTACACCTGGAGTGGCTGGATCATCTCCTATTGAAGTGTACTTAAAAGCAACATTAATAGTTTCTCCATCATAAGCCGAAAAATCATAATCTTCAGAGGACGCCATAGTTCCTGTTGCAGGATTAGCTAAAGTAATTTCATCCCAAGTTGCTGTTAAAACATCACCTGAATAATCGGTTGAAACTAATATTTTAAGTAATGAAGCATCTCCAGCAAAGTCAAGTTCTTGTGTAATTTGAAATTTCAAATTAGATTCACCTGTTAAATCAACTGTAGGAGATACTAACCATTCAACATTTGAAAATTGATCACCAAAGAAACCATTTCCTCGAACATTTCCGGTTTGAACTGTCCATACTTCATCAACACCAGATTCTTCAACGATGGCCCAGCCTTCAAAACCAGCAGTAAAGTCATAGAATACTACATTAGCCAGACCAACTACTGGATCGTTAAAATATTGGTCGTAGTCTGCACGTACTATTTGACCTTCAACCGGGCTTGCAATGGCCGTATCTAGAATACCTGGTATAAAATCGTCAGGATCTACAAGCGGGTAAAACCCAAAGGCATCACTTCCTGTTGAGGCATAATCTGCATTAGATAATTGGTAGACATCTGCGCCCGAGTAATCACTTACACCTTCGGCATTACCAATAAATAAATCGTAACCTACCAAAACTGAAGAGCCTAATCCCCAATTAGGGTATCTGTCCGCTAAAAATGCAGGAAGCATCGCTTTAGCATCATCTTCCGAGCTAAAGTTTCCAAAACTTAAATCTAGTTCATCATAATCATCACTTGTTAATGTAATGGCGTCAGTCCCTACAATTGGACTATCAATTTCATCTATATCATTAAAAATGTCTTCCACAGGATTACAGCCCATAAAGACTATTCCTATTACTACCAGTAAAAATATTATTTTTTTCATCTTACAATTTTTTAAAATTTAATTCTTGCTCCTAAATTAAAGGTTCTTCCCTGTCCAAACCACACTGAAGATGTCTTTTCGGTAGATGGTGGTATATAACCCGGGTCACCTAGAAATCCTACCGCTGCTCCATCTTGAGCGTCAGAAATGTATTGTGTATCAAACAAGTTATAAATCCTTGCTGTTAATGTGGCATCGAAAGTTTCTCCAATATTAAATCCATGTCTTATAATGAGATCAAAAGTCCCATAATCCGGTAGCTGCCAGGCTTCCTGAGTTAAATCTGGATTAGTACGAAAATTAGGATCAAACAAAGCATACAGATTATCGAAATAGTTGTAATCTATTACAAGGTTTGTTCTAGGCATCACTTCTAAATTCATACCCAAAGCCATAGTTGTTTGGGCAGCATCACCAACCTTAAGATCTTTAATAAAAAGATCAATTGTGGCTACAACCTCTTGCGCCTCATCAATTATATCAACGTTTTCCACATTGTTCAGCCATTTCCAATCTCCAAAGGAAGCCATTCCTGTAAAGGTCACTTTATCGGATGGTTTCCACGCAAAGTCTATTTCTATACCATTATGTCTGGCATTAATGCCCAATATATTGGCTGCTAAAAAAGTGCCATCAGGTTGTTGGAATGATCTGGTTAGTGTTCTATCCTTCCAAGTTGTACTATATAAGTTTACATTTGCAGCAAATTTCTCACTTCGTAATTTATACCCAAATTCGTAGCTAGTAATTTTTTGGGCTTCCGCATCTTCGTTAATATGTTCGTTATCAAAATTTAAAAACACGGAATCAAATCCAGCAGCTTTTTCAAAATAGCCCAAATTAGCGAAAAGGGTATGCTTATCATCAATATTATAATTAAGCCCTCCTTTTATACTATAACCTCCAAAGTTATAACGATCGGTTTCCTGTAATGGATCACTATCTAAATAATTAAAATAATCCACTCTTTTATACGATGTATTTGAAACTGATAAAGACACAAATGCGTCTAATTTATCTCGAGAATATTCGATCTGACTAAAAGCTCCTAACCAGCCTACCAAGCCGTCGTTAAAATAAGAGAATTTATCTCCTACCCCTATGGTTTGATTAGGATTATTAACATCATCGTCGACTGCAAAATATTGTCCACCTAATAAATCGGTTATTTCTCTAAAATGGATGCCTTTATAGTCTCTCCAGTCCAAACCTGCCGTTAATGTCCAACTATCAGATAAATCTGTTCGTAATGTAGAAAGTAATCCATACCAGTTATGGTCGTTACGAGATGCTCTAAGTGCCGAAGTTGATCCATTCGCACCATTGGCTACATTCTCAGCTACAATCCGATCAAAATCTATAGGGCCAAAATTTCCAATTCTATAATCGGAAGTAGGGCCAAATTTATTCTCGCCTACTGTTCCGCCTCCTCCACCTGATCCGTAGGATGCATATGCTGATGTAGATAAAGTAGTTCTATCGCTAATATTCCAGTAATGATTTAAAGAAATTTGTGGTTTATGATAAAAATTGTCTTCAGCATGTGTAACTTGTCCTTGCTTATAACCCCAATCTGAATTATATTTTATGCCTCTTTCACTATTTCTATAGGATGCAATAAGATGCCTGTTTTGTCTTTGGCCATGACGTTGTTTAGCTCCAAAAGCAGAAAAAGATAATTTGTGACTATCATTAAATCTTCTGGAAACATTCATAAAATAAGAAATACCCGTAAACTCTAAGCCATCTGAATAACCATCTCCATCGGTTTTATCGACAGCAACTGTGGCTGCGTATCCACTCTCCATTAAGCCTGTAGAATACATCAGGCCAAATTTTCTATAATTATCATTACCAGATTCGGCAAAAACATATCCTCCAGATTCTGCATCGGTTGTTTTTGTAATAATATTAATTGTACCACCAATGGATGGCACCGCTAGTTTAGATGCTCCAAGTCCTCTTTGTACCTGCATTTGGCTTGTTACTCCACCTAAACCAGCCCAGTTGGACCAGAATACACGACCATTCTCCATATCATTTATAGGGATACCGTTTATTAAGACCGCGACATTTACGGAGCTAAATCCTCTTACATTTACCCTTCCGTCTCCAAATCCACCACCAGCTTTTGTGGCATAAATTCCAGGTGTTGATTTTAAAATTTCGGGGAACTCTTGAGCTCCTAATTTTAACTCAATGTCATCAGCTCTAATTGTAGATACAGCAACAGGTGTTTTTCTATCTACAGCTACAGAGGCAATAATGTGAATTTCGTCTAGCCCAAATGCATCTGGTGCTAATTGAATATTTCCAAGATTAGTATCCCCAGAAATAGAAATCTCTTGACTTAAAAACCCAACATAAGAAATTACAATAATTGCATCGTTTGAGCTAGTTTTTAAAGTAAAGTTGCCATCAAAATCGCTTGAAACCCCATTTGAAGTCCCTTTTTCGATTACATTTACCCCTGGCAGAGGAGTATTAGTTTCAGAATCTACAATAGTACCTGTAACTGTGCTTTGCGCCATAACTGAGGTAGAAAATACCATTGCTACAGCTAATAATAAAAATTGAGTAATTTTTTTCATATTAAAAAATTAAAATTGGTTTGTTTTTACGGCAAAAATAAGTAAATAATTACATACTATTAACTAAACGTTAACAATTTTTACCAAAGTTGAAGGTACTATTATTTTATAAAACTAAAACGTTTTCGCTGTTAAAATTATTATCAGAGTTTTTAACATTAATTATGTTAATTTTTTATAGTATTCTAAAAGATTTGTTGTTGAAGAATCGTGATTCTCAACTGAAGTAGTATTTAGCTCTTTTAAAATCTTACCTGCAAGCTGTTTACCAAGTTCAACACCAAACTGGTCGTAGCTAAATATATTCCAAATTACTCCCTGAACAAATATTTTATGCTCATACATCGCAATTAATTTTCCTAAACTTTCTGGTGTCAACTTTTCTATAAAAATGGTGTTTGTTGGCCTATTACCTTCAAAAACCTTAAATGGGATTTGATTGTCGCTTTCTTGGTTTGTATTTAAACTTTTTAATTCAGCAATAACATCTTCTTCAGTTTTTCCGCATAATAGAGCTTCAGTTTGTGCAAAAAAGTTAGACATTAACTTATCCTGATGGTCTTTATTACCATGTAGTGCTTTTGCAAAACCAATAAAATCTGCTGGAATTAATTTAGTCCCTTGATGTATTAATTGAAAAAATGCATGTTGTGAATTTGTTCCTGGCTCTCCCCAAATAATAGTTCCTGTTTGGTAATCTACAACTTCTCCATTTCTATCAACACTTTTTCCATTACTTTCCATGATGGCTTGCTGCAAATACGTTGCAAACTGATTTAAATATTGAGAATATGGAATTATGGCTTCACTTTCAGCCTTAAAAAAATTGTTATACCAAATACTAATAAAGGCTAATATAACAGGAATGTTTTTATCGAAAGTTTCACTTTTAAAATGCGTATCCATTTTATGAGCTCCTTTAAGTAAGTCCTCAAAATTATTATAACCCATGGACAAACTTATACTCAATCCAACAGCACTCCATAATGAAAATCTTCCGCCAACCCAATTCCACATTGGGAAGATGTTATTTTCTTCGATGCCAAAAGCTTTTACTTTTTCAATATTAGTTGACACCGCAACAAAATGTTTTGCTATATCTTGTTTTGAAGCTGATTTTAAAAACCACTCTTTAATTGTATTTGCGTTTGAAAGGGTTTCTTGTGTCGTAAATGTTTTTGAAACAATTACAAATAATGTGGTTTCAGGGTTTAGTATTTTTAGTATTTCATATACATGATCTCCATCAATATTGCTTATAAAATGCGTGGTTAAATAATTTTTATAGAATTGCAGTGCATCTACAACCATTGCAGGGCCAAGATCGGAACCTCCAATACCAATATTTACTATATCTGTAAAAGGTTTGCCAGTAAATCCTTTTTTTGTTCCGTTTACAACCTTATTTGTAAAGGTTTTTATCTTGTGCTTTACCTCATATATTTCTGGGATTATATTTTTTCCATCAACAAATATCTTTGAAGTTTCTGGAGCTCGTAATGCAGTATGTAAAACAGCTCTGTCTTCAGTTTTGTTTATTTTATCTCCTGAAAAATATTTAGAAATCGCATCTTTTAGATTGACTTCTTCAGCTAATTCTAAAAATAAATCTATGGTTTTTTGAGTAATTCTATTTTTAGAATAGTCAATATAAAAATCTTCCCATTTAATTGTAAAACGATCTGCTCTTTGAGCATCTTTATTAAACCAATCCTTCATCTGAACATCCTTAATAGAATTAAAGTGTTTTTCCAGTTTACTCCAAGCCTTTGTTTGTGTTGGATTAGTAGTTTTAAGCGACATTTATTTTAATTGTGTTACAAGAGTTTCCAATTCTTCATCGAAAATGTTTTCCTCTAAAAACTCAATATTATCAATCTGAATTTTTAAAGACTCAATAAATTCTAAATATCTTGTTTTGAGTTCTTTAGATATAGGTTTGGCTTCAGGAAGTTTTTGCCTAAACGGATCTACTTGTCTTCCGTTTTTCCAGAAACGATAGCAAACGTGTGGTCCTCCAGTATTTCCAGTCATACCAACCCAACCAATTACATCACCTTGCTTAACAAAATCACCAACTCTAACATTCTGGTTTTTCATGTGAAGGTATTGTGTTGAATAGGTAGAATTGTGCTTTATTTTTACATACTTGCCATTGCCTCTTTTACGAGTTGACTCCACAACTGTTCCGTTAGCTGTTGCTAAAATTGGTGTACCAACATTTGCTGCAAAATCAGTGCCTTTATGTGGTCTTACCCTATTTCCGTAATACGCAATTCTTCTCCGTAAATTATATCGAGATGAAACACGACTAAACTGTACTGGTGCTCTTAAAAATGCACGTCGTAAATTTTTGGCATCTTGGTCGAAATAATCAGTAGTGCCTTTTACACTATCTGTTTCAAAATCAAATGCATAAAATGGTTCTTTTTTATGCTCAAAATAAGCTGCTTTAATATGATGAATTCCTGCATAAATAGTATCATCAATATACTTATCGGTATAAATTACTTTAAACCGATCTCCTTTTTGAAGATGGTAAAAATCTATCGTCCATGCGTAAATATCTGACATATTGTAAGCTAAAACCATGCTAACGCCTTGCTCATCTAAAGCTTCAGAAATTGTACTTGTTATTACTCCTGAAGCCTCTTTTTCTATAAATTTAATTGGCTTTCTTTTAATGTATGCTTGAATAATAGAATCTTGAAAATCGATTACTACATATTCTTCTTTACTAGGTTGATAGATAAAACACTGTGGCAACTGTAATGAGTCTTTAGAAAAAAGCAAAGTATAGGGTTTGCCTATTTGAAGCTTTCTAATATCGAAGGTGTCTTTAGCTTTTTCTGCTATATGAAAAATTTTAGGATACTCTATTTTATTGCGTTCTAAAATTTCGCCAAAACTATCGCCTTTTTTTATAGTGTCTCTAACCACAATATAATCGTTAAGTTTAAATCCAAATTCAAACTTTTCAACCTCTTCTATTTGAGCTAAATCACTTTCAATTAGAACGTTTTCTTTTACATCGTTTTTACACGATGTTAGACTAATTATCACTAATAAGGCTAATCCTATTTTTGATTGCTTTGTTCTTTTTTGATTGATCTCTTTACACATTCTTTCCCCAATTATCTAATTCTTCAGCGCTCCAAAGTTCAGGAAAAAATATTCTTCTTTGGTGTTTTGGATGCATATATTTTTTCCAATCACTACCTCCTGTTGCTTCAATATCTCCACTTTCGCTTTCAATATAATGTTTTGCGGCGTTATAATGTGCCATAACCCAAGAGACGTTTACTGTATAATCATAATGACGCATTGCTTTACATAAATCCTCATTATCTCGATCTGCCTTTGGTAGTTCTTTAAATTGTGTCCATAAATTTTTAGTGTTATATACTTTCATAAACGTTATAAACTCTTCTTTATAGCGCTTTTCAAAATTAATTAAGAGCGTAGATTTCTCTCCTGTTTTATAATCTTTACCTGCTGCCTGCCAATATAAATGCTCTAAAGCATGCTCAAAAGGCGTGTTTCTATCTATGGTTTTTCTAAATCTATAATCAATTAAATTAATCAGTTCGGTTGAAGCGAATTCAATTAAACGATATTGTGCACTTTGAAAACCGCTTGCTGGAGTTAAGGTTTGTCTAAACTTCATATATTGCTCAACTTCCATGCCTTCTCTCATTATATTGAATGAAGTTGAAAGCATATCGAAATAGCGACTAATGCGCATTAATTTGGTTTCAAAAAAAGCAGCATTTAAATTTTCCTTTTCTGCTACTTGCTGAATTTCCCAAAGAATCATTTTAAAAATAAGCTCATTGATTTGATGATACCCAATAAATACCATTTCGTCTGGCAATGTAGTGCGCTGTATTTGAAGGCTTAATAAAGCATCTGTTTTAATATAATCCCAATAGTTTATGGTTTTGCTATATAATAATCCTTCTAAATGTGTTTCTGTGTCTTGATTAATATCTTGATATTTCTTTTGAAGCTCACCTAATATGAAATCAAAATTTGGTTGGTCTGACATAATTATTTACTCAACTACTATTTTAAATGAATGCTTTAATCCTTTAAAAGCTTCTAAATCGGCTCTTAATGATCCTATAGCTAAATCGGCTTTAATTCTTAAAGGTATGCGGTTTTTATCGTTAGATACCCAAAGGGTTAAACTTTCTTCTTCTTTAAAAACACGACCTGCCATAACGTATGGTCTAAATTTTAACGTTTTTACTTTACCAAATTTAGTTCTTATTATTTCTTCGCCAAGATATTTAAGTTTAAATCCAAAATTTTCTTTGTCAAAAAACATATCTGTTTCAATTTCGTCTCCTGGTTTTAAACTATCAACTACAATTTCATTTCTTAAATAATAATAAGCTGATACCATATCTTGTACATTAGGTTTGGTCTCAACAATAAAATTCTTTTTGTGCTTTTTATCATTTATATATGCTTTATGATAGACTTGATCAAAATTAATTTCCAGCTTTTTGGTATGTCCTCCTTCGTTTATATCTCTAATAAATTTATAGGGTAAACCTGTTTGCTTGTCAAAATAAGATTCGTATCTATCTTTTACTTTAAAAAACCATTTAATAGCTCCTGTAGTCCAGCCTTTACCAACAACGTGATATACAGGTTTTTCGTTAATTATATCATCTTTAATTAGCAGCGTTGCATTTCCTGCTTTCATCCAGCCACTGTAACTCATTCTAAACTTAAACCATTCTCCTGTATCGAAAGCTGATTCTTCTTGGGAAAAAGAACCTTGAGCTACTAAAATCGCAATTACTAAAAGTTGAATTCGTTTCATATTGTAGGTTAATGTAATGTAACTTATTTGCTAAATTATTATTGTTAGTACTTTGTTAAATTACAATTACTATTCCAAAAATAGAAAAACTTAAAAACCCCATCATAATTTTGATAGAGTTTTTAAGTGCAATTATATTAAATCTTTGTTAAAGTGTACCTCTATTTTCTTGTTCTCTTTCAATGGCTTCAAATAAGGCTTTAAAATTCCCTTTACCAAAAGACTGTGCTCCTTTACGTTGTATAATCTCAAAAAACATTGTTGGTCTATCAACAACTGGTTTGGTAAATAATTGTAACAAATAACCTTCATCGTCTCTATCTATAAGAATACCATGCTTTTTTAGTACTTCAACATTTTCGTCTATTTGCCCAACACGCTCTAATAAATCATCGTAATAACTATCTGGAACATATAAAAATTCTACTCCTCGTTCTCGCATTGCAGAAACTGTTGAAACAATATCGTTAGTTGCAACTGCAATGTGTTGTACGCCTGCTCCATTATAAAAATCGATGTATTCTTCGATCTGAGATTTCTTTTTCCCTTCAGCAGGTTCATTGATTGGAAATTTAATTCGCCCATTCCCATTAGACATAACTTTACTCATCAATGCTGTAAACTCGGTTGATATATCATTATCATCAAACGAGATGATTTGTGCAAATCCCATTACTTTTGCATAGAATTCGCACCATTTATTCATTTCATCCCAACCTACATTACCTACCATGTGGTCAATAAATTTTAATCCAACTGGTTTTGGATTGTAATGAGACTCCCATTTTTTATAACCTGGTAAAAAAACGCCATTATAATTTTTACGTTCTATAAAAATATGAACGGTTTCTCCATACGTATGAATTCCAGAACGTATTACATGACCATTCTTATCTTCTTCGCGAGTAGGTTCCATAAACGATTTTGCTCCTCTTCTAGTTGTTTCTTTCCATGCTTTAGTAGCGTCTTCTACCCAAAGCGCCACTACTTTTACTCCATCGCCATGTTTATTAATGTGTTTGTTTATTACACCTCCTTCTTCTAAAGATGTAGTTAATACCAATCTTATTTTATCTTGTTTTAACACATAAGATACCCTATCTTTTATTCCTGTTTCAAGACCTGCAAAAGCTTCAGATTGAAATCCAAATGCTGTTTTATAAAAATGTGCCGATTGCTTTGCATTACCAACATATAATTCCACATAATCGGTTCCTAATAACGGAAGAAAATCTTCTGCGTCATTAAACAGCTTTTTTAATGAATATTCTGTGTTTTGTAAGTTTTGCAAATTTTTTATTTCAGCTGACATGATTTTAATTTTATAAATATTGATAATTCATTTAGTTTAAAAAATGGATTTATCTACCACATAGCTCTAAAGTGAGGTGTTATGTCTTTTCTATAATTCATAATTATTCTAACCACGATTTATAATAATCTTCATCAGCAATTTTCAGTGCTTCTTCTGTAACCATTAAAGGTTTAAAAGTATCAACCATAACAGCAAGTTCTTGAGTGTTTTTTTTGCCTATACTTCTTTCGGCTGCTCCAGGATGTGGACCATGTGGGATTCCTGCTGGATGTAACGAAATATGTCCAGGTCCGATATCGTTTCTACTCATAAAATCGCCATCTACATAATATAACACTTCATCACTATCAATATTGCTATGGTTATATGGTGCTGGAATAGCTTCTGGATGATAATCGTACAAACGTGGCACAAAACTGCACACCACAAACGCATCAGATTCAAATGTTTGATGTATTGGAGGCGGTAAATGTATGCGACCTGTTATAGGTTCGAAATCATGAATGGAAAAAGCATAAGGATAATTGTAACCATCGTAACCAACAACATCAAAAGGATGTGTTGCATAAACCATTTCTATAAGTTCACCTTGTTTTTTTACCTTGATTAAAAAATCTCCTTTCTCGTTATAGGTTTCCAATTCTCGAGGTTGGCGAATATCGCGTTCGCAAAAAGGTGAATGCTCTAACATCTGTCCAAACCAGTTTCTATAGCGTTTAGGCGTGTAAATAGGTTTGTGAGATTCTACAATAAAAAGTCTATTGTCTTCTGTATCGAAATCAATTTTATAGATTATTCCTCTAGGAACTAATAAATAATCTCCATATTTAAAATCTAAATTTCCTAGCATGGTGCGTAATTTTCCTGTGCCTTTATGGATAAAAATCAGCTCATCTGCATCTGTGTTTTTATAGAAATAATCTTTTGTAGATTGTTTTGGTGCTGCCAAAATAATACTACAATCGCTATTAGTTAATACTACTTTTCTGCTTTCTAAATAATCGTTTTCAGGTGGTACTTGAAAACCACGAAAACGATATGATTGTATGTTATTTGCTTTAGCAATTTTTGGCGCAACACTATACTGCTTTTTAATATCTTTTACTTGTGTTGGTCTATTCTCGTGATAACTATTTGTTGACATACCATCAAAACCAATAGTGCCAAAAAGTTGTTCGTAATACAAATCTCCATTTGGTTTTCTAAATTGTATATGACGTTTAGGTGGTATGTTCCCTAATTTATGATAAAATGGCATTTTGTTAAATTAAAAGTTAATAATTAAAAAAAGTGAAAATTTAATGACTTAAAAGTTTAAAAAGTTTCATAAATATACAATAAAGCCTGTTTATTCTGGATTTCTCTTAATGAGGAAATGTAGTAGCAATAATAAATTTGTCCAGAATAGTTTCATAGTGTACAAATATCGTAAAAATATATGAGTTGTTTTTAAAACCAAAACCCAAGATTAAAAAACCATTTTCCACTTTTTGTATCAGGTGTCCATGAGTATTTTACTTCTATGGGTCCTAAAAATGTTTCGGTAGAGCAACCTATGGCATAACCACTATATTCTGGCGAAGAAAACCAATTCCCATTATCAAAAATATTATCGCCAACATTAGCAAAATTTGCAGATAAAATTAAATACTGGTTTTTAAACATTTCATAATCTAAATTTATTGTGCCTTTTACAAAACCACTTCCTGTTATGGAAATATAATCGTATCCATAAAAAGTAACAAAGTTATTTATGAAATTGTTGCCGTAACCTCCTAAAGCAAAATTTAATGAGTTATTAGAATCTTCTCCTATTTTAAACCCTCCATGAGATTCAAAATTTACAGCAAATTTATTAGATAAACTAAACGCATATCCAATTTTTGCTTTAACAAAAGAAAATTGGGAGAAATTATTATTAAAATCGGAAGATGAAAAGAATAAATGAAAGTCGCTATCAAATAAAAATCCTTTTGTTGGGAAATACTTATTATTATAAGTATCGAATTTTAACTTACCGAAAATACTTAAAAAATCACTTTTTTCGAATGTAGTTTCTTCAGCATTAATGTTATTATCATCTATAAAAGTTTCTGAAATAATTTTAAGTCTTTTGTGCTCTATCCCAAGAGTTAACGCAAAGTCTTTTCTAAACAATGTTTGTAAATAAAACTGATTGGTTAAATCGCTTAATTCTACATCTATTTTATTTAAACTTTGTAACAATATTTCGTCTTCCTCTAAAATTAATGTTGCATCAATATTTTTATGAAATGTGTTAAATCTAGATTTAACTCCAACACTCCAATAAAATCCTTTATCTATAAAATAATCGAAATTATATCTTACGTTATCACCTAAAATAATGTCTAAAGACGCAATATCGTTGTTAAATAATGCCCTCTTTTTTGTTAGGTTAACCAGAGCTGCGCTTTTATATAAATCGTCATAATGAAGCCCTAATTTTATAAATGTTGTTGTTTTACTTTCATTCACTTTTACATATAAATCATAACTTCCTTTTTTTATGCTTGAATTTAAGCTGTATGAAAAATAATCGAAATTATTTGTAGCCTCAATATTATTTACTCCAAATGCAAAACGTTTGTAGCTTATTTTTTCATTAGTTTTAAATTTAAGTTTCCCTAATATGTATGCTCTAGTATATTTGTCATTCCCTTCAATTACTATAGTATTAATTTGAAGACTATCCGGAACTTGAGTTACTTTAAAATGCTTTCTTCTAGTTTTTTGTTTTTCTACAATTTCTTTTAACGCGAACATGTTGTTTCTAGCAGCAATTTCTCCTTTATTAATAATTTTTTTTCCCTCACTAAATGAAATTACATTAAAATCATTAATATCTGGTTTTAAATAAACATCTGTTTTTTTAGATTTTATTTCCATCTCCTTAATGGTTCTAAAATTATTGATTTGAAATAAAATGTCTGGAGCAGAGGTTAAATTCTTTCTGCTTGCTAAATTGTCTTGCACATCTACACCAATAATTAAATCTACTCCTTTGGCTTTTAGCTCGACTATTGGATAATTATTTACTACACCTCCATCTATTAATATTTTGTTATCTATAATTACAGGTTGAAATAATGATGGGAATGCTGCACTCGCTGATAATGCTTGAGCTAAATTTCCTTTATCTAATACAATTTGTTTTCCTGTTTCTACATTTGTTGCTATACAAAAAAAAGGAATTGGAAGCTTACTAAAATCTTTTATGTTATTTACATGTAAAGTTAATTTTGAAAATAAGTCGAATGAATTTTGACCACTTGAAAGTCCCGAAGGCAATTTAATTTTAAACTTTTCAAAGGGTAGAGTTATGGCGTACTTTTCCGAATTATCACGTTCATAAAACGCTTTAGAGGCTCTTGGAAGATTATCGCTTATTAAATCATTAAAATCTACATACTCGAAAATTGAATCTAGTTGTTTTCCAGAGTATCCTGAAGCATATAAGGCTCCAATGACTGCTCCCATACTTGTTCCTGCAACATAATCTACCCTTACTCCTAAACTATCTATAATTTTAAGCGCGCCAATGTGTGCTAAGCCTTTAGCTCCACCACCACTTAACACCAATCCTACCTTAATATCTTGTTCAGGTTTTTGTTGTGCATTGATTATAAACACAAAGAATATTAAAAAAAGTGTTAGTGTTTTCTTCACTTTAAGATTTGTTATAATAATTATATATTTTTTCTGCTCTTGAGATTCCAACTACGTCTTCTAACTCATCTAGTTTAGCATAAGATACACGTTTTGCAGATTTAAAATGCTTTATCAAATCTATCATCGTTTTTTCTCCAATCCCAGAAATAGTTTCCAACTCTGTGGTTAAGGCATTTTTACTGCGCCTGTTTCTGTGGTGGTCTATGCTAAAACGGTGTGCTTCATTTCTTAACCTTTGAATGATTTTAAGAGTCTCGCTTTTTTTGTCTAAATATAGTGGAATTGGATCATCTGGATAGAATAATTCTTCTAAACGTTTGGCAATTCCTATAACAGTAATTTCATGTCGCAAATTAAGCTTATCAATACTTTTTAACGCAGATGATAATTGCCCTTTGCCTCCATCAATAATAATAAGCTGAGGTAAAGATTGTTTTTCTTCTTGCAAACGTTTATACCTTCTAAAAACCACTTCTTCCATTGACGCAAAATCGTCTGGCCCAACAACTGTTTTAATATTAAAATGACGATAATCCTTTTTGCTTGGCTTTCCTTTTTTAAATACAACACAAGCTGCCACAGGATTAGTGCCTTGTATATTAGAATTATCAAAACACTCAATGTGTCTTGGTTCGTCGCTTAAACGTAAATCAACTTTCATTTGAGCCATAATTCTATTTACGTGCCTGTCTGGATCTGTAATTTTAATTTGTTTAAAACGATCCATTCTATAATATTTTGCGTTGCGAATAGATAAATCTAAAATGTGTTTTTTATCTCCTAATTTTGGAATGGTAACTTTAATATCCTCGCCTAAATCTAGTTTAAAAGGTACATAAATTTCTTTTGATGTAGAATTGAAACGTTGCCTGATTTCGGTTATTGCTAAGACTAATAAATCGTTATCTGTTTCTTCAAGTTTTTTCTTTAATTCTAAAGTATGAGAACGAATAATTGAACCAAAGGAAAGCTGCAAAAAATTAACATAAGCATAACTTTCATCGCTCACTATAGAAAACACATCTACATTACTGATTTTTGGATTAACAATAGTAGATTTGGCTTGGTAGTTTTCTAAAATTTCTATTTTTTCTTTTATTTTTTGAGCATCTTCAAAATGCATCTCAATCGAAAATTGCTTCATTTGGTTTTTAAATTGAAGCAATGAATCTTTAAAATTTCCTTTTAAAATGTCTCGTATTGCTTTAATGTTTTCATTATATTCAGCTTCAGTCTCTAAACCCTCACAAGCACCTTTACAATTCCCTAAATGATACTCTAAACACACTTTATATTTTCCAGCTTTAATTTTTTCTTCTGCTAAATCATATTTACAATTTCGTAGTGGATATAATCCTCTTATTAAATCCAGTAATGTATAAACAGTTTTAACACTAGTATAAGGACCAAAATATTCCGATCCATCTTTTAATAGTCGTCGTGTTTGAAAAACTCTGGGGAAACGTTCCTTTTTTATGCAAATCCAAGGATACGACTTATCGTCTTTAAGCATCACATTATATCTTGGCTTGTACTTTTTAATTAAATTATTCTCAAGCAATAAAGCATCTGTTTCAGTAGCAACAACAATGTGTTTTATTCTATTAATCTTTTTAACCAACACTTTTGTTTTGCCATTCTCGTGTTTCTTTGTAAAATAAGAATTGACACGCTTTTTTAAATTTTTTGCTTTTCCAACGTATAATATAATTCCTTCTGCATCAAAATACTGATATACTCCTGGAGCATTTGGTAAGGTTTTTAGTTGTATTTCTAATGTAGATTTGCTCATTTTTTCAAAGGTATGTTAAATCCCATTATTGTAAAAATGGTTTAGCTTTTTTAGTATATTGCGTTAGCCAATAAGTGCATTTAAGTATTTAACATTATATGAACATTGTTATTTTATCACGTAATGCCAATCTCTATTCAACAGCTAGACTTATTGAAGAAGGTGAAGAACGTGGTCATACTATTGAAGTGATTGACCCTTTAAAATGCGATTTAATTATCGAAAAAGAAAAACCTACTATTTATTATAAAGATAGGTATTTAGATTATGTAGATGCTATTGTTCCTAGGATTGGAACTTCGGTAACTTATTATGGTTGTGCAGTAGTACGACAGTTTGAAATGATGAATATTTTTACAACTGTTACTTCTGAAGCAATCATACGTTCAAGAGATAAATTGCGTAGTTTTCAACGTCTTTCAAAAGCAGGTATAGGTATGCCAAAAACAGTTTTTACCAACTACTCAAGAGATGTGGAAGAAGTTTTAGAACACGTTGGAGGAACTCCAGTTGTAATTAAACTCTTGGAAGGCACACAAGGTATTGGTGTTGTTTTAGCTGAAACGAAAAATGCAGCAGAATCTGTTCTAGAAGCCTTTAATGGATTACAAGCTAGAGTAATTGTACAGGAATATATTGAAGAAGCAAATGGTGCAGATTTAAGAGCCTTAATTGTTGATGGACAAGTTATAGGAGCTATGAAACGTCAAGGAATTGAAGGTGAATTTAGATCTAATTTACACAGAGGTGGCACAGCAGATTATGTAAAACTAAACGAGCTAGAATTAAAATTAGCCATTAAAGCTGCTCGTACTTTAAAACTTCCTGTTTGCGGAGTAGATATGTTACAATCACATCGTGGTCCTTTAATTTTAGAAATAAATTCAACGCCTGGACTTGAAGGCATCGAGAAAGCGACTCAAAAAAACATAGCAAAAGCAATTATTACATTTATTGAAAGAAACAGGAATTAATGACAAGCCAAAAAACTGACATATTACATATATTAGGAGAAGACATCCTGCTTGGAGAACGACGAGAAATCAATTTTAATGTTGCTAAATTACATACAAGAACTACGCTCGAAGTTCCTGTAATTATTGAGCGTTCTAAAAAATCTGGTCCAACAATTTTGTTTACTGCAGGTATACATGGAGACGAAGTTAATGGCGTAGAAATAGTAAGACAAATTATTGCCAAAGGCATAAACAAACCTAGAAAAGGGACAATTATCTGTATTCCTGTTATAAATATTTTTGGTTTTATTAATATGGATAGAGCATTTCCTGATGGAAGAGATTTAAATCGAATGTTTCCAGGAACAAAATCTGGGTCTTTAGCGAGTCGTGTGGCTTATAAATTAATAAATGAAATTATTCCAAAAGTAGATTTAATACTAGATTACCATACTGGAGCAGCAAATCGTTTTAATGCTGCACAAATTAGGATTGTTAGCAAGGATTCTAAACTAAAAAAACTAGCTACAATTTTTGGTGCTCCTTTCGTTTTATATTCAAAAAACCTAAACAAATCATTTAGAAATACGAGTTATAAACTTGGTATTCCTATGTTATTATTTGAAGGAGGAAAATCATTTTCTTTCGACAAGAATATAACCAATACTGGAGTAAATGGAGCAAAGCGTATATTACATCATTTAGGAATGTTGCATGCAAAATTCAGAATTTCTAAACCTAAAAAGAAGTGTGTATTCATTGCCGAAAGCAAATGGATAAGAGCAAAATATTCTGGAATGTTTAAGGCATCTGCTACTATAAATAAACAAGTTAACAAAGGTGATGTTATTGGTCATATTACAGATCCTTTCGGGAAATTTCATCATTTTGTAAAAGCTCAAAATTCTGGATATGTTTTTAATGTTAATGAAGCTCCAATCGTAAATCAAGGAGATGCCTTGTTTCATATATCGACGAAGTTATCTTGATTTTAAAGCAATAAATCGTGCTTTTAATTCTATGATGTTACTTCTTCAGAAACCTTTACTTTAGGAAACGCCTTTTTATTAAAAACTAAAAGCAATCCTATCCCTGAACTTATTGCTATATCTGCAATATTAAAAACTGGATTAAAAAACGTAAAGTAATCTCCTCCCAAAAATGGCAACCATTCTGGCAAATAGCCTTTCCACATAGGGAAATGCAACATATCTACAACTTTTCCATGAAACAGCGAATCGTAACCTCCTTGTTGTGGTAAAAACGTTGCAACCTGTCCGTAACTATCGCCAAACAAAACGCTATAAAAAACAGAATCTATTATATTTCCTAAAGCACCAGCAAAAATTAATGAAATTGCAATTAAGAGAATTTTAGAACCATTACTTTTAACTGTATTAACAAGCCAGTAACCAATGCCTACAATTGCAACAAGTCTAAACAAGGTTAAAATCAGTTTAGCAGTTCTATCGGAAATAAAAGGCAAAAAATCATTTAGTTTTGCGCCCCAAGCCATTCCGTTATTTTCTATAAACAAAATTTGAAACCAACTAAAAACAGTAATGTTTTCTTGAAGAACAAAATTGGTTTTAATGTAAAATTTAGAGATTTGATCTACGAGTAGAATAATAACTATAATAAGTGTTACCTTTTTTAATGACATTTAGTTTACTAAAATTAAAATGTCATTCTGAACAAAGTGAAAAATCTTTAATAGACATTTCGACTACGTTCAGTATGACATATACGATTGGGAAATCTGTCTCTTTTAAAAAAAGCTTTATTTCTGCATGTTTTTAGCTTCAATGCTTAAAGTGGCATGAGGCACTAATTTTAAACGCTCTTTATTAATAAGTTTACCTGTAATACGACAAATACCATAGGTTTTGCTTTCTATGCGTATAAGTGCATTTCTTAAATCCCTTATAAATTTTTCTTGCCTAATTGCTAATTGCGAATTCGATTCTTTGCTCATAACAGCACTTCCTTCATCAAACGCCTTAAATGTTGGCGAGGTATCGTCTGTGCCATTATTGTGGTCGTTCATATAAGCACTTTTAATAAGTTCTAAATCGTGCTGTGCCTTATCTATTTTTTCGTTTATTAATGTTTTGAATTCTGTTAAATCTGCATCAGAATATCTATTGTTGTTTTTTATTGCCATAATCTTAATGTTTTTTAATAAACAACTTGGTATTTACATCGTCAAAACTAATTTCTATACCATTGTTTACATTGTCCATAATTTCTATATCTTCGGTTAAGGTTTCTGTTTTAATATATTCAATATTTGATTGAATTGCTTTAACTATTTTATCATTTTTTTGAAGCATCACATCTATTCTATCTGTCACATCAAACCCTGAATCTTTTCGTAAATTTTGAATGCGATTAACGAGCTCACGAGCAATCCCTTCATTACGCAAATCTTCGGTTAAAGTAACATCTAGTGCAACGGTTAAAGCACCCTCATTTGCCACAAGCAAACCTTCAATATCTTGTGATGTAATTTCTACATCAGCTAACTCTAAAGTAATACTGTCCCCATTAATTTCTACGGCAAAAATACCACTTTGTTCTATTTTATTTATGTCTTCGGAAGTAAATTTATTAATAACACTAGAAATCAACTTCATATCTTTACCAAAACGTGGTCCCAAAGCTTTAAAATTAGGCTTTATTTGCTTTACTAAAATATCTGAAGCGTCTTCCAAAAGCTCTATTTCTTTGACGTTTACCTCGTGTTTTATTAAATCTGAAACTGCTAAAATTTCTTCCTTTTGAGTTTTACTGTCAACAGGAATCATAATTTTTTGCAATGGTTGTCTCACTTTAATTTTTTCTTTTGCTCTTAACGATAATACAAGTGATGATATTGTTTGTGCATTTTCCATTTTACGCTCTAAAGCTTTATCTACAAAAGAGTCGTCATATTTAGGGAAATCTGCCAAATGCACACTTTCAAAAGTTTCTTTATTGGTAACGGAATTCAAATCCAAATATAACTTATCCATAAAGAAAGGTGCAATTGGAGCTCCTAATTTTGCTATGGTTAGCATACAAGTATATAATGTTTGATAAGCTGAAATTTTATCTTGTTGGTATTCGCCTTTCCAGAAACGCCTTCTGCTTAAACGCACGTACCAATTACTTAAATAATCTTGTGTAAAATCTGATATTGCTCTTGCTGCTTTTGTTGGTTCATAATCTGCAAAATACTCGTCAACTTTCTGGATTAAGGTATACAATTCAGATAAAATCCAGCGGTCAATTTCTGATCGTTCAGTTAAAGGAATATCATCTTCAGCATATTTAAAATTATCAAGATTAGTATATAGTGTGAAAAATGAATAGGTGTTATAAAGTGTTCCGAAGAATTTACGTTTCACTTCTGCAATTCCTTCAGCATCAAATTTTAAATTATCCCAAGGATTTGCATTAGCAATCATATACCAACGTGTGGCATCTGCTCCATAGGTTGATAAAGTTTCAAAAGGATCTGCTGCATTCCCCAAACGTTTAGACATTTTTTGACCATTCTTGTCTTGTACCAAACCATTGGACATCACATTTTTATATGCAACTGAATCGAATACCATCGTACTAATTGCATGAAGTGTATAAAACCATCCTCTTGTTTGGTCAACGCCTTCGGCAATAAAATTGGCAGGGAAGTTTGTTCCTTGATCAATCAAATCAGCATTTTCAAAAGGATAATGCCATTGTGCATAAGGCATAGAACCTGAATCGAACCAAACATCTATTAAATCACTTTCGCGCTTCATCGGTTTTCCTGAAGGTGACACTAATAAAATCTCATCAACTATGCTTTTATGCAAATCGATTTTATCGTAATTCTCTTCTGAATAGTTACCAACTTCAAAATCTGCAAAAATATCCAATGGGATTAATCCCATTGTAATAGCTTTTTGCATTTCGTTTTTTAACTCTTCAACCGAGCCAATACAAATTTCTTCTTTTCCATCTTCGGTTCTCCAAATTGGCAACGGAATTCCCCAAAAACGAGAGCGTGATAAATTCCAATCATTAGCATTCTTCAGCCAGTTGCCAAAACGGCCTTCTCCAGTCGATTTTGGTTTCCAATTAATGGTT
>QMOV01000005.1 GCA_003650305.1 Bacteroidota bacterium | reverse complement strand
TTTTGGTCTTTTTAGGTTTATCTACTAGATTCATCTTTTCAAAAAGAATAATCCCTAATTGTTTTGGTGAAGCTATATTAAATTCTTCTCCAGCTTCTCCATAAATTTTTGTTTCTAAAAATTTGATATCTTTTTCTAAATCTTCAGCTAAAGAATGTAAAAAATCTTTATCCAAATTTATACCTTCTAATTCCATTGAAGCCAGTACTTTTATCAATGGAATTTCAAGTTCATCAAATAACTTCTTAGTATTAGCTTCGGTTAATTCTCCTTGAAAATGTTCTTTTAACTGAAGTGTAATATCTGCATCTTCAACAGCATATTCTGTTTGTTTGTCTAAAGCAACGTCTCGCATTGAGAGCTGATTTTTACCTTTTTTCCCAAGAAGTTCTGTAATAGAAATTGGTGTGTAGTTTAAATAAGTTTCTGCCAACACATCCATATTATGTCGCATATCTGGATTGATAAGATAATGCGCAATCATAGTATCGAAAAGCTTTCCTTTTACGTCTATACTATATTTAGCCAGAATTTTGATGTCGTATTTTAAATTCTGACCAATTTTTTCGATGGCTTTGCTTTCAAAAAAAGGGCGCAATAGCTCTATGAGTCCTTGTGCTTCATTTTTGTCTTCTGGGAAAGGCACATAAAACCCTTTACCTATTTCCCAAGAAAAAGCAATACCGACAAGCTCTGCAGTAATTGGATTGATGCCTGTTGTTTCTGTGTCGAAGCATACAGAAGTTTGTTGCATTAAATTTTTAATGAAGAGTTTTGTTGCCATTCCCGAAGCTACACTTTGGTAAAAATGCGAAGTTGTTTTAGCAGTTTTTCGAGCGTTGATAGTAGTTGTAGTTTCTGGTTCAGTTGATGTACCAAAGAGTGAAAATTGTCCACTTCCTGCGAACTCCTTTTTTTTCACACTCTGTCCTTCGGGAATCTCTCCCAAAGGGAGAGAGTTTTTAAAATTTTGCTTCTTATTAATTGTTTCTTTAGAAGCCTTTAAAGTTTCGGAAGAAAACGTTTTTATTAGATTTTCGGTTAAACGTCTAAATTCTAATTCTTGAAATATTTCTTTTACTCGTTCTATATCTGGAGTGTTAAGTTCATAATCATGTTCATCAAACTCTACTGGAACATCTAACATAATTGTAGCTAACTTTTTTGAAAGAATACCAAGATCTTTTGAAGCTTCTACCTTTTCTTTCATTTTGCCTTTTAGTTCGTGCGTATTAGCTAACAAACCTTCCATGCTTCCATAAAGGGCTAGAAACTTTTTAGCAGTCTTCTCACCAACTCCTAGAAGACCAGGAATATTATCGGACGAATCTCCCATCATTCCCAAAAAATCGATGACTTGTTCAGGACGTTCTACTTCAAATTTTTTCTGTACTTCTGGAATTCCCCACGTTTCGTATCCACCACCAAACATGGGTTTGTACATAAAAATATTTTCGCTTACCAATTGTGCAAAATCCTTATCTGGCGTTACCATAAAGGTTTGGTAGCCTTCTTTTTCGGCTTGTTTGGCAAGGGTTCCAATAACATCGTCGGCTTCATATCCTTCTTTAACAATAATTGGAATATGCATTGCTTTTAAGATGCTTTCAATATAAGGTACAGCAATTTTTATAGCTTCAGGTGTTTCATCGCGATTGGCTTTATATTCGGTAAACATTTCCTTTCTATCTACGCTTCCGCCTTTATCAAAACAAACTGCTAAATGATCTGGGCGTTCTCGTTTTATCACATCTAAAAGTGAATTCATAAATCCCATTATCGCTGAAGTATCGAGCCCTTTCGAATTTATTCTAGGGTTTTTAATAAATGCGTAATAGCCTCTAAATATTAATGCATAGGCATCGACTAAAAAAAGACGTTTTTTATCTGTCATGTTCCTGTTATATTGAAGACCATAAAGCTACAAAACTTATTTCGCCAATTGAAATTTATTGAATTTCAATTTTTGTCTTAGAAAGAGAATTTAGAAATGCTAACTTATAAAAAACAAAAAAGCCACTTAAAGCGGCTTTTTATGATATTAATTATGTTTATAAATGAGATTAACTCATTAATGTTTCTTTACGTTTTAATTGTAAACTTTTTATATAAGCCTTAATACTAATAATATCGTTACTCTTCTTAAAATTAAGGTCTAAATTTTGTGTTTTAGGATTAATGCTTATCGGTTCAATTTTTTTAATAACTACTTCAATCTTAATATCAGTTTTAGTTTCTTTTACAGTATCAATAGCAGTTGTTTGCGCCATTGTAATGAATGGAAGAACAAAAATTGCGATTAATAATAAAAACTTTTTCATGATTCAAATATTAGTAGGTTTCTAAAGCAAATTTCAGCCAAAGAAGCTTTAGAGTTTAAAATATTTGATAAAATGCAAAGAAAAGTGGTTTACTCAAAGAATTATGTACAAAACATCGACGAAATGAACGTTTATTGATTTATCTATAAAATTGAAGTATGTTCTTTATAGACAAAATAGGTATTTAATCTATTAATAATAAAAGATATTTAATTAACTTAAATATAATGTTCAGATTGAATATTCTCATTTTTAGCATCTTGAAATTTAGTCATACTAAACCCTTTGTGAATAGAATAATAACCTGTTTCACCTTGTTTATTTACGGCAATATAACCTACTTGAAAGTTCTTATAATTACTATTAGGTTTACTCACAATTCTACCTATAGCTTCTTCGCAAGCTTCTTGAGGCGATTTCCCTTGTCGCATGAGTTCCACTATAAGAAAGCTGCCAACAGTTTTTACAACCTCTTCGCCCAAACCTGTAGCAACAGCTGCACCAACCTCGTTATCTACAAATAAACCTGATCCAATAATAGGCGAATCGCCAACACGTCCAGCCAGTTTATAAGCGAGTCCGCTTGTGGTACAAGCACCAGAAATATCTCCATTCTTGTCAATAGCGAGCATACCAATAGTATCGTGGTTTTCGATATTAATAATGGGTTTGTATTTGGCTTTTACTTTCCATTTTTTCCATTCCTCTTTGGATGCTTCAGTTAATAATTCTTCTGGTTGAAATCCTTTTGAAATGGCAAATTGTTCGGCTCCTTTACCTGCCAGCATTACATGTGGCGTGTCTTCCATTACTTTTCGTGCTACAGAAACTGCATGAGTAATATTTTGAAGATACACAACAGAACCACAATCTCCATGTTTATTCATAATGCAAGCATCCAAAGTTACATTGCCATCACGATCTGGCAAACCACCTTTGCCTACCGATTGTCCTTTTTCATTAGCTTCTTCAATCATACAGCCTTGTTCAACTGCATCCAAGGCATTACCACCAGTTTGTATTACTTCCCAAGCTTTTGCAGTGGCATTTTTAACGTCCCAAGTAGATATAACTAATGGTAATGAGGCTTTAACTATTGCAGTTGCTTTACTATCTCTTGAAGTATTTTCAGCACAACTTGTTAAAGTACTTCCAACAGCTATTCCAACTCCAGTTAAGGATGCATTTTTTATAAAGTTTCTTCTTTTCATAGAAAATATTTTTTTTCTTTTCCGTGATTCCGATAGCTATCGGAACGGAAATTTGTTTTTATATTTTGGATATCTAAAGTATAGCGTGTAAACATATAACAAGGTAATAAATAATTTAAAAGTTAGAACGTTTAACAATTTGATAAGATAAACGGAAAACTTTATCATTAACTTTATCACGTTAAATAGTAATTATATGTTACGTTGGATAATCTTCATAGCTATTTTAGGCGTTATAGATTTTTACGCTTTTCAAGCGATGAAGACTATAGTTAAGAGTAGTTGGTTACATTATTTGTATTTTCTTATTTCGGTTTTAGTTTTGGGAAATTTTATTTACCAACTAACACATTTAAATGGCAAAGGGCTTTCTATAAGTACAAATATTGCGATTGGTTTGTTTTTAACCTTATTTCTTCCAAAAATAGTCATGATGTTAATGATGTTTGGAGAGGACATAATAAGATTACCGCAAGCAGCATATTCTTTTTTTGCAGAGAATGATGGCAACCAAAGCAATCACTTTCCATCACGACGAAAATTTATAAGCCAGATGGCTATTGGTATAGCTGCAATTCCGTTTGTATCTTTACTATATGGCATGTATAAAGGCAAATACAATTTTAAAGTTTTAAAATACACGCTACATTTTGAAGATTTACCAGAAGCTTTTGATGGTTATAAAATCACGCAAATAAGCGATATACATAGTGGAAGTTTTGATAATAAAAAAAAGATCGAATATGCTGTAGATTTAGTTAATGAGCAACAAAGTGATGTTATTTTGTTTACTGGAGATATGGTAAATAATAAAGCAACCGAAATGTCACAATGGAAATCTGTTTTTTCAAAGTTAGAAGCTAAAGACGGCATGTTTTCTATATTAGGAAATCACGATTATGGCGATTATGTGAGTTGGAAATCTGAAGAAGAAAAAAAGCAAAACCTAAACGACTTGGTAGAAATTCAACGAGAAATAGGATTCGATGTATTGATGAATGAGAGTCGGTTTCTTGAAAAAGAGGGTCAGCGTATCGCTATAATTGGAGTAGAGAACTGGGGAAAAGGATTTAAGCAAAAAGGCGACTTAAATAAAGCAGCAAGTAATATTGATGCTAAAGACTTTAAAATTTTAATGACTCACGATCCAACGCATTGGGAAGAAGAAGTTATTGAGGACGATTATCATTATCATTTAACATTAAGTGGTCACACTCATGGTATGCAGTTTGGCATAGAAATTCCTGGTTGGATAAAATGGAGTCCAATAAAATGGCGTTATAAGTACTGGGCAGGAATTTATAAAGAAAAAAGACAATATATAAATATTAATAGAGGTTTAGGATTTTTAGCATATCCAGGACGAGTTGGTATTTGGCCAGAAATTACAGTTATAGAACTTAAAAAAGGCTCAGATAATGCCTGATTGTAAGGTAATGTTATAAGTTCTCTTAAATTGCTTATATTTATATTAAAGTAAGAGAAAACCTATTATTTAACCTGTTGTTATTCAATACGAAAAAAATTATGTAGGTTTGTAATAGTGCATTTGACTTAAAACTTTAAATTATGTCAAAATTTGGGGAATTAATAGATGTAAACATTCCTGTTTTGTTAGATTTTTTTACAGAATGGAACGAACAATCTACAGCAATGCATGCCGTCTTAAGAGACGTAGCTGCTGCTCTTGGCGATAAAGCAAAAGTTATAAAAATTGATGTAGATAAAAACAAAGATTTAGCCGAAGCTCTTAGGATAAAAGGTTTGCCTACCTTAATTATCTATAAAGAAGGCGAAATGAAATGGCGACAAAGCGGAGAGCAAGATGCAAATACGCTTATTGGGATTATTCAGGAATACGTTTAAATTCATATCCTTTCTTACTAAAATAGTCTAATACTTTTGGAAGCGCATATTGTAAATTCTTTTCGGCTTTTAAACTGTCATGAAATACTACTATATCTCCAGAAGTAGTATTGCTAACTACATTTTCAAAACACTTTTTTTCAGTAATTGAAGCATCCCAATCTAAAGCTAAAACTTTCCACATTATTATTTTATAGCCTAACTTAATTAGCTGTTTGGCTTGTTTAGGTTTTATTTGACCATAAGGTGGACGGAATAAATTTTGAATTCTGAATTCTGAATTCTGAATTAGATTATCTATTATTTTTTGAGAGTCTTCAATGTTTTTTAGATAATCATTAGTATTGGTTTTCCATCCTTTTAAATGATTGTAAGTATGATTTCCAACTGTATGACCTTCAGCAATAATTCTTTTAAATATGAAAGGATGTGCATAAACATTTTTACCAATGCAAAAAAAGGTAGCTTTAGCATTATATTGCTTTAAAACATCTAAAGTCCAATCGGTAACTCTTGGTGTTGGACCATCATCAAAAGTTAAATAAATAACCTTTTCTTTTGTAGGCAAATCCCAAACTAAATCTGGAAATAAAGATTTAGCAAGTTTTGGCGTTGTAACTGGAGTTAGATTCATTCCTCATTCCTCTTAATCAATAGAACCACTATCTATTGGCAAGTCTATATCAGTTTTTTCGTCTTCTTCAGGTTCTTCTCCAGTAAATAACCTTAAGAAACTGTTGAATTCTTGCATTTCTGCTTTCACAAAATCTTCATCCTCGTATATCATTAGCACATCCACTAACCCTCTGTAGCGACTTATATCTGTATATATTTCTTCGATATATCGACTTTGGTTTTCTTCACTCAAAGAGCTATAATAGTCGAGATTTTCTTTATATTTTATAGATACATCATTAAAAAGTCGCCTTGCTTTTTCTTTAGCTTTTACCTCGTAATACGCACCAATGTAAGGCTCTAATAAAGTGTAGTAGCCAAATTTATCTACTGGCATTTTTTCCATGGCTAGGTCTGCGATTTCTTCAGCTTTTTCAAATTGTTCTTCATTAATTAGTGTTTCAATTAATCGAGCAAGATTTCCTCTATAAGAAATACCATTTTTACGTGTTTCTACATCATGATAAATAGCTTTACTACCGCTATTTCCCCAATCCCAAGATTTTACCATGCTGTACATTAAATCACTATCTATTCTTCCCATGTCAAAAGGATTTGCTCTATCTACAGGAGTTTTAATTGGCACAAGTTTGTAGCATAAACCATCCAGTTGTAAATAATCCTTCATCCAAATATAATCGTCGTCTCCAAAAGCGCCTCCTGTAAAGTAAATTGGACGTTCCCAATTGTTGTTTGCAACAATATCCAGCATTAATAAACGGTTTTTATACAATGCGCCACCTTTTATTTTAATATCGATATATGGTACAATTTTACTTGAATCTTTTTCTTTAACAATACCGTTTTTTAAAACAGAAGCTTTATCAACTGGGATTCTAACATTTTCTGTAGGTAAATAGTTTCCGTTAAGGTCTTGGCTTCTCATTTTACTAATGTCGTAGCCCTCTTGTTGTAATACTGTTTTGTATTTAGCTCTTGGGTTATCGCTTGTAATAAAATTTAGAAATTCTTTAATGTTTATAGTGTCTTTAAATCTTACATCTTTTATAATGTAATCTCTTGTTCCATATTTATATTTATCATGTGTTAGCTGCGATGGTATCGGATCGCTTTCGTAAGCTTTACGTTTCATTTGGTCTATATACCAATCGGTTTGAAACAAACTTGTGTTTACGACTCTTACATCTGTTCTTATGCCTTCAATTTCTTGGGCATACCACAGAGGGAAAGTGTCATTATCGCCAATAGTAAATAAAATAGCATTGGGTTGGCAGGATTCTAAATATTTTATAGCCATAGAATGTGCAGTTGCCTTTCCAGATCTATCATGATCATCCCAATTATTTGCTGCTAAAATTGTTGGGACTAATGCTAAACCGATTAGTGTAACTGCTGGTGCAATTAATTTATGTTTATATACTTTATTTAAAGCATTATATATGGCATAAACCCCAAATCCAATCCATATTGCGAACACATAAAAAGAACCTACAACCGAGTAATCACGTTCGCGAGGCTCAAATGGTCTAACATTGGTATAAACTTGTATGGCAAGTCCTGTAAAAAGGAAGAAAACTAACATGACCCAAAACAACTTTTTATCTCTGTTAAATAAAAAGAATAAACCTATAAGACCTAATATAAGAGGTAAAAAGTAATAGGTGTTTCTTGCTTTGTTATGGAGCACATCGCTTGGTAAATTATCTTGAGACATACCTAAATGCAATTCGTCAACAAAATTGATACCACTTAACCAGTTGCCATGCAAATCATATTTACCTTGTATATCGTCTTGTCGTCCAGTAAAATTCCACATAAAATAACGCCAATACATATAACCCAATTGATACTCTAACATATAAGCAATGTTTTTGCCAAGTGAAGGTTTTTCAATATCTAAATATCTGCCAAATTCCCTTAAGAAATTATGGTAATCTTCATAATCTACTTTTCCTTCTGCTACCTGATTTCTAAATCCTGAAACAATGCTTCTTAATTCATTTTCCATTTGATATTCAGATTTAATATTAAAATCTAAATATCCAGAATATAGCATATAGTTTTCGGCATGTTCTGTACTCCACATTCTCGGAAGTATTGAAGCATGGTCTGAATTATAATTTTGTATTTTATTTTTGTAATCGTTTACAATAACATATTCCCCTTTTTCATAATCTTTTTCATATTTGGGTTTATCATCTGAATATGGATTATTTTCGTCTTCACCAGAATATTGATCGGTAAATTGAGGACCATAAAACAAATACGTTTTAGGATATTGTTCTAAATTATAATAAGCCAAAAGTTCTCTTGCGCTAGAAGGATTATTTTCATTAACTACAACATTGGCATTAGCACGTATGGGAAGCATAATCCATGATGAGAATCCTATAAAAATAAAAAGCACACAGAGTATTAAAGTGTTAGCATGTTTATATTGCTTTTCTCTGGTATATTTTATTCCGAGATAGAATAAAGCAATGGCAACAATACCAGCAATTATAGATCCAGAATTAAAAGGCAAGCCAATACTGTTTACGAAAAACACTTCCGAGGCACTAAAAAACTTAAGTGTTGTTGGAAGTAAAAGTTTAAAAATAACCAGCAAAATAACCACAACAGAAACGTTAGCTATAATAAAATTTTTAACCGTAATCTCTTTATAGTTTTTGAAGAAATAGATTAATCCAATTGCTGGAATAGTTAAGAGTCCCATAAAATGAACTCCAAAAGAAAGTCCAGTAATAAATGCAATTAATATGAGCCATTTATTACCTCTTGGCTTATGCATATCTTGTTCCCATTGTAAACCCAGATAAAACAATGTTGCCATAATAAGAGTAGCCATGGCATAAACTTCAGTTTCCACAGCATTAAACCAAAATGAATCTGTAAATGTAAATGCTAAACTCCCAACTAGAGCTGCTCCTAAAATGGCTTGACCTTCAGTTTTAGAAATTGCATCAGTTGTAACTACCAATTTTCTTAATAAAATAGTAATAGACCAAAACATAAATAGAATAGTAAATGCACTCGCAGCAGCACTCATCATATTAAGCATAAGCCCAATTTGAGAGGGGTCTGTAGCAAATATAGAGAAAAAAGCACCTAGCATTTGAAATAGTGGAGCTCCTGGAGGATGACCAACTTGTAATTTTGATGAGGTTAAAATATATTCTCCAGCATCCCAAAAACTTACCGTAGGTTCAACCGTTAAACTATAGGTGATTAGTGCAATTAAAAAAACGATCCATCCTAAAATGGTGTTCCACTTTTTAAAGTTGAAGTCTGCCATAATTATTGTTTCTTTTCGATGGCGAATTTAAGAATAAATAAATTACACTTGAAGGTTTTTAAGTAAACGTTAAGGGTTTACTATATATTTTCTTAATAAATTGTTTGTGCAACTAAAACTTTGTTCTAAATTTGCAACCTCAAATAAAGAGTGGCCTATGGTGTAACTGGCAACACGTCTGGTTTTGGTCCAGAAGAGTCTAGGTTCGAGCCCTAGTAGGCCAACTAAAAGTTGAGTTCTAATTATGAAAATAGTTAGAATTTTATTTTCAGCCTAAAATGACGTTTATGCACTTGTTAAAATCAAGATAAATGTTGTATATTTGCAGCGCTGAAAGAGAAAAAAGGAAGATGAGGGGACGTTAAGTCCCCTCTTTTTATACTAAAAATGTTTAAAAATACTGTAAAAGCATTACTAGATAAAAGTCTTGAACAACGAAAAGACTTGTTTCTAATAGACTTCGATGTTTTAGAAGGCAATTCTATAAGGGTTGTTATAGATGGTGATAATGGTGTGCTAGTAGAAGATTGTATGTATGTAAGTCGTGCTATCGAACACAATTTAGATAGAGAAGAACACGATTTTTCTTTAGAGGTGACTTCTGCAGGAGCTGCAACACCTTTAAGTAACGATAGGCAGTATAAAAAAAATATTGGTCGAATTGTAGCTGTTAAAGCTGTTAATAACCAAAAGTTTGAAGCAAAATTAGTTGAAGCGGATAATGAAGGTATAACTTTGAAGTGGAAAACTAGAGAACCAAAACCTATAGGAAAAGGAAAAATTACAGTACAAAAGGAAGCAAAACTATTGTATAGTAATATAATAGAAGCAAAAGTAATGATAAAATTTTAACAAAGTAGTTATGGAAAATATTGCGTTAATTGAATCGTTTTCGGAATTTAAGGACGATAAATTAATAGATCGAGTTACCTTAATGTCAATTTTAGAAGATGTATTTAGAAATGCATTGAAAAAGAAATTTGGTGATGACGATAATTTCGATATTATTATAAATCCCGATAAAGGCGATTTAGAAATTTGGCGAAATAGAATTGTAGTAGCAGATGGTGAAGTAGAAGAACCGAATCAGGAAATTTCTTTAACCGAAGCTCAAAAAATCGAACCAGATTTTGAAGTTGGTGAAGATGTATCAGAAGAAGTAAAACTTATGGATCTTGGTCGTAGAGCAATTTTAGCCTTACGCCAAAATTTAATTTCAAAAATACACGAGCACGACAATACAAATATATATAAGCAATTTAAAGATTTAATAGGAGAAATCTACACAGCAGAAGTGCATCATATTCGACATAGAGCTATTATTTTATTAGACGATGATGGTAACGAAATAATTTTACCAAAAGAAAAACAAGTCCCTTCAGATTTCTTCAGAAAAGGAGAAAATATAAGAGGCATAATAGAAAGTGTTGAACTTAAAGGAAGTAAACCAACAATAATTATGTCTAGAACAGCTCCAGTATTTTTAGAAAAATTATTTGAGCAAGAAATCCCAGAAGTTTTCGACGGATTAATTACCGTAAAAAAGGTAGTAAGAATTCCAGGCGAAAAAGCAAAAGTAGCTGTAGATTCTTATGATGATAGAATTGATCCTGTTGGAGCTTGTGTAGGTATGAAAGGATCCAGAATTCATGGTATTGTTCGAGAATTAGGAAACGAAAACATAGATGTAATAAACTATACCAATAACATACAATTATTTATTACAAGAGCATTGAGTCCAGCTAGAGTAACATCTGTAAAACTTAACGAAGAAACAAAACGAGCAGAAGTAATTTTAAAACCAGAAGAAGTAAGTAAAGCTATTGGTCGAGGTGGACATAACATTCGTTTGGCAGGACAATTAACAGGTTACGAAATAGATGTATTTAGAGAAGGTGTTGAAGAAGATGTTGAATTAACCGAGTTTTCAGATGAAATCGAAGGTTGGATAATTGAAGAATTAGCAAAAGCAGGATTAGACACAGCAAAAAGTGTTTTAGAACAAGATGTCGATGATTTAGTTAAACGTACAGATTTAGAAGAAGAAACAATTAATGATGTGGTAAGAATTCTTAAAGAAGAATTTGAAGAATAAAAGTGTATTATAAAGGCAATTTATGGCTGAAACAATAAGATTAAATAAAGTATTAAGGGAGTTAAATATCTCATTGGATCGTGCTGTCGATTTTTTAAACGATAAAGGCATTGAAATTGAGAAACGGCCTACTACAAAAATTTCTGAAGAGGTTTATCAAGTGCTTTCTAACGAGTTTCAAACAGACGCAAGTAAAAAAGTAGCCTCAAAAGAAGTTGGCGAAGCAAAACTTAAAGAAAAAGAAGCACTTCGTATTGAGCGTGAACTCGAAATAGAAGAAAAACTTCAAAAACAAGAAGTTTCCCAAAAAGAAATTGTTAAAGCTAAAACTACTTTAGAAGCACCAAAACAAGTTGGGAAAATCGATTTAGAAACTCCAAAAAAAGAACCAGCAAAAGCTGAAGCTAGTAAAGAAGAAAAAATGCCTGCTAAAGAAAAAGCCATAAACCCTCAAAAGGAACAACCAACTCCAGTAAAAACTAAAGAAAAAGAGGTAGCAAAGACTAATGATGTATTACCTGAAGATGAGACAAAAAAAACCGAAAAAGTCACAACTCAATATAAAAAGCTTTCTGGACCAAAAGAAACTGGTAAAATAATTGATTTAGCTCAATTTACTAAACCAAAGAAGAAGGAAGAAAAAAAGTCAAAACAAAAAGAGAGTAGTACAGACGCCAAAAAGAAGCGTCGTCGTATAAGTAAGGGAGGAGGAGATTCTCCACAACAAGGGCAAAAAAAAAGTCATGGAAATGCTCGTGGAGGGAACAGAGGTGGTAAAGGAAGAGGAAAAAGACGACCTCAAGTTATTAAAGAAGAGCCTAGTGCAGAAGAAGTACAAAAACAAGTACGCGAAACTTTAGAAAAACTTCAAGGAAAATCTAAAAAAGGAAAAGGAGCTAAATATCGAAGAGAGAAAAGAGACTTACATCGCGAACAAACTGAGATAGATCAAGAAATTGCAGCAGCCGAAAGTAAAACGCTAAAAGTAACAGAGTTTGTTACAGCCAGTGAAGTTGCCACAATGATGGAAGTTTCTGTAACACAAGTTATTTCTGCATGTATGTCACTTGGCATGATGGTTACAATGAACCAACGATTAGATGCCGAAACACTTTCAATCGTTTGTGAAGAATTTGGTTATAATGTAGAATTTGTAACAGCAGATATTGAAGACTCCATAGAAGAAATAGAAGACAAACAAGAAGATTTAAAACCTCGTGCTCCAATTGTAACTGTCATGGGACATGTAGATCATGGTAAAACTTCATTACTAGATTATATTCGAGAAGAAAACGTAATAGCTGGAGAGTCTGGAGGAATTACGCAGCATATTGGTGCTTATGGTGTTACTCTAGGCGATGATCAAAAAATTGCATTTTTGGACACTCCTGGTCATGAAGCCTTTACTGCAATGCGTGCTCGTGGTGCTCAAATTACCGATTTAGTAATTATTGTTATTGCAGCAGACGATGATATTATGCCTCAAACCAAAGAAGCCATTTCTCATGCACAAGCAGCTGGAGTACCAATTATTTTTGCAATTAATAAGATGGATTTACCTAATTCTAATCCAGAAAAAATTAAAGAAGGTCTTGCTAATATGAATTTGTTAGTAGAAGATTGGGGAGGAAAAATCCAATCTCAAGATATTTCAGCAAAAAATGGAGATGGCGTAAATGAATTATTGGAAAAAGTATTCCTAGAGGCAGAATTATTAGAACTTCAAGCAAACCCAAGTAAACCTGCAACAGGAGCAGTTGTCGAAGCGTTTCTTGATAAAGGACGAGGTTATGTAACAACAATATTGGTGCAAGCTGGAACCTTAAGAATAGGAGACTTTATACTTGCAGGCAAAAATAGTGGTAAGGTAAAAGCAATGCATGACGAACGTGGTAATGAAGTAAAAGAAGCAGGACCATCAACACCAATTTCTATTCTGGGATTAGATGGCGCACCACAAGCTGGAGATAAGTTTAATGTTTTTGAAGACGAGCGTGAAGCAAAACAAATTGCAACAAAACGCTCACAACTACAGCGCGAACAATCTGTAAGAACGCAACGACATATTACATTAGACGAAATTGGCCGACGAATTGCTCTTGGAGATTTTAAAGAATTGAATATTATACTTAAAGGAGATGTTGATGGATCGGTTGAAGCATTAACAGATTCTTTTCAAAAATTATCTACTGAAGAAATTCAGGTTAATATTATACATAAAGGAGTTGGAGCAATTACCGAAAGCGATGTGTTATTAGCTTCAGCATCAGATGCAGTAATTATAGGATTTAATGTACGTCCAATGGGAAATGCACGACAAATAGCAGGTAAAGAAGAAATTGATATTAGAATGTATTCTATTATTTATGACGCTATAAATGATCTTAAAGATGCTATGGAAGGAATGCTTTCTCCTGAATTTAAAGAAGAAATTACTGGTACAGCCGAAATTAGAGAGACTTTTAAAATTTCTAAAATTGGTACGATTGCAGGATGTATGGTAACTGATGGAAAAATATTTAGAAGTTCTGGAGTGCGTTTAATAAGAGAAGGAGTTGTAATATATACTGGAGAATTAACATCACTTAAACGATTTAAAGATGATGTAAAAGAAGTTGCTAAAGGTTATGATTGTGGAATGCAAGTTAAAAACTACAACGATATTAAAGAAGGAGATGTTATTGAATCCTTTCGTGAAGTTGCTATTAAAAAGAAATTAAAGTAATTTCTAATAGAATTTTATTTTCATAAAAAAGCCAGCAAAGTTAACTTTGCTGGCTTTTTTAAATACTTGAAAATTATTCAGCCTATTTTAGACCTTTCAGTTCCAGAAATTCTTATTGTCTATTCCTTGACACATCACCTTTAATGGCTGCGTAATTTATTTTTAAAGCGTTAACTTTTCTTAATTCTTGTTTAACATCACCAACTATTCCCATATTTGCTTTTTTATCTACTTTTAACGAAGTAATTAAAAATGGGATTTCTTCTTCACGTTTATCTGCTCTTTCAGCTGCAATAAAAGCACCAATTTCTGAAACTTCAGCAAATTTATCGTTAAGTTGTATTCTAGCTTCTGTACCATACTTCTTCTTATAGTTACGACTAGGCTTACCAATGTAAATATACATCACTAAATTTTTCTTTTCTAGCTTTTCAACTTCTGTGGCAGAAGGCAATCTGTTTTCAATGTTAAGTGTGTTTTCTCTCATTACGGTAGCTACCATAAAGAAAAACAATAACATAAACACAATATCTGGTAATGATGCTGTGTTAATTGGTGGCAAACCGCCATCCTTTTTCTTTTTAAATTTAGACATATTTATAATGCTGTATTAAATTCTAAATTATTGTACTTCTGAAAGTTTTTGAGGATATTCTAGCTTTATCTGATCTATCTGCTCCTTTAACTTTTCTTTATTCCCAACCCAATTTACATCTTTAACGTTTTTTTGCATTTCTGTAAAAGACATACCAAATTCTTGTTGAGCTCTTTTATTTCTTAAAACATTATATGCAGCAACCAATTCATTTTGAACTGATATATACATACCATAAGATGTTTTACGTTCGTTTTTTAAAGAAATAATTGCTTTGTCTGGATTGTCTGACGATTTTGGGTTTCGCTTCCCTTTACAATAAGTACAAGAACCATCTCCTCCATTATCTAAAAACTCTATAGCAGCAGTTTTTAGGTTTTTAAGCTCCATTAATTCTTCCTCAACAAGCAATTGGTCTTTATTATTTAATAATACTGTAAAAATATTTTTTTGCTTGATGATAACGTCTTCCTGTTCATCATCTTGCATTGGAGGTAATTTTCTGTTTATACCAGAATCTTTTTCCATGGTTGTAGTAACCAAGAAAAATATTAATAGCAAGAAGGCAATATCTGCCATAGAGCCTGCATTAACTTCTGGTGATGCTCGCTTTGCCATAATTACTTAATTAGTTTTTTAACTCCTGTAAATAATATTGAACCTATAGCTGATGCTCCTAAAATATAAAACGTTACCAATCCAGCCCCAACCATATGTGATGTTCCTTCTGTAATTTTGACTCCTTGATCAAAATATTCTGTTGCATCTCCTCCTGAAAAAAGATAAGCTACAACTATAACTGTAGCAAAAGCTCCTAATCCTATTAACGTGCTTTTTAAAGAGCCAGTATCTGTAAATAAATTTTTGACTACAAAAATTATAACAAATAATAAGGTTAATCCAAAAATGGTATAAGCTACAAAAGACATATTATCTACTATGCTTGTATTGCCACCTGAAAGATAAGCGGCATCTATTGCTTTATCTCCTTTTGAGATAATTAGCACTAAAAATATAGCACCAACTAAACTCAATATAGCAGCAACGATCCTAAATATTTTGTGTAATTTCATAATAGTATATGATTTATAAGAATTACTAATTCTTGTTTCTTATTAATAAATCCATCAAGGTTATTGACGCATCTTCCATATCATTTACTATACTATCAATTTTCGCAATAATATAATTGTAAAATACTTGAAGTATAATCGCTACAACTAGACCAAATACAGTAGTTAATAGTGCTATTTTAATACCACCAGCAACAAGCGAAGGATTCATATCTCCTGCTGCTTCAATTTTATCGAATGCAGAAATCATACCAATTACTGTTCCCATAAAACCAAGCATTGGTGCCAATGCAATAAATAGTGAAATCCAAGATACGTTCTTTTCTAATTGTCCCATTTGTACTCCTCCATAGGCTACAACAGCTTTTTCAACCTGTTCTAGACCTTCATCTGTTCTATCTAAACCTTGATAGAAAATAGATGCCACAGGACCTTTAGTGTTTCTGCAAACTTCTTTTGCAGCTTCAACACCACCAGAGTTAAGTGCCTCTTCTACATCTTGAGTTAATTTTTTTGTGTTTGTTGAAGAAAGGTTTAAAAAGATAATTCTTTCAATAGCAATTGCTAAACCTAGAATTAAACATAATAATACAATACCCATAAATCCTGGGCCACCTTCAATAAATCTCTTTTTTAATTCCTGATGAAATCCAACATCATCTGAAGCAGCAGCTTCTTCTTCTTGAATAGAATTTACAATCGTGTTTGTGTTCGCATTTGTATTAGCATTTACAGTCCCGAATGCCATAATACCTACGATAGCTAGAATAGAAAATAATCTTTTCATTGATTTTGATCTTAATTTTATTAGTAAAGGGTTAAAGATATAAAAAAAATGCAATTAAAAAATAAAATTTAAAGCAGAGAGGAAGGGATTCGAACCCTCGATACGCTTTTAACGCATACACGCTTTCCAAGCGTGCGCCTTCGACCGCTCGGCCACCTCTCTAAAAATTCATTTTTAGTTACAGCCGCTCAAATAACAAAAAAAAGTTTAAACCTTAAAACTTTGCTCGTTAATTTTGCGACATTTCTCCTCGTAAAGCCGTTTCGAATACTGTTTTAAAATCTTTTGAAGAATAATTCTTACATAATAAATACATAAGTTTTGTTACTGCTGCTTCAGTAGTTATATCCTTGCCAGAAATAACTCCAATTTTTTTTAACTGAATACTTGTTTCATATTCTCCCATCGTAACACTACCTCCAGAGCATTGTGTTACATTAATAATATGTATGCCTTTTATAATAGTTTCTTTTAATAATGTAATAAACCAATCTTCGGTTGTGCAATTTCCTGCTCCATAAGTTTCTAAAATAACTCCTTTAAGATTTTGCGTACTAAAAATATTTTGTAATAACGATTTTGAAATTCCGGGAAATAATTTTACTAATACAATATTAGTATCAAGTTCTTTATGTACTACTAAATTTTTTGTGGTATCAGGTTTAAGTAAATAAGGATAGTTTATTTTTAAATGTACTCCAGACTCTGCTAAATCTGGATAGTTTAAAGACGTAAAGGCTTCAAAATGTTCGGCATTTATTTTTGTTGTGCGATTGCCTCTGTATAATTTATATTCAAAATACAGACCGACTTCTTTTATTATAGGTTTGTTGTCTTTTTGCAATGAAGCAATTTGTATAGAGGTAATTAAATTCTCTTTGGCATCTGTTCGTAAATCTCCTATTGGCAATTGAGATCCAGTAAAAATAACTGGCTTGGCTAAATCTTCTAACATAAAACTTAAAGCTGAAGCTGAATAGCTCATCGTATCGCTTCCGTGTAAAACCACAAATCCATCAAAAGAGGGATAATTTTTTTCTATGATTTCGGCGATTTGAATCCAATATTTTGGGTTCATATTTGATGAATCTAGACGCTCATCAAACGAAGTGGTTTCGATTATACAATCTAAAAGTTTAAGTTCTGGTATCTTAACTAATAAATTATCAAATTCGAAAGAACGCAAAACTCCAGTTTCAGGATCTTTAATCATTCCAATTGTTCCTCCAGTATATATTAAAAGTATGTTTGGCTTATTCATTATTAAACTTTAAAAATGTCTTTTGAATTTGCTGTAGTAATTTCGGCAATTTTTTCTTGAGGTAGCTTATATATGTCGGATAATTTGTCTAACACCTTGATTATATAACTGCTTTCATTACGTTTTCCTCTGTATGGTGCTGGAGATAAATAAGGCGAATCGGTTTCTAATACTATATGCTTAAGATTTATTTGGTTTAGATATTTATCGATTTTTCCGTTTTTAAAAGTTACAACACCACCAATCCCAAGTTTCATATTAAATGAAATTGCTTGATGTGCTTGCTCTAAAGTTCCAGTAAAACAATGAAAAATTCCGAATAAATGTTCGTCATTTTCTTCTTTAAGAACTTCAAATATTTCGTCAAAAGATTCTCTGCAATGTATCACTATTGCCAATTTATAGTATTTTGCAAGTTTTATTTGATGCCTAAATGCTTCTTGCTGAATACTAAGGGTAGATTTGTCCCAATAAAGATCTATACCAATTTCGCCAATGGCATAAAATTTTCTTTTTTGAAGCATCTCTTCCACATGATTCAATTCCTCTTTATAAGTATCTTTTACATGTGTTGGATGTAAACCCATCATTAAAAATACTTGTTCGGGATAATCTGCTTCCAACTGAAACATTGCTTTGGTGTAAGTAGAGTCTATTGCAGGAATAAAAAAACGCTTCACATTTAACTCTAAAGCACGCTGAATCATCTCTTTTCTATCATCATCAAAAGCTTCGCTATATAAATGTGTATGAGTATCTGTAATAATCATGTGGTAAAAGTAAGGTATGATTATTATATTTGAAAGCCCATAATGGGCATTTGACAAACAATGACTAATACCAAGCAATATAATTAAGATTAATAGCTGGTAAATTGTGGAATTTTAAATAGATAAAAAAATGACGTTACAAGAATTTCTTCTTCAGCAAGACTACATAAAAATTAAATTAAGATTCACAAAAACCAATCATTTCGAAATTATTGCTACTGTAAATGGTGTTAAGGGCAAGTTTATTTTAGATACTGGAGCTTCAAATTCTTGTATAGGTTTTGATTCCATTAAGAATTTTAATTTAGAAATAGAAGATTCAGATGTTAAAGCTGCAGGTGCTGGCGCAATAGACATGAGTACAAAACTTTCTAAAAAGAATGTGATTAAAATAGGCAAATGGCAAAAAGATAAAATTGCTTTAATTTTGTTTAATCTTACACATGTAAATACGGCATTAACGAACCATAACTCGAATCCTGTAGATGGTATTATTGGTGCAGATATTTTAAAAAAAGGAAATGCAATTATAGATTATCAAAAAAAATACTTATATCTTAAGCTTTGATTAAAAAAACAATTTAACAACCCATCTCTCCTATGAAACCATCTATAATTATTGCCGATGATCATCCTTTAATATTAAAAGGGTTACAAAAAAATTTAACTGAAAAAAAATATAATGTAATTGCAAGTGCAGCAAATGGCAAAGATGCGTATGAATTAATCGTGAAGCATAGTCCTGATATAGCCATTTTGGATATTAGAATGCCTTTAATGTCAGGAATAGAAATTACAAAAGAATGCATAAGTAATAATATTAGCACAAAAATTGTGCTCATTACTTTTGATAAAACCATTCAACTTTACAGAGAAGCAAAAGCTTTAAATGTGTCTGGCTATATACTTAAAGAATTTGCTTTAATAGAAATTGAAAATTGTCTAGCTTCTATACTAAACAACAACCCTTATTTTAGCCCTGAAATTGAAGAATTAATGTCTGAACAAAAAAATGTTATAGACTTTAGTTTTTTAACTCCAACCGAAAAAAAGATTTTAAAATTAATTGCGGAAAATAAAACTGCTAAAGAGATTGGCGAGGTTTTATTTACCTCAAACCGGACAGTTGAAAAACATAAAAGCAACATTATCAAGAAGTTAAATATTTCTTCATCTCAAAATAGCTTATTAATTTGGGCTAAAGAAAATCAAGATCAACTTCTATAAAAATACGTAACGTTACGTATTGTTTAGTAAGCTTTTATTCAAGATATTTACAGTGCTATTAATTAGTTATTACAAAGGAATTATTTAGGAAATTCTGGAAAGCTCTGAATTTATTGTTAATTCAGGGCTTTCAAAATTTTAATCCTATTTTTTCCATATACCCAAATTTATCCTATGTGTAAAAAATATAGCCTTGCAAATAAGATCTTATTAATTGGATTAGTTTTTATAGTTATAATCGTTATTTCTATAAATGTATTAGTAAATTTATTATAGAGCAAAAAAGCACAATTTTAAAGAATTGCGCTTTTTTATGTTGTTAATCTATTTAATTAATAACTATAATTCTAAAGATTTCTTTACATTATTATTCATTAATAATTCTTCCGGATTTTCAAGTGCTTCTTTTACTGCGACTAAAAATCCTACTGATTCTTTACCATCAATAATTCTGTGGTCGTAAGATAAAGCTACATACATTATTGGCCTTATTTCTACTTTGCCATCAATTGCAACTGGACGCTCTACAATATTATGCATGCCTAAAATTCCGCTTTGCGGTGGATTTATTATAGGTGTCGATAACATACTTCCAAATACGCCTCCATTAGAAATAGTAAATGTTCCTCCTGTCATTTCGTCAACAGTTATTTTTCCATCACGCGCACGAATTGCCAATCGTTTTACTTCGGCTTCTACACCTTTAAAAGTTAAATTTTCAGCATTTCTAATTACTGGAACCATTAATCCTTTTGGTCCAGAAACAGCTATACTAATATCGCAAAAATTGTAAGTGATCATTTCTTTTCCATCAATCATTGAGTTTACTGATGGGAATAATTTTAAAGCCCTAACGATGGCTAATGTAAAAAAGGACATAAAGCCTAAACTTACATCATGCTTTTCTTTAAAAGTTTCTTTGTATGTTTTACGCAAAGCAAAAATTGAAGACATGTCAACCTCATTAAATGTCGTTAACATTGCTGTTGTATTTTTAGCTTCTACCAAACGCTCTGCGACTTTACGACGAAGCATAGACATTTTAGAGCGACTACTTCCTCGACCTTTAACATTAATTTCTTTTCCCATAGAAGAAACTGCATTTACAGCATCTTCTTTTGTTACACGACCGTCTTTTCCTGTGCCATTAATTTCTGAAGATGATATTCCTTTTTCGGCTAAAATCTTTTTTGCTGCTGGACTTGGTGATCCTGTTGCATACGTTCTGTTCTCGACTACGCTCGAAGTGACAGCTACTTTTTCTTTTGAATCAGTCGAATTGCTATCTGTAGATTTCTTATTGTCTTCTGGCTTTTCAGCACTTGTGTCAATTAAACATACTACAGCACCAACTGCTACTGCATCTCCTTCTTCTGCTTTTAATGTAATCGTTCCGCTTTCTTCGGCAGGAAGTTCCAGAGTTGCTTTATCACTATCTACCTCTGCAATTGCTTGGTCTTTTTCTACATAGTCGCCATCTTCTACCAACCAAGCTGCTATTTCAACTTCTGTTATGGATTCTCCTGGCGAGGGAACTTTCATTTCTAAAATCATTATACTATAATTTTATGTTTTGGATTTTATCATTTTTTACTGGAAGATAATTTTCTTTTATCTCACCATTCACTTTTATTTTCTCGAAAAATAATTTTGCACCAGTTGCCATATTCATATCTTTTACATTCTGGAGGCTTAAATGCAAATGAGGCTCACTACTATTTCCGGAATTTCCACATAGTCCAAGTAAATCTCCTTTTTTTACATATTGTCCTTCTTTTACAACAATAGATTTTTCTTTAAAATGCGCAAACAAAATATACTCCTTATTAGCCGTTTCAAGAACTACTGTATTTCCAGTAACTTGTTTAGGGTTTAATTCTCCTGGAATATTATCATGAACTCCTGTAATGACTTTAACCACTTTTGCATCACAAGGTGCAATAATTTCTTTTCCAAAAACAAAATAACTTTCATTTAATTTTGAATCTCCTACATGTGTCTTTCCGTTTTTTACTATTACTAAATCAAAAGCTCCTTTTTGATTTTCGTAAGCAACATGATAGTTTTGTTCAACTGATATTCCTCCCCAAAACACAAACCATTCTTCATTAAATGGTAACATCATTTTTGTTATATTTCTTTCTAATTTTGGAAGGTTATCTGGTTTATAAGGAGAAACATATAAGCCATTAATAGCATTATTTTGATCTAAAGAAATTAAGATGTCAAAAATTCCATTTTCAAAAGTAGTTTTATAAATGTATGCTGTTTGTTTTGTTTTATAAAACTCCATCGTCAGTATTTTTCCCAAACCAGCTCTAAGGTTTTGTGCAAAAAAGGCGTTCGATTTTTCTAATGGCAAGGCGGATTTCATATTGTCATCATACATATTAAAAATACTTTCGTAATCCTCAGCATTAAAGAGGGTTTGAAATTTTGAGGCTACCTCTTTATAATTATCTTGCTCTTGAGAGAAAGAATTAGTAGAACTAATAAATATTAATACTAAAAGCAGATTTTTCATTATTATATATTGTTTTTGTTTGTGTTAAATACACTTTCAATTACTTTTTGATGTCTAATTTTAAATCGTGTTGAAGACCCTGCGGCTGGGACTGAATAAAATTTTCTTGATCTTACTTTTAAATCTTTCAATTCAAAACGCTGTAACATATAACTCCATGCTCCCATATTTTTTGGTTCTTCCTGTGCCCAGATATAATCTTCCGCATTTTTATACTTATTAAGTATTATTTCGATTTTGTCTTTATGAAGCGGAAATAATTGTTCGATACGAATTAATGCTACATCTTCTCTTTTTAGTTTCTCTCTTTCAGCAAATAAATCATAATAAAATTTTCCTGAACAAAACACCATACGTTTCACATTATCTGGATTAATTGTATCATCAATAATTTCCTGAAACTCTCCATTGGTAAACTCTCCAATAGTTGATATTGCTAAAGGATGCCTTAACAAACTTTTTGGCGTAAAAACGACTAAAGGTTTTCTAAAATTACGTTTCATTTGGCGACGTAACAGATGGAAAAAATTTGCTGGAGTTGTACAATTTGCAACTGTTATATTATCAACACCACATAATTGTAAGTAGCGTTCAATTCTTGCGGAAGAATGCTCGGAGCCTTGCCCTTCATAGCCATGAGGTAATAAAATTACAATTCCATTTTGTTGTTTCCATTTATCTTCTGCTGCCGAAAGGTATTGATCGAAAATAATTTGTGCCCCATTACTAAAGTCTCCAAATTGTGCTTCCCAAATGGTTAATGTATTTGGCGATGCCATAGCGTAACCATAATCAAATCCTAACACACCATATTCCGATAAAGAAGAATTATATATCGTCATTTCTCCTTTATTCTTTGAATTTGTATTTAATAAATTAAATGTTTTGGAAGAAATCTCATCTCTTAATATGGCATGACGATGAGAGAATGTTCCTCTTTCTACATCTTGACCAGAAATTCTAACATTGTAACCTTCTTCTAACAGGCTTCCAAAAGCAAAAATTTCGGCCATACTCCAATCCAACTTATTCGTTTCAAAAACCATTTTTGCTCTATCTTGTAAAATCCGTTCAGCTTTTCTTAAAAATTTAACGTTATCTGGAACTGTAGAAACTATTTTGGCTATGTGTTCTAAATTCTTTTTTGGATATTTTGTGCCAACGCTTAATAACAAGCCATCTAAATTCTGATGCATAAAACTATGCCAAATATTATCCATAAATGGCTTAACTTTAGTTGCAGAATCTTCTTTAGACTTATCAAATTCTTTTTCTAATAATGCTTTGTATTCTACAATTAAATTAGCTGTGTAATTTTGGTCTATAATGCCTTCTGCAATTAATTTGTCTCTATAAATATCACGAGGATTTGGTTGTTTTGCTATAGCACTATACAATTTAGGTTGCGTAAAACGAGGTTCGTCTCCTTCATTATGTCCATATTTTCTGTAACCTAACAAATCTATAAATACATCTCTTTTAAATTTCATTCTAAAATCTAAAGCCATTAAAACTGCATGAGTAACAGCTTCAACATCATCTGCATTAACATGCAACACAGGAGACAGTGTTACTTTTGCAACATCTGTACAATAGGTACTTGAGCGTGCATCTAAATAGTTTGTTGTAAATCCTATTTGATTGTTTACTACTATGTGTACTGTTCCACCTGTTGAATAGCCATTTAACTTACTCATCTGGATAAGCTCATACACAATGCCTTGACCAGCAACTGCTGCATCACCATGAACAATTATGGGTAATATTTTTGAAGAATCTCCTTGATAATCTTCATCTATTTTAGCGCGAGTAATCCCTTCAGTTACCGAGCTAACCGTTTCTAAATGAGATGGATTTGGCACCAAATTCATGGTAATTTCTTTATTGCTTTTTAAGGTTTTCTTTATTGTAGAGCCCAAATGATATTTTACATCTCCATCAAAATCATCTTCATCGTAATCCTTACCAGCAAACTCATTAAAAAGTTCACGAATTGGTTTTCTGAAAATATTTACCAACATATTTAATCTGCCTCTGTGTGCCATACCAAGAACAAACTCATCTACATCATATTCTTCAGCTGCAATCCTAACTATTGCACCTAATGCTGGTATTAAGGTTTCTCCTCCTTCTAACGAAAATCGTTTTTGACCAACATATTTAGTTTGTAAAAATTGCTCGAAAGTAACTGCTTGTGTTAATTTAGAAAGCACATACTTCTTTGTTTCTGTAGTATAATCGGGATGATTATCGTTTTTATTTAATTTATTTTGCCACCACTTAATTTCTTCGGGATTACGAATAAACATATACTCAATACCAATAGAGTCGCAATAAATTCTTTCTAAATGAAATATAATTTTATCTAATTTTTGTGGTCCAATACCTAAAATATCGCCTGCATTAAAAACTGTATTTAGGTCTTTATCTGTCAATCCAAAATTTCCTATTTCTAATGTTGGTGTGTATTGTCTTCTTTCTCGAACAGGGTTAGTTTTTGTAAATAAATGTCCTCGACTTCTATAGCCATCTATAAGTTTAATAACTTGAAATTCTTTTTTAACCTGTTCTGGAATTTGGGTTTCAACTTCTTCATCAATAATACCATTTGCTTCATAGTTTTCGCTACCAAAATCGTAGCCTTGAAAAAAGGCTCTCCAGCTTGGCTCTACAGAATCGGGATTAGATATATATTGTTCGTATAAATCGGCAAAATAAGCTGTATGTGCCGCATTTAAAAAAGAATATTTGTCCATTGTATTATATAAGACGTTCTCGCTTCAACAAATTTTTTTCAAAAGTACAACTTTTAGTAACATTACAAATTGTTTTATTGCATTAATACCATTAAGAATTTGTTGATTTTATAATGCTTTTTGGAGGAAAGATTTATAACTTTTAAAGCGGTAAAAAAGCATTTCCTAATTCAACTTCTAACGCTAACTCTTTAATTGAAATACTTTCTAAATTTCTTATAATATTTGATTTGAAAGGATATAAAGTTTTATGTAGAGGGCAAGGTTTGTCTTCATCACATTCTTTTAAACTTAACATACAAGAATTGAAGTTTTTTTCTCCATCAATAACTTCTATAATACTCATTATTGATTGCTTTCTGTTGTTATCACTTAAATAAAATCCTCCTTTACGTCCTCTCGATGAAGAAATTATGTTTTGTCTTGAAAGCTTTTGTAAAAGTTTTGCAATATAAGCTTGAGGTACATTTATGGGTTCAGAAATATCTTTAACCATTACCTTTTTTTTATCATTAGAATTTAATGCTAAAAACAAAACTGCTTTTATAGCATATTTTGATGATTTTGAAAGCATATAAAGTGAATAATTATGTGAAACTCAAAAATAAAAAGATATTTTTGTCCTAAAAATGATTTTTATCATATTTTAGTATATATGAAGATCATATTTTTGCATCATTAAATTATCTAATAAAATTATATTATGAAAACACTAAAAACCCTATCACTATTCTTTGCTTTATTAATTTTTAGCTGTGGTAGTGAAGAAACCAAGAAAGAATCTTCAAAAGTAAAACTTAAACCCACAGAAAAGAAGGTAGAAGCTAAAACAACCACAACAAAAGCTTCAGAAACTATTGACCTAACCAATAAAGGCGTTGGTCCTATTTCGACTCTAGAATTACCTGAAACAATAGATCAGGCAATGGCTACTCAAGGTGCAGAAATATATAAAAAAATGTGTACCGCTTGTCATAAAGCAGACAAAAAATTTATTGGTCCTGCTCCAAAAGGAATTATGGAAAGACGAACTCCAGAATGGATAATGAATATAATTTTAGATCCTGAAGGCATGGTAAAAAACGACCATTTAGCTAAGGCACTACTTATAGAATTTAATGGCTCTCCTATGGCAAATCAAAATCTAACGCAAGAGGAAGCCAGAGCTGTACTTGAATATTTCCGAACACTGTAAAATAATATAATATGAAACCAAACCTTAAAATGTTCTTTAGTGTAATTATTGTACTACTATTTATTAGTTGCAAAAATGATGCTAATAACCAAAAAACAAACAACAACGCGACAACAGTTAACGAACAAACTGATAAGACTACAGGTCAAGCCTTTATAACAGATGATGGCTCTACTCCAAATGTATTGCAAATTGCAATAGGCTCTCCTGATCACACTACTTTAGTAGCTGCTGTACAAGCTGCAGATTTGGAAAACGCACTAGTTAATGCAGGACCACTAATGGTATTTGCTCCAACAAATGCTGCTTTTGATGCTCTACCTGAAGGCACAGTAGAAACTTTACTGAAACCAGAAAACAAAAACACTTTAGCAGATATTTTAAAATATCACGTAACTCCTGGAAACTACTCAAAAGACTTCCTTAAAAAATTTAAAAAATTAGGGCAAGCTAATAACCAATACGTTACTGTAGAAGTAGAAGGAGACGATGTATTTGTAGGAGGAGCAAAAATTCTTGGTAGTGTTAAAGCTGGAAACGGAATAGTACATGTTATTGACAAAGTTATGTTACCACCTTCAAAAGAAAATTAAAATATTTAAAAACTAACACATAAATAATAATGAAAAATATAATTAAAATTTCTATCGGATTTCTAATGGTTATGATTGCTTTTACCAGTTGTAATAACGGAAATTCTTCACAATCAAATGGTGCTTTGTCTTCAAGTGCTGCAGAGAAAGTTTATGTAGCTCCTGGAGAACATGACGAATTTTACGCTTTTGTATCAGGTGGATTTAGTGGGCAGTTAGCTGTTTACGGATTACCTTCAGGAAGACTATTTAAAGTAATTCCTGTGTTTTCAGTAGATGCTGAGAAAGCTTGGGGTTTTAACGAAGAAACAAAACCTATGTTAAATACATCTCACGGTTTTATTCCTTGGGATGATTCTCACCATCCAGATATTTCTCAAACAAATGGAGAGCTAGATGGACGTTGGGTATTTATTAATGGAAACAATACACCTCGCATTGCAAAAATTGATTTAACAACTTTTGAAACAACTGAAATTATTGAAATTCCTAATACAGCAGGAAATCATAGTTCTTCTTATGTAACAGATAATACAGAGTATGTAATTGCAGGAACTAGATTTAGTGTTCCAGTTCCACAGCGTGATATGTCTATAAAAGAATACAAAGGAAACTTTAAAGGAACACTTTCTTTTATAAAAGTTGACCCAGAAGATGGCGGAATGGAAATTAAATTTCAATTATTAATGCCAGGTTTCGATTACGATAAAGCACATCCAGGCAGAGGGAAATCTCATGGTTGGTTCTTTTACACAACTTATAATACAGAAGAAGCTCATACGCTATTAGAGGTAAATGCATCACAAAATGATAAAGATTTTATCGCTGCAGTTAACTGGAAAAAAATCGAAGAATATGTAAATAATGGTGGTGGTAAAATGATGCCAACCAACTATGCGCATAATGTTTACGATGACAAAACTCATAGTGCTACTTCTACAATGATAAAAGAAGTTCTTATGGTTGACCCAGCTGAAGTTCCAGGTGCAGTTTACTTTTTACCAACACCTAAGTCTCCTCATGGATGTGATGTTGATCCAACTGGGGAATACATAGTAGGCAGCGGAAAACTTTCCGCTAATGTCACCGTACACTCTTTTACTAAAATGTTAGATGCAATTGAAAACGAAAAATTTGCAGGTAAAGCATATGGTATCCCTATTTTAAACTTCGAAGATGTTTTAGCAGGTAGTGTTGAGCAACCTGGTTTAGGACCTTTACATACAGAGTTTGATGGTAAAGGAAATGCATATACAACATTCTTTATATCATCTGAAGTTGTAAAATGGAAATTAGGAACTTGGGAAGTTTTAGATAGAAAACCAACCTATTATTCTGTAGGTCACTTAATGATTCCTGGAGGAAACTCTCAAAAACCATTTGGGAAATATTTACTGGCAATGAATAAAATTACCAAAGACCGATATTTACCTACTGGTCCAGAAGTAACCCAATCTGCTCAATTATATGATATTACAGGTGACAAAATGGAGCTGTTATTAGATTTTCCAACTGTTGGAGAGCCACATTATGCTGCTGGTATTCCTGCAGATTTAATAAAATCTAAATCTAAAAAGCTGTTTAATTTAGAAGAAAACGAACATCCTTATGCAGCTAAAACTCCAAGCGAAACTAAAGTTGTAAGAACTGGAAACGAAGTGCATATCTATATGACCATGATTCGCTCTCACTTTGCTCCAGATAATATAGAAGGTGTAAAAGTTGGTGATAAAGTATATTTTCACGTTACTAATTTAGAACAAGATTACGATGTGCCTCATGGTGTGGCTATGATTGGTGCTCAAACTTCTGAATTATTAATAATGCCAGGACAAACAGAAACTTTTGTGTGGTATCCTAAACAGGTTGGTGTATGGCCTTTTTATTGTACAGATTTCTGTTCCGCATTGCACCAAGAAATGCAAGGTTATGTTAGAGTATCTCCAAAAAGTTCTAATATAGAATTATCATGGTCTCTTGGAGAAGATTAATAATATAAAGATTAATAGTTAGGAGAATTTTGTTTTAGTGTTTATTTTCCTAAAAAGGCGGGAGTAATTGGTTGTTTCTCCCGCTTTTTATTTGAAAAAAAATCCGATATTTGTAGTAGAGTTTCATAATGCATTTATCACTCTCACTAACCTTATTATAGCCTAAAGAAAGCAAATCTAAATAACTGAAAAATAAGAAAATGAGAAAGTCAAAAATGTTAATGTTGTTAGCAGCATTACTCCCTTTAGGATTATTTATATTTCCTTTATGGAACATAACTCTTGAAGCACCTCAATATCCTACTCCTTTAGGTATGAATATTCATATAAATGATTTTGCTGATGCTAATCCTCATGATATTAAGAACATTAATATAATGAACCATTATGTTGGCATGAAATATATTCCTGATGCTATTCCAGAATTTAAAATATTCCCAGCTGGAATTATTATAACTACAATTATTGGACTTATAATTGGGTTTAAATTTAATTACAAATGGTTTTTATATTGGTTTATTTTAATGTGTGTATTAAGTCTTGCAGGACTGTACGACTTTTACCTTTGGGAACACGATTACGGTCATAATCTAGACCCAAAAGCTATCATGAAGTTTACTAATCCAGATGGTACTGTTATGGGGTTTCAACCACCTTTATTTGGTTCAAAAGATATTCTTAACTTTAAAGCACATTCCTATCCTCGATTAGGTGCATATTTTTTAGCATTAGGAATGGCATTTTCATTTGTTTCTTATTTTATAGGTAAAAAGGAAAAACTAAATAATGAATAAAAAGTTAATAGTTGTTCTAGTTGTCATATTGGTTTTAATTGCCTGTAACGCAAAACCTAAAGCTATAGAATATGGTATTGATGGTTGTCATTTTTGCAAAATGACAATTGTAGATAAGCTTCATGCAGCCGAAATTGTAACCGCAAAAGGAAAAGTATATAAGTTTGATGCTACCGAATGTATGATACATTTTATGGATGAATTTGATACTTCATCCATAGCTTTATACTTATCAAATAATTATACAGAACCTGAAGTATTAATAGACGCTACTCAAGCTACATTTTTAATTAGCGAAAATATACCAAGCCCAATGGGAGCTTTTCTTTCAGCATTTAAAAGTAAAGAAAAGGCTCTTAAAACTCAAGCTGAAAAAAGTGGTAAAATCTATACTTGGAAAGAACTTTTAACACATTTAAAAAACAAGTAAACCTTCAATATAATTTTATTGTACTTTGCGCTTATGAAAAAGATAATTGTTTCTTTGGTTGTGGTTTTCTGTGCTTCGATTTTAAATGTAAAAGCTGAAACAATTGAGGTTTGCGCAACTTGTAACATCACTTCAATAAAAGAAGCCATCGTTATTGCCAAAGATTTTGATACCATTGTTGTAAAAAAAGGCACTTACAAAGAATATAATATTATTATTGACAAACCTCTAACTCTTATTGGTGAAAATTATCCTGTTATTGATGGTGAAAATAAAGGAGAAATCATTACAATTCATTCCGACAATGTTACTGTTGATGGGTTTCATATCATAAACGTAGGAACGAGTTATATCGAAGATTATGCAGCAATTCGTGTCGTAAAAAGTAAAAACTTTATTATTCAAAATTTAAAACTTGAAAATCTTTTCTTCGGAATTTATTTAGAAAAAGCTAAAGAGGGAAAAATCCTTAATAATACGATACTTGGTGATGCCATACAAGAATATAATTCTGGTAATGGTATCCAATTATGGTATAGCAAAAACATAGACATCGAAAACAATTATGTACAAGGTGTGCGAGATGGCATTTATTTAGAATTTTCAGATTTCTGTAATATTATTAATAATGTAAGCACAGGCAATATACGTTATGGACTTCATTTTATGTTTTCTAACAACGATATTTATCAAGATAATACGTTCGAAAAAAATGGTGCAGGTGTAGCGGTTATGTTTTCAAAAAAAATAAAAATGTATAACAACATTTTTAAAAAAAATTGGGGATCGGCTTCTTATGGATTGCTTTTAAAAGAAATAAACGATGCCGAAATTATAGGTAACACTTTTGAAGAGAATACGATTGGAATTAACATAGAAGGTACTAATCGAATTAATTATAAAAACAATGATTTTATTAGAAATGGTTGGGCTATGAAAGTTCGTGGAGCATGTTATACTAATACTTTTTTTGAGAATAATTTTTTATATAATTCTTTTGACCTTTCTTATAACAGTAAGCTTAACGATAATATTTTCGACAATAACTATTGGAGCAATTATACAGGTTACGATTTAGATAAAAATGGTATTGGCGATGTACCCTACAGACCTGTAAAATTATTTTCTTATATTGTGAATCGCACTCCAGAAACTATTATATTGCTTCGTAGTTTGTTTATAGATATTATTGATTTTTCTGAAAAAGTATCACCAGTTTTTACACCAGATAATTTGTTAGATAATAACCCTTCAATAAAAAAAATAGAATGGTAACTGTTGAAAATTTACATAAAAAATTTAACAAGAATGTGGTATTAAGTGGTATTGACCTTAATATTAATGAAGGTGGTATTTTTGCTGTTCTTGGACCAAATGGCTCTGGAAAGACAACCCTTATAAAAACTATTTTAGGAATGGTTATTCCTAATAAAGGTGCTATAACTGTACTCGGTAAAAATATAAAACACAATTCAGAATATAGAAGTAAAATTGATTATTTACCACAAATTGCAAACTTTCCCAGCAACCTTAAGGTTAAGGAGCTTATTAAAATGATAAAGGATTTACGAGGTAACACCAATGAAGATGTACGTTTAATAAAGCTCTTTAATTTAGAGCCTTTTTTAAACAAAAAATTGGGCAACCTTTCGGGAGGAACAAAGCAAAAAGTGAATATCGTTTTAACTTTTATGTTTGATAGCCCTTTAATAATACTTGACGAACCTACAACTGGTTTGGACCCCATTTCGTTAATAAGATTAAAAGAACTTATTCAAACTGAAAAAGCCAAAGGAAAAACCCTTATAATAACATCTCATATTATGAGTTTTGTTGAAGAAGTATCAGACGAAATTGTTTTTATTTTAGAAGGAGAAATTTATTTTAAAGGAACCATAAACGAATTAAAAACAAAAACTAATCAACCCGATTTTGAACACGCCATTGCATCAATATTAATAGATAATCATGCTTAAAATATTAAAATATAGTTTTTACGATTTAATGCGAAGCCGTTGGAGTTATGTGTATTTTATTTTTTATTTACTTCTTGGAGTTGTGTTATTATTTCTTAATAACAACTTATCAAAAGCAGTCATTACATTAATGAATGTAATTATTGTTCTTGTTCCATTAATTGGAACCATTTTTGGAGTCATGTACTATTACAATTCTAAAGAATTTACTGAACTGTTATTAGCACAACCTTTAAAACGGTCGTCAATATTTTTAGGACAATACTTGGGTGTTGCATTGTCCCTTTCTATGAGTTTAATATTAGGATTAGGAATTCCTTTTGTGTTTTACGGTTTATTTAAATCGAATGATATTTGGGATTTTTCATTATTGCTAATTACAGGCACTTTCTTAACTTTTATATTTACTGCATTAGCATTTAATATTGCTTTGTCTAACGAAAATAAAATTAAAGGTTTTGGTTATGCCATTTTACTGTGGTTGTTTTTAGCAGTAATTTATGATGGTTTATTTTTAATGTCCTTAATTCTTTTTGAAGATTATCCATTAGATAAATTATCTCTTTTTGGCACAATGCTTAATCCCATTGATCTCTCAAGAACACTCATTCTCTTGAAGTTAGATATTTCGGCTTTATTAGGCTATACTGGAGCAGTTTTTAAAAAATTCTTCGGCACAAATTTTGGTTTAATTGTTTCTATTATAATGCTTTCGGTTTGGGTTGTTTTACCAGTTTTAAGAATAGTATATAAATCCAATAGAAAAGATTTTTAAACCCATAATGGGCATTTATTTATACAAATTATGAAAATAAAGCTATTAACTATATTCGTTCTTGCATTGTCACTTATGAGTTGTAGAAATGAAACTCAAATAAACAATTCCAATACAACTGAAGCAGAAGAAGTAACTGTTGATAAATCCACAAAATTAAGCCTTGATAATGGTAAAAAATGGTTAGCAAACAAAGAAACACATATTGGCATTAAAAATATGGATTCCCTAATCGAAGCCTTTACTGCAAACAATGCTAAAAACTATTTTGAATTAGGTGAAGCACTATCAAAGCAAACCAGTTATGTAATAAAAAACTGTACTATGAAAGGTGAGTCTCACAATCAACTACATGTTGTTTTAGTGCCAATGTTAGATGAGATTTCAGTATTAAAAGATACTACTGATAGTGAGGAGCGCAAAAAAATTATTAAAAATTTACAAAAGCTTATTGAGATTTATTTTCAGCATTTTAAAACCTAATATCTATTTCTTAACCACACTTTTTGCCATTCTCTTTTCAAGATTAAAAAAGCAACTTGTTCCGATAGTTTTAAAGTGTCGCTTCCGTCTAGTTGCTTGATTTTTTCTTCAGGAACATCTATGATGTAAAGCAAGTTTAAGTAGTCTGCAAATTTCTCTTGTAAGAGTTTATAAATCGTTTCGTGTAGTATTAATTTTAAACTTGATGGCAATATATCTTCATTGAAATTTAAATCAATATTTGCATATAAAAAGTCTTTGTTAAGTTGAAGTATTAATTTTTGGTACAATTCTTCTTTTGAAGCTTGTTGTACTAAATCTTCAAATGTAGATGGAACTTGCATTACAGTAGTTAAACTTTTCTATTCATCAAATATTCTCCAAACTGTCTTAAAATAATTTTTCTCTCTTCTTTAATATTAAGAGTTTCTAATACAGAAAAAGCCTTTTGCGTATAATCTTCAATGGCGTTTTTTGTGGCTTCATCTGAACCACTCGAAATAAAAAGTTGTTTTACCTTTTCTATTTTATCAGCATTATTTTCAGACTGAATACTAAATAAATTCTGCAACTGAAGTTTCTCATCTTCGTTAGAAAACTCTAATGTCTTAAGGAATAAATACGTTTTTTTGTTTTCAATAATATCACCTCCAACTTGTTTTCCGAAAGCTTCAGGATTACCAAAAACATCTAAATAATCGTCTTGTAATTGAAAAGCAATTCCTAAATTTTTACCAAATTCATAAATACTGTTTTGCTCCACTTTAGATGTGTTTGCAACAATGGCTCCCATTTGCATTGCTGCAGCAATCAATACTGCTGTTTTATATTCAATCATTGTTAAATACTCAATAATTGTTACATCATTTCTAGTTTCAAAATCAATATCATTTTGCTGTCCTTCACAAACTTGTAAAGCCGTTTTACTAAATAACTTTGCTAAAGATTGGAACGTATTGGCTTCATAGTTCTCAAATAATTGGTATGCCATTATCAACATTGTATCTCCAGATAGAATTCCTGTATTTAAGTTCCATTTCTCATGAACAGTTTTCTTTCCTCGACGTAAAGGAGCAGCATCCATTATATCATCATGTAGTAATGAAAAATTATGAAAGACCTCAATAGCCAAAGCTGCATTTAAAGCTTTTTTATAATCCGCATCAAAAATCTCTGTAGTTATTAATGTTAAGACAGGACGAAAACGCTTTCCTCCTAACTTTAGAATATAGCTAATGGGTTGGTATAAGTTTTTTGGTTCTTTATCTTCAACGAATTGCTCTAAATATTCTAAAAAAATCTTTTGATACGTTTCAATTGTTTGCATAACACAAAAATAATGTAATTGATATCATTATCTATCTGCTACTAAAGATTAAATGTTAAAAGATTCCTAAAACTTTGGAAACTTTTTTGGTTTTTAAAGTTTCCTGTTGTAGTTTTGTCCATTCTTATGAAAAACGAAATATTACATAAGGCAACCGATTTATTTATCACACTTGGTTTTAAAAGCGTAACAATGGATGATATCGCTAATAAAATGGGGATTTCTAAAAAAACCATTTATCTGCATTTTGAAAATAAAACCAAGCTAGTAGAAGCTACAACCATGTATATGTTTAATCTTATATCTCATGGAATTGATTGCATTTGTGCTTTAGAGAAAAATCCTATTGAAGAGATATATGATATCAAGGCATTTGTAATGGAGCATCTTAAAGACGAAAAATCTTCCCCTCAATATCAGTTACAAAAATACTATCCAAAAATATACATGACTCTAAAAAACAAGCAATTTGAAGTTATGAAAGATTGCGTGTTAGAGAATTTAGAACGAGGCATAAAATTAGGTCTATATAGAGAAACTATAGATATTCAGTTTATAGCAAGAATTTACTTTAGCGGAATTATCTCTATTAAAGACAAAGATCTTTTTCCTGATGAATTATTTTCGATAAAAACACTTATGGGATATTATCTAGAATATCACTTAAGAGGAGTTTGCACTCCAAAAGGATTAGACTTATTAAACCAAATAACAAACTCAAATCAATTATAAATAATGACAAAAGAACTAATAATAATATTTAGTTTATTAATTTCTATTGTAGGTTTTTCACAAGAAGACACACAAAGTTTCTCCTTACAAGAAGCCATAGATTATGCTTTAGAAAATAATAGGTCTGCAAAAAATGCAGCGAGAAATATTGAATCTGCAAAACAACGCAAGTGGGAAACCACAGCTACAGGTTTACCACAAATAAGTGCAAAAATAGAATACAATAACTGGTTAAAACAACAAGTGTCTTTAATTCCGGCGGAGTTTTTTGGAGGAAATCAAGGTGAATTTGCTGAAGTGGCATTTGGCACAACAAAAACCATGAATGCAACGGCAACATTAGAACAATTGCTCTTTGATGGTTCGTATTTGGTAGGCTTACAATCAGCTAAAGTTTTTCTGGAAATTTCTAAAAATGCAAAAGAAAAAACAGATTTAGAAATTAGAAAAGCAGTAATTAATGCCTATGGAAATGTGCTTTTAGCTCAAGAGAGCGTAAGTATTTTAAAGAATAACAAAGCTGTTCTCGAAAAAAACCTGTACGAAACTCAAAAAATTTACGAAAACGGTTTGACCGAAGAAGAAGATGTAGAACAACTTCAAATTACATTATCTAGCATAAACAACAGCCTGAATCAAACCAAACGCTTAAAAAATTTAGCCATCAAAATGTTTAATATTACTTTAGGTAATGATATTAATACCAATACAATTTTAACCGAAGATCTAAATCAATTAACAATAACTCACATAGATTTAGGGTTAATAACTATTGAAGAAAACGTTGAAAGTACGATAGATTATAAAATAGCTAAAAACGACAAACGCTCAAAAGAACTATTGCTTAAACTCGAAAAAAGCAAGGCATTACCTAGTTTAAGTGCTTTTATTAACGGAAGCTATGCTGGAAATAGCGAAAATTTCACATTTTTAAAAAATGAACAAAAATGGTTTGGTTCATCACTAATGGGAGTTAGTTTGAACATACCTATTTTTAGTTCTTTTGGAAGACACGCTGCAACACAACGTGCAAAAATAGAACTGGAAAAATCTGAAGACAATCTTACTGAAACCGAACAGCAATTAAAACTCCTAATAGCAACTGGAAAAAGCAATTATGAATTTGCTATCCAGCAATACGAAACAGCAAAGCAAAATTTAAATCTTGCACAGCGTATCGAAAAAAAGAATCAAACAAAATTCTTTGAAGGCATTTCTACAAGCTTCGATTTACGTCAAGCACAAACACAACTTTACACCTCACAACAAGACTATTTACAAGCTATGCTAAATGTAATTACTAAAAAAGCCGAACTGGAAACAATATTAAATACAATTAACTAATACGAAACCGAATCATTATGAAAAATATATATACAATAATAATCCTTGCTTTAATTCTTTCGTCTTGTGGAGCAGATAAGAAAAAATCTGTAGAAGCCGTAATTGCTACAAACAATTTAGAAGAAATTAGAGCCAAAAAGGAACAGCTAATTTCGGAAGAAATAAAAATTGTAGGACAACTAAATCTGCTAGAAGAAAAAATAGAAGAGTTAGACACTACCAAAAGAGTGCCTTTAATTTCGACTTTTATTGCAAAAGAAGAAGTGTTTTATCACTATTTAGAATTACAAGGCAACGTAAGCACAAAAGATCTTTTAGTAATTTATCCCGAATATGCAGGAATCCTTATCAAAGTTTACGTAAAAGAGGGACAACGTGTAAGCAAAGGACAAACTTTAGCAAAAATCGATGATGGTGGATTAAGCCAACAATTAGCACAATTACAAATCCAGACAGATTTAGCAAAAACCACTTTTGAACGTCAGGAACGTTTATGGAATCAAAATATTGGAAGTGAGTTACAATACTTACAAGCTAAATCTAATTACGAAGCACAGCAACAAGCCGTAAATCAAATACAAATTCAATTAGACAAAACCATAGTTAAAGCGCCTTTCACTGGAACAATAGACGATGTAATTTCTGAACAAGGAAGTGTTGTTGCTCCAGGGCAATCTCAACTTATGCGCATTGTTAATCTTAACAATATGTATATTGAAACCAATGTGCCTGAAAGTTACGTGTCTAGTATAACAAAAAACAAAAAAGTAGAAGTTAACTTTCCTGTTTTAGGAAAAACAGTTTATGCTAAAGTACGTCAAGCAGGAGATTATATCAATCCTGCCAACAGAACCTTTAAAGTAGAAATTGCTATACCTAATAAAGATAAAAGTATCAAACCAAACCTTACTGCTAAGCTAAAGATTAACGATTATACTAATGAAAGAGCACTGCTAATTCCTCAAAGTATTATTTCGGAAGATGCAAATGGTCAACAATATATCTATGTTATAAAAGACAAAAAAGAGAATAACCAAGGTGTAGCTCAAAAAGCAATTATTAAAACTGGAAAAACGCAAGGAGATGTTATTGAAGTTTTAAGCGGAATTGTTCATGGCGCAGAAATTATACAAGAAGGTGCAAGAAGAGTAGAAGAAGGGCAAACAGTTCAAGTTGAAAATAAATAAGCTTATTGATTATGACGAAGCAACAAAGAAAATTAGATAAAGAATTTGGATTATCATCTTGGGCAATAAATAATAAAACCACCATTTATGTACTAATGGTTTTAATATTATTTTCAGGTATTTCAGCATATTTTAGTATGCCAAGAGAGAGTTTTCCAGAAGTAAAAGAAACCAAAATTTATATCAACTCAGTATTCCCAGGAAATACTGCCGAAGACATAGAAAAATTAATAACCAATCCTTTAGAAGACAAACTAAAAACAGTAAGCAATGTTGTAGAAATTACGTCAACTTCGCAAGAAGATTTTTCAATGATTATTGTAGAATTTGATGAGAATATAACTGTAGATGATGCTAAACAAAAAGTAAAAGACGAGGTAGATACAGAAACTTCAAACGAAGATTGGCCAACATTTAATAGCGCAAAAGTAGAACCTAATGTATTTGATTTGAATTTTTCTGAAGAAATGCCAATTCTTAACATTAACATTTCTGGCGATTATCCAGTTGAAAAACTTAAAGAGTTTGCCGAATATCTTCAAGATGAAATTGAAGATTTACCAGAAATTAAACAAGCAGATATTCGTGGTGCTCAAGACAAAGAGGTAGAAGTTGCTGTAGATATCTATAAAATGATGGCTGCTAAAGTTAGTTTTAGCGATATTATAGGAGCCATTCAAAACGGAAACACAACAATGTCTGCTGGTAATTTAATAGCAAGCGGACAACGTCGTACTATTAGAATACTAGGCGAAATTGAAAACCCTGAACAACTTGAGAATTTTGTTGTAAAGTCAGAAAATAATAGTCCTATTTACTTAAAAGATGTTGCAGAAGTGGCTTTTAAAGAAAAAGAACGCACTACTTATGCGCGCGAATTTGGAGATAGAGTTGTCATGTTAGATGTAAAAAAACGTGCTGGAAAAAACATGGTTGCTGCAGCCGAAAAAATTGAAGAAATTAAAGCTCATGCTATTAAAAATGTATTCCCTCCAAACCTAAAAGTAACTATTACTAACGATCAATCTTCAAAAACCATTGCTCAAGTTGATGATTTAGTAAACAATATCATCTTTGGGATTATTTTAGTAGTTCTAGTGTTAATGTTCTTTTTAGGTCTTAAAAATGCACTATTTGTTGGGTTTGCAATTCCAATGTCGATGTTTATGTCATTAATGATACTTAATGCTCTGGGCTATACCATGAATACAATGATTCTGTTTGGTTTAATAATGGGGCTTGGTATGTTGGTAGATAATGGTATTGTTGTAGTTGAAAACGTGTATCGTTTAATGGACAAAGAAGGTTTAAGCCGAATTGCAGCTGCTAAAAAAGGAATTAGTGAAATAGCGTTTCCAATCATAATTTCAACAGCTACAACAATTGCAGCATTTATACCTTTGGGTATGTGGCCTGGAATGATGGGAGAATTCATGATATATTTTCCTATAACACTTTCAGTAGTTTTAGGATCTTCTTTATTTGTTGCTATCTTTTTCAATTCGGTAATGGTTTCGCAATTCATGCGGATAGAAGATAAAGAAATGCCTCTAAAACGCATTATTAGTATTTCGGCTATAATGACTGTATTTGGATTATTAATCTTAATTTTCGGAGGCGAATACAGAGCTTTAGGCAGCATAATGATTGTTACAGCAATTATGCTTTGGATATATAGATTAATATTACGAAATGCAGCAAATTCTTTTCAAAAAAACAGCTTGCCCAAATTAGAGCGTTTTTACGAAAAAATATTGAGAGGTGCTTTAAAAGGTTGGAAGCCTTATGCAGTCACTATTGGGACTTTTCTTTTATTATTTATAGCCTTTTGGAGTTTTGGCGCATCAGTTGCCAGTCAACGTACCAAAATAGAATTTTTCCCAGACAATCAGCCCAATCAAATTATAGTTTATATAGAATATCCTCAAGGTACAGATATTGAAAAAACAAATACAATAACTGAAGATATTGAAAAAAGAGTCTATCGTATAATTAACGCTGAAGAATATAAAGATGGAGATTATAATTTCATGACAGAAAGTGCAGTATCTCAAGTTGGTGAAGGTGCTGGGAATCCACAAACTGATGCTGCTGTTACAGAAATGCCACATAGAGGTAAAATAACAGCTTCCATGCGTGAGTATAAATACAGAAAAGGTGTAAAAAGTGCAGGCTTATTAAAAAAAATTAGAGAGGATTTAAAAGATGTATATCCAGGTGTTGCTATTAGTGTAGAAAAAGATGCAGCAGGTCCTCCTCAAGGCTACCCAATTAATATTGAATTGGAAGGAAACGATTATAATGAATTAATTGCTACTGCCGAAAAAATGCGTGATTTTATCAACTCTAAAAATATTTCTGGAATAGATGAACTTAAGATAGATGTCAACAAGTCTAAACCATCGATGCAAGTAGTTGTGGACAGAGAAAAAGCAGGAGAACTAGGTATTAGCGCTGGTCAAGTTGGACAACAGTTGCGTAATTCTATCTTTGGCTCAAAAGCTGGAATTTATAAAGAAGCTGGAGAAGATTACGATATTTATGTGCGATTTAATGAAGAAAATAGATACAATACAAGTGCTATTTTTAATCAGAAAATCACATTTAGAGATCAAGCATCAGGTAAAATAAAAGAGGTTCCTGTTTCTGCTGTTGCAAAACAAAAAAATATTTCTGGCTTTAGCGCAATTAAACATAAAGACGTTAAACGTGTAGTTACAGTGTATTCTGCCTTAACTCCAGGTTATACAGATGCTGGAGCCATTGTTTCTGTAATTCAAAATGAAATGAGTGGTTTCACAGAAAAATCTAATACTGTAAAAATAGATTATACTGGGCAAATTGAAGAAGAAAAGAAGCAAATGAATTTTTTAATGGGAGCTTTTTTTAAAGGTTTAAGTTTAATCTTTTTCATCTTAATATTTCAGTTTAATTCTGTTTCAAAACCAGCAATTATTATGCTCGCCATTTTTTTAAGCCTCATTGGTGTTTTTGGTGGATTAATGATTTCTGGAGCTCCTTTTGTTATAATGATGACCATGATGGGAATTATTGCATTAGCAGGAATTGTGGTAAATAATGGTGTCGTCCTTTTAGATTACACACAGCTTTTAATTGACAGAAAAAAAGTAGAACATAATCTTGATGATTATGAATATGTAGATAAAAACACTTTGTTTGAAGCTATAGTAAAAGGAGGAAAAGCTCGTCTGCGTCCTGTACTATTAACTGCTATTACAACTATTTTAGGGTTAATTCCACTTTCCATTGGATTTAATATTAATTTCTATACATTGTTTAGCGAATTTAACCCTAATATATACTTTGGTGGAGATAATGTTATTTTTTGGGGACCTTTAGCAAAAACAGTAATCTATGGTTTAATTATTGCAACTTTCCTTACTCTTATTATTGTACCAATTCTATTCTTCCTAATTACCAAGTTTAAAATGTGGCTAAAAGAAAAGATGGCTCCTAAAACGGTTTTAAGTGAAGCCTAGAAACTAAAAAACCGAAGCAAGATTGCTTCGGTTTTTTTGAATGAGTAAATAGAAATTCCTTTAGAATTTAAAGGTAATTCCTCCATTTAAGACTGTTCCATTAAAGCCAAATTGGTTTACTTCCCAAGGATATTTAAAACGTCCTCCTAGGTCTGTAACAACATCTCCTTTTGTATCAATAACATCTGGATATACATTTAATAAATTATTAGCTGAAGCATAGATAGAGAATTTATTAGAAATCTCATAATTAATAACTAAATCCGTAATAATCTTTCCTGAAAATGTTTGATCTTTTGAAGGGTCAGTAGCATGTTGCCAAGTTACTTCACCAAAATAAGTATTGTTTAGGAAGAAATTAAATTTATTAATGTTATAATCTAATCCTAAAAGTATTTTAGATTTTGGTCTAGCAGATATAATTCTAGATTGCTCTTTACGGTTAAAGATTTCATATCCATTTGCTGCCAATAACTGAGGCGTATCTATCTGACCTTCAATTTTTGTTTCATTAAAGTTTGCTGCCAAAGTAGCTGCCAAAGTACCATTGCCCAATTCTATATTTCTATAATTAACTACAACATCTACTCCAGTAGTTTTAGTGTTAACGGCATTTACAAAGAATTTTAAACTCGTAATTGAATTGTCTAACAAAATTTGCTCAACAGGGTTTGTTGTTCCTGCGTCTCCATCGAATCCAATCTCTCCAGTAAATAAAACACGGTCATCAACCGTTACATTATAAAAATCTACGGATAATGATAAATTAGGAACTGGTTTATAGGTAATTCCAGCAGAAATATTATTAGAAGTTTCAGCAGTTAATTGAGGGACTCCTAATCCTTCTCTAATAATAGGATCTACATTGCTAAAGGTACCTTGATTTGACACTGTCCCTCCAGAAACCAAAGTTTGTATATTACTTAAATAAATTTGGTGTAATGATGGTGCTCTAAATCCAGTGCTTAAAGATGCTCTAATAGCGCCTTGGTTATCTCCTAATTTATAACGTGCATTAATTTTCCATGATGTATTGTCACCAAAGTCGCTAAAATCTTCATATCTTATAGCGCCACCAATTAAAAACTCTTCAGTTGGTTCCCACTCTAAATCTGCATATACTCCGTAATTATCTCTTGTTGCTCTTACTGCATTACTTGGTTGTAATCCAGGAAAAGATTGTACTCCACCTCCAAAATAAGAATCTGGTTCTCCAGCTTCAGCAGTAAATCGTTCTGATTTAATTTCTGCGCCAAAAGCTATGTTTACTTGATCGAAACTTCTTGAAATATCTAAATTGGCAAGTGTATTGCTAAACGTGTAAGCTCCAACATCGAAAGAAGTTGGGCTACTTGCTCCCAAATCTAGATTAATACTATTATTAACTTCATAATCCACAGCATTTCTACCATGAGTTCCACTTAAATCTACATTAAATCCGTGCATTTCCCATTTAGCACCAACAGTGAAATTATTATCTAATATTTTAGTTTCAAAAGTTGGTTGAAACCCTTGATATGTAGTTCCAGCTTCGTGTAATAAATTAAAAGTGTCTGGAATCCAATAAGGAACTCTGTATAGTGCAAAGCTTTTGCCTGTTCTATATGTTACACCTCCAAAAGTGTAAAACTCTCCTTTACCATTTTTAAAAGGAATCCCTGCATTAAAAAATGCATCTAATTTCTTTATTTCAGGCTGTCCAACAGTCATTCCTAAATCTGGATTAGCAGATAACCATGATCCCCAAGTAGGATCATCTGCAAGTACTCCAAAAAGCACGTCTTCCCCAGGTGTACCAGCTCTATTTGTTTCTTCTTGCTCATAATAGGCAAAAGTCAAATTTATATATTCTCCATTATCTCCAGCTTTAAGAGCTGTATTTACATCTGCACTAAAAGTAAATCCATCCCCTTCTGTTGTAATTCCTGTAGCAACATTTACAGTAGTATATTCCACATCTCGTTTTAATACCATGTTGATTACACCTGCAATCGCATCTGATCCGTATTGAGCCGAAGCACCATCACGTAACACTTCTATTCTTTCGATAGCTGCAGCTGGAATACTTTTTAAATCTACTCCAACTTCTCCTTTACCTGGAGTGTCGTTAATATAAACCAAAGCACTTTGGTTTTTACGTTTTCCATTAACCAACACCAAAGTTCTACTTGGCCCTAAACCTCTTAAGTCTGCTGGATCAAAATGGGCTGTTGCATCAGAAATTGTTTGATTAGTTGAATTGAATGAAGGCACTTTATAAGTCAACATTTTATCAACCGTAGGTTGTCCAGTACTTCTCAATTCTGCAACACTAATATTATCAACTGGGACAGGGGAGTCTAAAATTGTTCTAGGCTTAGCTCTATTCCCAACTAAAATAATTTCATCAAGAGCTACACCAGCTTTCATAGTTATATTTACTCTACTTCCACTAACTGTTACTTCTTGTGTGTTAAAGCCAACATAAGAAAATACTAATACATCTCCATTGCTTGCGCTAATAGAAAAGTTCCCATCAAAATCAGATACTGCTCCTGTTGTTGTCCCTTTGACTACAACAGTAACTCCTGGCAACGGCTGAGATGAATCATCTAAAACAGTACCTGAAACTGTTTGTGCGTTCATAAAATTTGATATTCCAAAACAGAATATCAAAAGGATTAAGTAATTTTTTAACATAATTTTTGTTTTAGTTTTTTTAAAGTAACTAAAAAAATACGTTAATTTCAAAAATTAGCTAAAGTTTTTTGCAGCATATGTAAAATTAATCTGAATAAAAAGAAAGAAAAATCAACCTTTATATATTCTATTTATTGCTTTTAAAAGACGGGGTTTTAGATATAATGTAGTTCTATAATTAGTGAGATATAAAATTAATGCAGAGAATTACATTTTGCTATTCAAAATCTAATTAGCTAGAACATTTAACATAACTTTTGTGTAGTTTAAGTGTTTCCTTTTAAGATAATTTCATTACAAATTCTAAAATTTTATTAACTCCTCCAAATATATTTGGGCAATACTTTTGAAGAAAGTCCTCATTAATATATGGTCTGTTATTATATGCTCTCATAACTTTTTGTCCATCAAAATCTACAAAAGCCAATCTAAAAAACAATTCGTTTTCAGGGAAATAAAAATCTGATGCTGGTAAAAGTGCTGTTTTAAAATTATTAAGCAAATAATTAGCTAACTGCTCACTTGTATAAATCCCTAAAGCATTTATTTGTCCTTTAAAATTGTTAAATCCAATCATTATATAAAAAGCACCTTGAGAGTTAGTGCATTCAATATTTACTTGCTTTAGTTTTAAAGTAATATAGTTTGATACTTCTTTTAAAATTATTGAACAGTCTTTAATATAATTTTTAATGTCGCCTTCCATTTTAAAGGCCTTAATTGCAGCATATTGTATTGGCGAAGATACTGCACTAAAAGTTTCACTAAAAATGGAGCGATATGTGTTGTGTAAAAAATGTAATTCTTTTGGCAAAGCCATAAACCCTAAACGATAGCCTCCTGCTGAAAATACTTTGCTTAATCCACCAAAAACAATTGTTTTTTCGGGATAAAACTTTGAAATACTTGGAGAAAAATCTTCATTAAAATTTATTTGAGAATAAATTTCATCAGAGAGCACAATAATATCATTTTCTCTACAAACTTCTGCTAAAATTTCTAATTCTTTATTTGTGTAAACGGCTCCTGTTGGATTATTAGGTGAATTTAATATTAATGTTTTTTGCTGATTTGGATTAGATTTGCAATAAGCTTTTAACGTTTTTGAAGAGAGTTTAAAACTACTCTCTAAATCGGTTTCCAAAATTACATAGCGTCCATTTGTAGAATTAATTTGTGGACCATAGCTTACCCAACTTCCTTTGGGAATTAAAAAAGTGCTTTCTAAAACTAACATGGTTTGATATAAAAGATCTTTGCTTCCTGGTCCTATATAAATAAAATTACTGTCTGCTATAATGTTTTGATGCTTTAATAAAAATTCACTTATATTTTGTCTTAATGTTTCTAAACCTATTGTAGGTAAGTAATAATTATTTTTTGCATTATCTCTTAATGCATCAACAATAGATTCGTGAATAGGAAAAGGAGATTGCCCAAACCCAAAATGAAAAACGTTAACGTTATTACTTCGCAACGTTTGTACTTTTTGATTAATAGCCAAAGTCGCTGAAGGCTTTAGTAATAATATATTTTTATTAATTTGTATCATTGAAACAAAATTATAAAAAAAGGGTTGTAAAAATTACAACCCTTTTAAATTTATTAAATCTATATCTATTTGATAGTAAAACTTAGCCTTGCAAATAGATGACGCCCATTTGTTCCAAATTGTTGAGAACGTCTTGAATAAATAAATCTACCTGAAGATCTAAATGCTTCAGGAGTTGGATCAGAATAAACATCAAACAAGTTGTTTGCTCCAAAAGTAAATCTTGTGTTTTCTCCTAATTGATATCCAAAGCTCAAATCGGTAACCACTTTACCACCATAATCTGCTGGTGTAGCATTATTTGTTGCTTCAGTAACTTCACCAAAATAAGCATTACGCAAAAAGATATTCCACTTTTCACCAACACCTAAATTGTGAGATAAGTTTCCTTTAACTCTTGGTACTGCACCTTCAATATAAATTCTACTTGTTGGATCGAAATAAGTATCTGTTAATCCTGCATCTGCAATTGCATCTGGAACATTTACGGCTTCAATTGAAGTGTCTGAAAACGTAAATGCTAAAGTATTTGTAATACTTACTTTATCACTTATGTTATCTTTATGATTTAACACAACGTCTATACCGCTCGTTTTTGTATCTACTGCATTAGCAAAAAATCCAGCTCTACTTGCATTTGCTTGTGCAAAAAGTGCAGCTAATTCTGAGTTACCTCCATCAGTAAATTGACCTGTTTCTATTACTCGATCATCTATAGTAGTAATATATCCATCTATTGTTACTTTTAAATTGGCATCTGGAATATTAGCTGTAAATCCTAATGTTCCTCCAAAAGAAGTTTCCTCTTTTAACTGATCAATACCTAAAACTCTAGCTATTCTAGATGTATTAGAAAACACACCTACTTCAAAAGGAACGCCATCTACAAAAATAGTAGAAGTTGAATTAAAATGTATTTGATGTAATGATGGTGCACGGAAACCCGTTTGTAAACCACCTCTAATATTAAAATTATCGCTTGCTTTAATTCTAAACGATACTTTCCCGTTTAAAGTACCTCCAAAATCGGAGAAATTTTCATATCTCACAGCAGCAGTAGCTAAAAATGACTCACTAAAGTCTGCTTCTACATCAGCATAAAGCGCAATTGAATTTCTATATTCACTCAATTCATTCGCTGGGCTAAATCCAGGAAATACTTGAATTCCTCCAGGTCTTAAATTACCTAAAAAATCGGTTGGAACTTCTGAATCAGGATCCGTTGGGTCATGCACATTTCCATCAGTATTATATTGTGCATAAGAGTTTATAATACCAGCAAAAATTTCGTAATTTTCTAATCTATATTCTGCACCGAATGCTAGGTTTAAACCCGACATTACATCTTCATAATATCTACTTAAATCAAAATTTACTGTATTCTCTGTATAAGCAAATCCTCCTGCATTAGCCTCAAATGGAGAAGCATTTTGTTGAGAGGCATTAAATGAATTTCTAATATTAAAACCAAAAGAATTTTGTCCCCAAGTATTAGAAAAATCAGCATCCCAATCTCCTAATTTACCTTTAATCCCTACTGCTAATGATTTATCATCAATACTAGAATGTATTTGAGGTAAAAATCCGTTAGGATAAGCAGGTGTATAGGTTCTATTTTGGCTTGGTAATCTATAAAACCCTGTAGCTTCTCCATTTCTAAATCCTAAACCTCCAAAAGCGTAAAGCTCCGCTTCCTCACCAACTGGAATACTCATATTAGCAAAAAATTGGGCATTTCTTAATCTTGATTGCCCTACATTCATATTAAAGTCGCTACGTTCTAAACCTCTAGCTGCTAATTCTGAATTAGTGGCATCTAATCCCATTATGTCTTGTAACTCACTTAAGGTTTCACTTCCTGTTAAAGAAATACCAGCTGCTCCAGCAAATTGAAAAATATCATCGGTGTCATCATCTAATAATTGAGTAACATCATAACCTGCATCTCTAGCAACACGTTCAACCGCATTATAATTATTAAAAATACCACCTTCCCATTCAAGCATTCTATTTGTTCTTCCTCTGAAATCAAAAGACCCCGTAAAGTTGATGAAACCACCATTGTCTCCAATAGGCAGCCCATAGTTTAAAGCAACACCTAATCTTTCACCATCAGTTACATTTTTGCTTGTCCCTCTTAATTCATCTTTTACTTTAGTGAAATTTGACCCTGTGTGCAAAACAACATTTAAATCAGTACTTTTCTTTAGAACAATGTTGATAACACCAGCAATAGCATCAGAGCCATATTGAGCGGCAGCACCATCACGTAAAATTTCAATTCTATCAATAGCGTGTGCAGGAATAGCATTCATATCTGTACCAACACTACCTCTGCCAAAAGTTCCATTTACATTTACTAAAGAAGACTTATGACGTCTCTTACCATTAATTAATACCAATACTTGGTCTGGACCTAGCCCTCTTAAAGAAGCAGGATCAATGTGATCGGTACCATCTGAAATTGTTTGTGTATTAGACGTAAATGAAGGCGCAGCATAATTAAGAATCTGATTAACAGAAACTTGAGGCGCAGCTCGAGTTAATTCGGCTATATCTAATACATCTACTGGGACAGGAGTGTCAACTGCAGTTCTATTTTTATTACGAGAACCTAACAATACTATTTCGTCTAAAGCGACTCCAGCTTGCATAGTTACATTCACAACACTTCCACTAACAGTAATTTCTTGTGTGTCGTAGCCAACGTAAGAAAATACCAATACATCTCCATCGCTTGCACTAATAGAAAAGTTTCCATCAAAGTCTGATGTGGTTCCTGTTGAAGTTCCTTTAATAATAATTGAAACTCCTGGTAACGGTTGAGATGAATCATCTAAAACTGTACCTGTGACTTCTTGAGCCACAACAAAACTTGACATTCCAAAAAAGAACATCAAGAGAATTAAGTAATTTTTAACCATAGTTTTATTTTTATCTGTTTCCACAAAAAAACTAAAAAATTTGTTAAATTCAACAATTTTTGTTGATTTTTTTACTAAATCATTAATATTCAATCAATTATTTTGCAAAAAATAGTATTATATTAAAACATCTTGTTAATTACAAAAATGTTTAAAAAATGGTTATTATTCAATATATCTAATCACTATTTCCTTAAATTTGCATCTTAACTATTTCAACAACTATGTTCAGAAGCCATACTTGTGGTGAATTAAGAAATTCACATATCAATAAAGAAGTAACTCTTTCTGGTTGGGTACAAAAAACTCGTGATAAAGGATTTATGATTTGGATAGACCTTCGTGATCGCTATGGTATTACGCAACTTATTTTTGATGAAGAACGCTCGTCTCAATCAATAATGGAGCAGGCTAAATCACTTGGAAGGGAATTTGTAATTCAAGTAACTGGAACGGTTATTAAGCGTACTTCTAAAAATCCTAACCTTCCTACTGGAGATATCGAAATTTTAGTTACAGAATTAATTGTCTTAAACGAAGCGTTAACACCTCCTTTTACAATCGAAGATGATACTGATGGTGGAGAAGAGCTGCGTATGAAATATCGCTATTTAGATATTAGACGAAACCCTGTTAAAAACAATTTAATATTTCGTCATAAAGTTATTCAACATGTTCGCAATTATTTGTCGAATGAAGGTTTTATTGAAGTAGAAACACCTTATTTAATAAAATCTACGCCAGAAGGAGCCCGCGATTTTATAGTCCCTTCTCGTATGAATGAAGGTCAGTTTTACGCATTACCACAATCACCACAAACCTTTAAGCAATTACTTATGATTGGTGGTTTGGACAAATATTTTCAGATCGTAAAATGTTTTAGGGATGAAGATTTAAGAGCAGACAGACAGCCGGAATTTACTCAAATAGATTGTGAAATGGCGTTTGTTGAACAGGAAGATATTTTAAATGCCTTTGAAGGATTGACACGCCATTTATTAAAAGAAGTTAATGGTGTAGAGATTGATAAATTTCCTAGAATGACATACGATGAAGCTATGCAACGTTATGGAAATGACAAACCTGATATTCGTTTTGGGATGGAATTTGGTGAACTCAACCCTTTTACACAACACAAAGATTTTAACGTTTTTAATCAAGCAGAATTAGTAGTTGGTATTGCTGTTCCAGGAGGAAATTCATACAGTAGAAAAGAAATAGACAAATTAATTGACTGGATTAAACGTCCTCAAGTTGGAGCTTTAGGAATGATTTATGTACGTTGTAAAGAAGACGGAACCTACAAATCTTCTATCGATAAATTTTACGATCAAGAGGATTTAGTTAAATGGGCAGAAAAAACTCGAGCAAAATCAGGCGATTTAATTTGTGTGCTTTCAGGAGAAAAAAATAAAGTGCGAGCACAATTAAGTGCTTTGCGTATGGAATTAGCAGAACGTTTAGACTTGCGTAATCCTAAAGAGTTTGCACCACTTTGGGTTGTAGATTTTCCGCTTTTAGAATGGGATGAAGATACTGAGCGCTATCATGCAATGCACCATCCATTTACATCACCAAAACCAGGTCAAATTGAATTATTAAAAACCAGCCCAGGAGATGTAAAAGCCAATGCTTACGATTTAGTTTTAAATGGAAATGAAATTGGTGGTGGATCAATAAGAATTCATGATAAAGAAACCCAAGCTTTAATGTTTGATTATTTAGGGTTTACCAAAGAAGAAGCTAAAGCTCAATTTGGGTTTTTAATGAACGCTTTCGAGTATGGTGCTCCTCCACATGGTGGACTTGCTTTCGGTTTAGATAGATTGGTAGCAATACTTGGTGGTCAAGAAACCATTCGTGATTTTATTGCTTTCCCTAAAAACAATTCAGGTCGCGATATTATGATAGACGCTCCATCGCAAATTGATAATACACAATTAGAAGAATTAAGTTTACGACTAAACTTAAAATCTTAAATATTAAGCCCTGAAACTTGCAGAATTTTTTAGTAGCTTTATGAAATGCCAAAAAAAACACTATTAACTCGCTTTTTAATTTGGAAATATAAACACATTCCTGACAGGCAGTTTATTTATATCTTAAGTGTAGTAATTGGCTTGTTAGCTGGTCTTGGAGCGGTCGCTTTAAAAAACTTAACACATTTTATTCAGAAATTACTTGAAGGTGGATTTATAAAAGATATTCATCATGTGTTTTATTTTATATTCCCAATTATAGGTTTAGTGTTTGTTTTCCTTACCATAAAATATATAATAAATAAAAAAGTTGGTCACGGAATTCCTTCTACCTTATATGCTATTTCAAAACAAAAAGGAATTATGCCTAGGTATCAAATGTGGGCTTCTTTAATAACAGCTCCATTAACTGTTGGATTTGGAGGCTCTGTTGGACTGGAAGGTCCTACTGTTGCTACAGGAGCAGCTTTAGGCTCTAATTTTGCGCGTTTATTTCACTTAAATCAAACAGCAAGAACATTACTTATTGGTTGTGCAGCAGCTGGAGCAATGTCCTCAATATTTAAAGCACCTATTGCTGCCATTATATTTGCTGTAGAAATTTTTAGTTTAGAGCTAACTATTGCTTCAATGATGCCTTTATTATTAGCTTCTATTTCAGCAATATTAACCTCATATTTCTTTTTTGGGGATGATGTATTGCTCCATTTTCAAATACAAGATAAATTTGAATTGAATGATGTTTTATTTTATATCCTTCTTGGCATATCTTCTGCAATTGCTTCAATTTACTTTAGCAAAATGTATTTTGCTGTTGATGCATTTTTTAAACGGTTTAAAAATCCATACAAGCGATTAATAATTGGAGGTGTTATAATAGGGATTATTGTGTTTTTTATTCCACCTCTCTTTGGGGAAGGTTTCGAGACTGTTAATAATGTATTAAAAGGAAATATTGCCGAAGTTACCACTAATAATGTTTTTAATACAGTCTCTGATAATATTTGGATTATTATAGCACTTCTTGTTGGTTTAGTAACATTTAAAGTAATTGCAATGGCATTAACTTTTGGAGCTGGTGGTGTTGGAGGCGTTTTTGCTCCAACTCTTTTTACAGGAAGTATTTCAGGGTATGTTCTTGCAATGATTATAAATTACAGCAATATATTTAACCACCAATTATCATTAACTAATTTTGCTATGGTTGGTATGGCTGGACTAATGGCTGGTGTTTTACAAGCACCATTAACAGCTATTTTTTTAATTGCTGAAATTACTGGTGGTTATGAACTTTTTATTCCATTAATGATTGTAGCTTCTATTTCTTTTTTAATTACTAAAAAATATATTCCTCATAATATATATGTGTCTGAATTAGCTAAACGAGGTGAACTCATTACTCATGACAAGGACAAAAATGTACTTATGTTATTAGACATTGATAAGGTTATTGAAACTAATTTTATTTCTCTTTACCCTGAAATGAGTTTGGGTGAGGTTGTTAATAATGCCGTAGCAAAATCATCGCGTAATCATTTCCCTGTTGTAAATGAGAACAATGAATTTTTAGGAATTCTAACTCTTAATGATATTAGAAGTATTATGTTTGATAAAAACTTATACGAAACCATAAAAGTTAGAAGTCTAATGCACAGCGCTTCTGATATTATTTATTATAAAAAAGATTCTGCAGAAGAAATTTTAAATAAATTTAAAGGAAGTGGTGCTTGGAATTTGGTTGTAATTAAAGATGGTAAATATTACGGATTTATTTCAAAATCACGTTTACTTACTGCATACAGAAGGCAATTAATTAACTTTACCAAGTAATGAAATACTTTATAGCTATATTAACATTAGCATCATTAGGAAGCATAATTACTGGTTATCTCATTGATACCGAATATTCTCAACAACTAATTGGTTTTGGCGTTGCAGGTTTATTTATTATAGTATTCCCATTGTTTTCTTATTATAGATGGAAAGATAAAAACCTAAAAGATTATTTGCTTACTAAAAAAAATCTTGAGAAAATGAGAGAATATAAAGAAGGGAAGGAATAAGTTTCTAATTCAAGTTTCGTTTTTCAATAAAAAATTGTTTTAGCAATTTTGAAGCTTCCGCTTCTAGAATACCACCTTTCATTTTAGTTTTGGGGTGTAATTTTGTTCCCATAGTAGTACAACCTCTTTGTTCGTCTTTAGTGCCATAAACTATATTGCTTATCTGGCTCCAATACAAAGCTCCAGCACACATTTGGCAAGGCTCTAAAGTAACATACAATGTACAATTTATTAAATATTTTCCTCCTAAAAAATTAGCCGCAGCAGTAATGGCCTGCATTTCGGCATGAGCAGTCACATCGTTCAACGTTTCTGTTAGATTATGCGCTCTGGCAATTATTCTATTTTCAATAACAATAACTGCGCCAACAGGAATTTCTCCTTTTTCAAAAGCTGCTTCAGCTTCTTGAAGCGCTTTTTTCATAAAATAGGTATCGTCTAAAGAAATTTTCATTGTTGTAAAAATACAATTTCAAACGCGTACTTTTGCTCAGTGCAAAAAAAATTACTTCAACATATAAATTCACCTAAAGATTTACGCAAACTCAATATTGAAGAGTTACCTCAACTCGTTCAAGAATTACGTGAATTTATTATTAATATAATAGCCACAAAAGAAGGACATTTGGGTGCAAGTTTAGGTGTAGTTGAACTTACTGTTGCTTTACATTATGTATTTAATACACCTGAAGATTTACTTATTTGGGATGTTGGCCATCAAGCCTATGGTCACAAAATTTTAACTGGTCGTCAAGAAATATTCCAAACAAATAGGCAATATGGTGGTATTAGTGGTTTTCCAAAACGTAGCGAAAGTAAGTATGACACCTTTGGTGTTGGACATTCATCAACATCTATTTCGGCTGCATTAGGTATGGCAATTGCTTCAAAACTAAAAGGAGATTATAAAAAACATCATATTGCAATTATTGGAGATGCTTCTATCGCTAGTGGAATGGCTTTTGAAGGGTTAAATCACGCTGGAGTTACAGATGCTAATTTGCTTGTTATTTTAAACGATAATGCTATTGGTATCGACCCAAGTGTTGGTGCATTAAAACAGTATTTAACCAATGTAAAAAAAGGAACTCAAAAACAAGACAACATCTTTGAAGCATTAAATTTTAATTATTCTGGTCCAATAGATGGTCATGATATTTATAAAATCATTTCAGAATTAGAACGATTAAAATCAATAAAAGGACCAAAATTTCTTCATATAATAACCACAAAAGGAAAAGGCTTAAAACAAGCCGAAGATGACCAAGTTACCTATCATGCACCTGGAAAATTTAATGCTGAAACCGGAGAATTATTTGCCAAATCTGCCTTTAGGCAACCAAAATATCAAGATGTTTTTGGTTATACTATTGTTGAACTCGCAAAACGAAATAAAAAGATTGTAGGTATAACTCCTGCAATGCCGACAGGAAGTTCTTTAAAATATATGATGAAAGAAATTCCAGATCGTGCTTTTGATGTTGGAATAGCCGAACAACACGCAGTAACACTTGCGGCAGGAATGGCTACACAAGGATTGATTCCGTTTTGTAATATTTATTCCACATTTTTACAACGTGCTTACGATCAGGTAATTCATGATGTTGCCTTACAAAAACTTCCTGTTATTTTTTGCTTAGATAGAGCAGGTTTGGTTGGTGAAGATGGTGCAACTCATCATGGTGTTTTTGATTTATCGTATTTAAGATGCATTCCTAATCTTATCATTTTTGCGCCAAGAAACGAAATAGAATTACGAAACATAATGTACACAGCACAATTAGGTTTAGACCTGCCTATTGCTATAAGATATCCTAGAGGACGTGGCGTAACAATTGATTGGAAGCAACCTTTTTCTAAAATAAAAATTGGTAAAGGTGTACAATTAAAAGAAGGTAGAATATTAGCAATTTTAAGTGTAGGAACTATCGCTAAAAAAGCAAATGAAGCTATTGAATTATTTGATGATAAAGATAATATAGCGCATTATGATTTGCGTTTTGTGAAACCTTTAGATGAAACCCTATTACATACCCTTTTTAAATTCCATAAGTATATCATAACAATAGAGGATAACTCTATTAAAGGTGGTTTTGGCAGTGCTATACTAGAGTTTGCTTCAGTTTATAATTACAAAAATATTATAAAACTATTAGGCATACCAAATATCTTTATTGAACACGGAAGTATTCAACAGCTACAAGAGTCAATCTCTTTAGATGCCAAAGGAATAAAAAAACAAATTGAAATCTTACTTAATAGCAATCTCTAAATTATCTCTCTCATTAAAATTTGTCTTTTCAGATTGTTTTTCTAATGCATTCGAATTATCTTCTGGATAAAATTCTGCAAAAGTAATTAATCCAATCAATGTAATAAGAAACACTAATAATCCCATTTGGATGTTTCTATTTTTAATCATAATTAAAAAATTAAATAGCAACTAATTACTAATTGTGATTATAATAATACCAACATTGTAAATTTTATTTATCTGCCACATAATATTGTTTATTGCCTTGATTATTTTCTTTATCAGAAAGATTGCTCACGACAAGTAATACAACAAACGTGAATAAAAATACAGCGATTGCAACAAGTAGGTTTTTTTTCATTTTAATTAACCTTTTTGGGTTAAGATTGGGATAAAATTAGACAATTAGTCGATAAAAAACAAATAATATCGATAAAATGCATTAATTGTTTATTTAATAACTATCTTTTTGCTTACATTAAAATTATCTCCCTTAATAATAAGCAAATACAATCCTGAATTTAAATCTAAATTAAAATTCTTTTGAAGATTTGTAAGTTCAAATTTAGAGTTATAAACTTTTTTACCATTAATTGTATATATTTCAAAATCAACAATTCCTAAAGAATTTTTTGAAGTAACTGAAAAGTTTCCATCAGAAATTGTTGGAAAGACTTTAATTAAATTATTAGTAAAATCATTATCATCTAAACTTAATGGAGTAGATGTAAATTGGCTTGTAAACATACCTCTTCCATGAGTTGTAGCTAAAACAACATTATCAGATGTTCTTACATCAAGATCTAATACTGTTACATCACTCATTCCGTTATAAGATTGAATCCAAACTGGACTAACCTGCGTATAATCTGCAGTAGCCCAAACACCAAGTTCTGTACCTATAATAACTTCATTAGGAAGTAATGGGTTTTGTAATATACATTTTACAGGAAGATCTGGTAAATTTCCTTCTTTACTTGACCAAGTTGTACCTCCATCACTAGTAAACCAAATACTTGTAACACCATAATTATGCATTGTTACAAATATTTCTAATTCATTTTGTCCAAATTCAATATCTGAAATACTACCAACAAAACTTCCTCCAGAAATATTATTCCATGTTGGAACACCATCTGCAGTATCAAGTCGTAATAACCTCCCATTTTTTAAACCAACAAATAACTTAGTGGAGCCTACAGTAAAAGGTGATACTTTAAAAGCAGTTGGTGATGCATTTAATAATGCATCCGATAAAGCAGTTCTTACAATTCCTGGTACGCCACCAGTAAAAGTTGCATTCCTTTCAATACTATAGATAGGTGTAGTTGTACTTGCATTACAATACAAAATATCTAAATTTTTATCCAATCCTCCTTCATTTATAAAACTCCCTCCTGTTCCTGATGAAATTTGATAAAACGTACTTGGAGGAACAATAACATAATGATTATTATTAGGATAAGCAGTAATAATATATGCTCCAGCATCATCAATTTCTGTATATCCTCCATCTCCACCTGTAAGATCTGTAAATGGATTTGCTCCAGCAACACCATCATATATTGCTGGTGTACCATTATCTTGCGTTCCTCCAATTATATCATCTGCTGCTCCATTAATTGCAGAACTAATATCTCCATAATAATATTGAACCGTATTATAATCTTTATTTCTAGCTGAAATAGCAGTAGTACTTGCACTTGCTAAAGTTATATCGTCGCTATAAAACACACCTCCATCTGTGCCAAAAACTACTTTATTAGCATTTCCAGCTCCAGGTCTAAATACAATAGCCTGTTGATCTGCATGTACAACCGACGTCCCTGACGCAATCCCTCCATGCCATCTTGAAATTTGGTTCCA